>DJHY01000048.1:4469-5155 GCA_002433335.1 Rhodospirillaceae bacterium UBA6608 | reverse complement strand
CTATTCGGCGGAACCGCAATTTATATCGAGCTATTTGAAAACGGCGGGATCGCCGAAGCCGTCTCCGCCGATATCACCAGCGCGCTATACGTGACCTTGGCCAAGGTCGATCCCGGCCTGTTGGGCAAGATCGCCGCCGCCGTCGCAACGTTTCTCATCGCCACCTATTTCATAACCTCGTCCGATTCCGGAACGCTGGTCGTCAACACGATCCTGTCCATGGGGGATCCCAACCCGCCGGTTGTCCACCGTGTGATCTGGGGCCTGAAGGAAGGATTGGTAGCCGCCGTCTTGTTGGTTGCCGGGGGATTGTCGGCATTGCAGACAGCCGCAATCACGGCAGCGTTGCCGTTTTCGGTCATCATGTTGTTCATGGCATGGGGACTGGTGCGGTCGCTCCGCGCCGAACCCCTGCCGACCTTCAGCGGTCCTGGGCACCGAGTTGCCGGCAGCTTGGCCAGCGACCCCGATCACCCGGATCGTCTCGATCCGCACGGCCCGAAATAGGATGGCTCAGTAAATTTCAGGCACATACAACTCGTCGGGCAGCACCTTGCGCTCGTACTCCGGATTGAACACCCGGTCAGGCAGGTGCACCGCATCGTGATGGACGTCGCCGTAGGGCACCTGGGTCAGCAAGTGATCCATGCAGTTCAGGCGGGCGCGCTTCTTGTCGTTGCCTTCGA
>DJHY01000048.1:0-4179 GCA_002433335.1 Rhodospirillaceae bacterium UBA6608 | reverse complement strand
CGCGCTTCTTGTCGTTGCCTTCGACGATGTGCCAGGGCGCTTCGGGGATGTTCGTGCGTTCGAACATCTCTTCCTTGACCTTGGTGTAGTCCTCCCACCGGACCCGGGATTGCAAGTCCATGGGGCTAAGCTTCCATTGCTTCATGGGATCATGGATACGCATCAGGAAGCGTAGCTGCTGTTCCTGGTCGGTGATGGAAAACCAGTATTTGACCAGCTTGATACCTGAGCGCACCAACATGCGCTCGAACTCCGGCACGTCGTGGAAGAATTGGTCGACTTCGTCCTGGTTGGCGAAGCCCATTACCCGCTCCACCCCGGCACGGTTGTACCAGGACCGGTCGAACAGAACGATCTCGCCCGCCGCCGGAAGATGCGGCACATAGCGCTGAAAATACCATTGGCTCTTTTCCCGCTCGGTCGGCGCGGGCAAGGCGACGACGCGGCAACTGCGCGGGTTAAGGCGCTGGGTGATTCGTTTGATCACCCCGCCCTTTCCGGCGGCATCGCGGCCTTCGAACAGAACGACCAGTTTGTAATTGGTGGCCTGCACCCAATCCTGCAGTCGGACCAATTCGGCCTGAAGGCGCAAGAGATCGTGGAAATATTTGCGGCGATCCAAGGTCGAATGGTGGCGGAATTCGCTGATGGCGCGGAGTTCCTCGGCAACCCGCAGGTCGTCGATTTCCATCTCCAATTCTTCGTCGAAGCTGTCTTGCAGTTCCGCTTCGATCCAGCTTTTTCCCTGGTCCTTGTCCATCTCGCCGTCCATTTCCGTCTCCTTGATAGCGCGCCGTCAATCGCAGTCTTTCGGCGGGCGCCATGCTAGCGGCGGAATTTGACAATTCGGTGTCAGACTGCGGGAATGGTCCGTCCGGCGGGGAAACGCAGGATCACGGTCGTCCCCTTCCCGACTTCGCTTTGAATGGCCAGATCGCCACCGTGCAATTCCACCAATTGCTTGGATAGGGTCAGCCCCAGCCCGGTGCCTTCGTGCGCCACGGTTGGGCTGGACCGCACCTGCCCGAAGGCCTCCAGAACCGTGGGAATGTCCTTGGCCGCGATCCCGACCCCCGTATCAGACACTTCAAGGCGGATGCCGCCCCGATAGTCCAAGCCGGCGCTCAGGGTCAGCGCCCCGCCTTCGGGGGTAAACTTGTTGGCGTTGGAAAATAGGTTCATCAGCACCTGGCGGATAACCCGCCCGTCACCGCGAAGGTGCGGCAGGTCCGTAGGGATGTTGATGCTCATAACCTGCTTCTTGGCACTGATGCGGGGCATCAACAAGCGGGCGACGGCCTGTGCCAATTCATCGAGGTTCAGATTGTCCTCGTCCAACTTGGCTTCGCCGGCCTCGACCTTGGATATATCCAGAATATCGTTGATGACCTCCAGCAAATGCCCGGCGGAACGTTGAATATCCGCGGCGTATTCCCGATACCGGTCATTGGCCATCGGGCCGATGATCTCGTCGACCATGAACTGCGAGAACCCAAGGATCGAATTCAACGGCGTCCGCAGCTCGTGGCTCATCATCGCCAGGAACCGCGACTTCGCATGGTTGGCTTCTTCGGCGCGGCGCCGCGCACCGTCCAATTCGCGGGTCCGTTCGGCGACGGCATCTTCCAATTTATCCCGCGCGCCAAGCAGTTCCTCTTCATAGGCGGCGCGTTCCGCCTGCGCCTTGTCCAGGCGATCGATCAGCCGGTTGAAGGCATCCTGCAGATGCTTCAACTCGCCATCGGCGGGGCCCACGGCATCAACCTGGCGATAGGGCCGCCATCCGGGCTCGACCTCGTCCACGGCCTCGGATAGACGCCCCAAGGGTTCGGCCAACTGCTTGCGCGCGTAGTGGTGAAACAGCCACCAAATCAACAGCAGCTTGAGCAGCCCCGCGACGACGATCAGCATGATCGATGGCCACGACCGGGTCAGATTGAGATCCGCCGGGACCAACAACATGACATGGCCCAGGTTTCGGGCGCGATCCGCCCCCTTTGGGACGTAGTGGATATCAAACGAATGCACCACCATGCCCGAGCCCTCGCCCGAATTGGTGATGCCGTTCGCGCCCAGGCGACGACCGCTGTACGGATCTTCGACGACCACCCCCTCCGCCAGAGAAAGCCGCACCAAGGCGGTCAGCACCACGTTCAATTCTTTCTCGTCATAGGCCCAAAGTTGATCCGCGATCGGATCGTGGAAGGCGCTTTTGACGATCCGAATTTCGCGCGCAATCTCTTCGTCGGCGCGACGCAACACGTCCCAGATCAGGACGCCCGTGATTAGGAACCCAATTCCGAGAAAGGCCAAAAATATCGACGTAAACAACCGCCCGGCCAGAGTCGCCCGGCGCCCCGGCCCCGGTGCACCACCGGACCTACTGGTATCGATGGAGAATCTCGTCGATAAGGGGCGAGGTGTTGATGTTGCGGATTTCGGACCAGAAGGCATCGGCTAATCGCGTCTTCTTTTTATAAAATTTCTTTGAAAACAATAAGTAATAGGCTTTTTCCGAAAGGGCGGGCGTGAGCTTGGAGATTCCGGCAACGGAACCGCCGTTCTGTGAAAGGAACGGTGCGATCATGTTATCAAGTTCCGCGTAGGCCGCAACGCGCCCGTTCTTCAATTTCGTCAAATTCAACGCCTGGGTCCGTTCTTCCTCGAATGGAATACCCAGGGCCGACAACTCGCGCACGATCGAATAACCCCGCGTAACGGCGACCGCGCGGCCTTCCGCCCCTGTCAGGCGGTGGCCGTCGAACGCGATACCGGCATCTTGGCGTACATAGAAGGAATAGGCCTGCGAAAAGACCGCGCGGCTCTCGTCGGGCGATTGGCCGTCCGCCAACACCGGATAGACCGCGTAGTCCTGCCGTTCTTGTTTATAACTGGCGTGGAAAATGCCGTCGGCCTCGCCGGTTTCGACCATGAACAGGCCCCGTTTCCAGGGCACTCGGTCGAACTTCAATGTCACGTTCAGGCGGCGGGCGACTTCGCGAAAGACCTCGATCGTCGCGCCGGGTTTGTCCTTCGGCACCTCGGCCGTGGTCCCGTAATAGCGCGGCGGATTTTCGACCGGCTCATACACCAAGCGAACGGTTTCCGCCCGCGCCTGGGCGGCCAGCGACATCAATACGAAAACGGCCAAGAATAACCGCGACATGCGTCCCTCCAGGCATTATGCCAACAGACGCACGTTGTGCGCCTCAGCAATCTGAGGAAACACGATAACGGCCCGATGTTCAAACCTTGTTACAGTCGCAGCATCCTTTTCAGGATGCGTCAGAACCGCATGACTTGGACCAGGACCACGTTCTCTAGAGCCTGAATTTCCGACACCACGGACGGCGGCGGCGCTTCGTCGACTTCCAGCAAGGCGATGGAATCGCCGCCCGGCTCGGACCGCCCGAAATTAAAGGCCGCGATATTGATCCCCGCATTCCCCAACAACGACCCCAGGGCCCCGACAAGGCCCGGCTTGTCATAGTTGGTGATGTAGAGCATATGCCGCCCCAGGCTGGCGTCGATGGAAATCCCCTTGATATCCGTCAGGCGCGGCAGGTCGTGGACCAAAGTGCCGGAGATCGACCGGGTCTGATCCTCGGTCGTGACCGAAACCTGAATGCGGGTTTGGAACGACCCCGCATTGTCGGATCGAACCTCACGCACCACGACATCGCGCTGCTTGGCGATAATCGGCGCGTTGACCATGTTGACGCCCTCGACCGTCGGCCCCAGCAATCCCTGAAGCACCACGGCGGTCAGCGGTTTGCAGTTCAGCTCGCCGCACACGCCTTCATAGGAAATCGTGACTTCGCGAATGGCCGAACGCGTCGCCTGCCCGGCGAAACTGCCGAGTTGGTTCGCCAAGGCCATGTAGGGCTTCAGGCGCGGCGCTTCCTCGGCCGTCACCGACGGCATGTTCAGAGCATTGGCGACGGCGCCGTCCAACAGATAATCGGAAATCTGTTCGGCGATCTGGACCGCGACCTTTTCCTGGGCTTCCGCCGTGGAGGCCCCCAGGTGCGGCGTGCAGATCACCTGTTCCATTCCGAACAAGGCATTGTCCGTCGCGGGCTCTTCCTCGAACACGTCGATTGCCGCTCCGGCGACATGGCCGCTGTCCAGGGCGTCCTTCAACGCCTTTTCATCGACCAGCCCACCCCGCGCGCAGTT
>DJHY01000185.1:3073-3615 GCA_002433335.1 Rhodospirillaceae bacterium UBA6608 | reverse complement strand
GACCGTGGTCGAGTGACAGATACGAGCCTGGTGATCGACGTTGTTCGATCCCCAGAAGGCCGCGTATTTGCGGAACAGGTAGGCCTGTTCGTTGCTGACCTTGGCCGAGCCGAGCCAGTACACGGAATCCGGGCCGGATTCCTTGCGGATCTTCAGCATCTGGTCGCCGATTTCGTTGATCGCCTGTTCCCAGGACAATCGCTTCCACTGACCGTCGACCAGCTTCATCGGATATTTCACGCGGCGGGGGGCCATCGCTTCTTCGCGCGACGCGGCACCCTTGGCGCAATATCCGCCGTTGTTGATCGGGCTGTCGAAAGCCGGCTCCTGGCCGATCCACAGACCGTCCTTGACCTCGGCCTTGATCGTGCAGCCGACGGCGCAGAACGTGCAGACGGACAGAACTTCCTTGATCTTGCCGCCCATCGACGCGGCTTGGACTTCGGTATTCTGAACCATCGAGATCGGCAGCGTCGCGGCCAGCGCGGCGCCCCCGGCGGCGTAACCGGACCGCTTCAAGAATGTGCGGCGGTTGACGGCGC
>DJHY01000185.1:0-2778 GCA_002433335.1 Rhodospirillaceae bacterium UBA6608 | reverse complement strand
GAATGTGCGGCGGTTGACGGCGCCCGCCGACATGGCTTCCAGGGCCTTCGAGACCCGGGCCTTGTTCGGCGAACCTTCCGATTTTTTCATAAGCATGTTTCTCTCCCTTTCGCGGACTACATCCGCGCCAGCGCGTAGTAGCGCTTAACGTGGTCGGTCTCCCGATAACCGGCGGCGGGCTTGCCGCCGCTTTGGGGAGCCGATGCCTTGGCAGCGCGCCCGGACAGGCCCATGGCCGCGCCCGTCACGGCAGCGCCAAGACCCGCCATTTTCAGAAAGCGCCGTCGGTCGGCACCCTTCTTCGACTTGTCCTGCATTGGCGAAACCTCCTGTGTTTCCTCGAGTCCTAAAACGTTTGTGCACAAAAGTTTGTCGGTCGATTGGTCTTGCTCTTGGGCCTTGATGGGGCCTTTGCTTTGGTGGTTTTGCTTATTGTTTGGTGGACGACGCGCCGCAGCCCTGGGCATCGCCCCGGCAGCCGCGCGCCCTCAGGCGTTCGGTATGGGTATAGGCGCGCAGACTGTCGCCACGGCCCAGGGCGACCACGGTCAGCCCCGCATCGTCGGCCAGCCGCAGGGCCAGCGCCGTCGGCGCGGAAATCGTGACCAGCAGGGACGTGCCCGCGGTCATCGCCTTCTGCGCCATTTCATAGGAACAACGACTTGTCGCCAGGACGAAGCCGTCGCCGACCGAGACCTTGTCCCGGGCCATGGCGCCGATCAGTTTGTCCATTGCGTTATGGCGGCCGACGTCTTCGCGAACCATCTCGACGGTGCCGTCGGCGCGGGCCCAGGCCGCCGCATGCAGCGACTTCATGGTACCGTTCATCACCTGCATCGCGGGCAACATGTCCAGGGCGCGGACAATTGCCTCGACGGCAAAGGTCCGGCCACCCGGTACGGGGCGCACCGCGCGCACGGCTTCATCCAGGCTGTCGACACCGCACAAGCCGCAGCCGGTACGCCCCGCCAGATTGCGCCGCCGATCCTTCAGCGCCGCGAAGCGACGTGAAGAGATGCCAAGGTGAACGGCGACGCCCTTGGATGTTTCCTGAAACTGAATGTCGCGGACTTCCGCCGCGTTCCCGACGATCCCTTCGCTCAGAGAAAAGCCAAGCGCGAAATCTTCCAAATCCGCCGGCGTCGACATCATCACCGCGTGCGACACGCCGTTGTAGACCAGCGCAACGGGCACTTCCTCGGCGATGCAATCGGTCATGTCCTCGACCCGGCCGCTGGCCCATTTGCGCCCGTCGGCAGTGATCGAAACGGGAATTTGCGGCGGCTCGTCGTCAAGCCCCGCGCACAGCCCCTCCGCCGAAGCGGTCAACTCGACGGCTTCTTCCGGCTGGAACGGCGTTCCATCGCGGAATGCGGATTTCTTGGCCATTTGGCGCTCGACCTCCCAAAACGAACCTCCACAAATGCGTTTTTCGCACTTTGCGGAAATTTCGACACAAAACACATATTACGGAAGCCGGACGAGGCCCCGCAACATGTTCGTTCCGACATAACGCTTGGGTTTCCGCCCGCTGACGCCGGGACGGCGCGGCTTTACCGATAGAGTGCGGCTTCGCTTTCGAGGAACAGACGGGCGAAATCCGCGACCGCCGCATAGAACGGCTGTTCCGCGCGCGCCGCGACGGCGGCAAAGAACGTCGGCATCCAGGTCAGCAGATGTTTGCGGAAGAATGCCGGGGCTTGATCGCCTGCCGCTTCACCGCCCAACCGGCCGGACACAAGGCCGGCCATGACATCGCAAAGGGCCGAGACATGATCTTCCGGCTCAAGCTCTCCCTCGCGCTTGGCGATACCCAGAACGGCCAAGTCCTCACGCAAGTCGATCAGCGCCTGCCCGAAATGCGAGCCGGTCCGATGCACGGCGGCATAGGGCGAGGTATCCGTTTTCTCGGTCGCGGCAATAAATAAAGCGCCGTATTCCAGCTCCCCGCCCTCGACATCGATGGCGCGCGCCGCCGTGGCCAGGGCCGCAACGGCCTGCCCCAACGGCGAGTCGTCGCCTTCGAATTCGGCCAGGAAATCCAGGGTTTCCCGGCTGGGCGGGCCTTTGAACACATGGCCGATCAGGATATAGGCCTCGGCCCGTTCCAGATCTTCGTCGCTGACCATCGGGGCCATCCGTGTCGAGTTCGCGGTCATCACGCAGGCTCCTCGTCTTCCGGGGTAGTCACTTCGTCGTCTTCAGTAGCGGCGGCGATCGGCTCTTCATCCGCTGCGGCTTCGGCGACCTTGTCCGGGGCCTCATCCGGTTGCGCAGCCAATGCCTTGCCCAACATATCCTTGGCCGTCTCAGCAGCCTGAACCAAGAACGACACATGCTCAGGATCGTAATCGTTGAGGCCGTCCAAATTTGCGTAGACCGGATCGCTGCGCCAAAGCTTACGCAGGGCTAGGTTCTTCAATTCGTCGGGCACGCCTTCAGCCATGAAGGCGGAGAAATCGGAATCAGCGGTCAAGCTGTCGATGTCAGGCAAATCCAGATCCTCGGGCGGGACCACAGAGGCCTCTTGCGGCGCTTCCGTCGCAGCGGGAACCGAGGGCGCGGCTTCCGCTTCTTCTCGGTCCTGCCCGAGTTTCCGCTCAGACCAGCGCGCCAAGCGTCCGCTTTTTTCGGTTTCCGTGGACATCCGGCCCTCCCAGACCCTTCGTTCAGGCACCGACGGACGGGGCTTCCCCGTCACAGCGATACCTACTTTAGAACTTTTTGACACAAAAGACATAGAAATGCATTAATTCACATAATGATCGAACAACCGCC
>DJHY01000180.1:462-9556 GCA_002433335.1 Rhodospirillaceae bacterium UBA6608 | reverse complement strand
AGGCGCAACAGCCCGCGCGCGGGCCCGCTGGGCGCGCCGTCGCCCCGCCCGGCCCGGGTCATCCCGACCTCGCCCGCCATTACCGCCTGTTGGAAATCGTGGGCTGTCAGGCCGATCCGCCGTTCCGGTTGCGGCAGGCCGAATTCGGCCAGCATGGGGCGGCTCATCCACGGGCTGGGCTTCGGTTCGGGCGGCCAGGTACCTTCGTTCAGGCCGGACAGGATCATCAGGTCGGCATGCTGCAAACGGGCTTCCAATAGGCCCCAGATATGCAGGCGCGGATGCGCCCCCCAGGCCGGGCGTACGGCGCGGCCTGCCATCAGGGTTTCCAGCACCGCCGGGTAATCCCGCCCGCGCAAGGCTCCCAACGCGGGGGCGGCTTCCAGCATTTCGGCCATGAAGCGGGCGGCGGCGTCGCCGTCCTCGCCCGACCACAGGCGGTCCGGCCCGGCCGCGTCGTCGCTTTCGGCCAGCGCCTCGGCCATGCGCAGATGGGCCGAGGCTAGGGCCTTCAGATCCGTCTCCCGCGCCGCCAGCAAATCGACGAACGGCCCGGCGGCGGCCTCCAGCCGGTCGGCGAGGGCGTGCAGTTGGTCAGTGCCCTCGGTCCGGTCGCTCAGATGATCCAGGGCGCTCCGCAATCCGGCGATGCCGGGGGCCGGGCGGATGCCGCGCAGGACCTTGGCCGTTTCCAGCCGCCGCGCCAGATTGCGCAGGGCCGCCGGGGTCTGGCCCAGGGCGGCCTTGGGATGTTTCAGCGCCGCCAGCAGTGGCACTGGGGCGAAGGCTTCCGCCGCCATTGCGGCGCTCAGGCGCAGGAACGCCCCCGCCGGGGTCTCGGCCAGGGGGGTGCCCGCCGAGGCATCGACGGCGATGCCCCAGCGCGCCAATTCGGCCTGCACCCGCCGGGCAAGTGTCTGGTCGGGCGTGACCAGGGCGGCGGTCTTGCCGGGGGTCTCCAAAGCTTCGCGCAGCAACAGGGCGACGGTCGTGGCCTCGTCGGCCTGGGTTGGGCAATCGATCCGCGTGACGCCGCTGAGGGCATCCATTAGATCGGTATCGTTCAGACCGCCGTCGCCGGGCGCGGCCCCGGTCACGGCGGCGGGGCGCAGTGTATGGGACAACAGGGCGAAGCGTTTACCGCGCGCCGTGGACAGGCCTGCATCGAACAGCGTTTCCGGCGACCAGTCGGGCACCTGCGCCCGGGCCATGCCGAAGACGTCCAGCAGATGCTTCAGGCCGTATTGCGGGTGATGCGGCTCCAACGCGGCCCAGGCGTCGTCGCTCATCTCGCGGTCCAGGCCCGGCAGGATCACCGCCCCCTGCGGCAGGGCCGCGATCACCGCCAACAGGTCCGCCGTCGCCGGGATCGAGCCGGTCGACCCGGCGGCGATCACCGGGGTCGCGGGCGGACGCCGCCGCCATTGGTCGGCCTGGGCGGCCATGGCGCGGTTGCGCCGGTCGGTGGCGTCGATGCAGCCCTTTTCTTCCAGAATGCTGGGCCAGACGGGCAGGACGATCTTCAGGAATTCAAGGGTGATCTGCCAATGTTCGGACAGCTCGTGGCTTAACGGCATGAGGTTTTGAAGGCTGTCCGGGTCCAGGCGCTCGGTCGCGATCTGATCCATCAGGCGGCCCAGTTCCTGGGCCAGGCGGAGGGCCTGATCGGGCGTGTCGTCGCGGTCGGGCCGGGCCAGGATCAGGCGCGCCAACAGGGCCTGGCGTTCCATCCCGGACAGGGCCGGGGGGATTTCCAGTCCGCCCATGGCGTCTTCTTCACCGCCCAGGGCCAGGTCGTCCTCGTCCAGATCGCCCAGCGGCGTCAACTGGGGCAGCAGCACCGTACGCCCGCCGGCGCGGCGCAAAAAGGCCTCGGTCAAGGCGCGGATGGCACGGCGGGTCGGCAGCAGGATGCGGTAGTCGGCGAGCTGCTCCGGCGCACCGCCGGTCTTTTGCAACAGGCTTTCGGCAAGAACGTCGACGAAGGGGCGGTCGGGGCGGATCGTATAGACCCGCATGCCGTCGGGTGGTGCCGTTCCGTCCCCCGGGGCGGTCATCGATAGCGGCGTCCGGCGAAGCGTTCAGACATATAGTCCTCGGCCTCGGCCAGGCCGACCGGGGTGCCGACGTCGAACCATTCGCCGTCATGAACGACGCCGTACAGGCGGCCTTCCTCGATCGCCTTGTCGTACAGGACGTTAAGCGAGAAAGAGCCCTCGGGCGCGCCGTCGAACAGGCGCGGATGCAGGATCTGGATGCCGGTGTACAGCCAGGGCGCTAGTTCCAGTTCCGGGCGGCGGGTCAACAGGCCATCCGGCTCGGCGCAGAAATCGCCGCGCCCTTCGTAACCAAAGGCCTCGACCGTGGAATGGAGCAGCAACAGGGCGTCCATTTTCTCGTCGTCCCAGGCGGCGGCCAGACGCGGCAGGATCGGATGCGGGCCGTTGAGCAACAGGGCGTCGGAGTTTGTGGCGAAGAACGGTGCGTCGCCCAGATAATCCAGGGCGTTCTTGATCCCGCCGCCGGTCTCCAGGCGTTCGATTTCGTGGACCAGGGTGATGCGCGGGTGGGACCGCTGCGACAAATGGGCTTCCATCTGATCGGCCAGGTGGAAGGTGTTGACGACCGCTTCCTCGACCCCGGCCTCGGCCAGCCGGTCGAGCATGTGGTCGATCAGGGCGCGTCCTTGGACCTCGATCAGCGGTTTCGGTTTGTTGTCGGTCAGCGGCCGCATGCGCGTCCCCAGGCCCGCCCCCAGGACCATGGCCCTGGTCGGGGCTTTTGGCGTCGGGGCTTTGGGGCCGGGGCTCATGCCGCGGCCTCGGGCTGTGACGGCGGCGGGACGATCCGCTTGTCCGCCGGAATGGCGTCGTCGATCCAGGCCTTGACCGGGGCCAGCGCCGGATGGGTCAGCGAATGTTCCAGCAGGCTCCAGACATGGGGGATATGGCGCAGGTACAGGGGCTTGTCGTCGCGGTGCGACAGGCGTGTGAAGATGCCGATCACCTTGGCATGGCGCTGCGCACCCAAAATGGCGTAGCTCGCACCCAGGGCGTCGCGGTCCAGGTCGGGGAAGGCCGCCAGATAGCGCGCCAGCATATGCGCGGTCAGCACCGGGTCGACCGGGCGGCGGGCGTCTTCCAACAGGGACATCAGGTCGTAGACGGGCGATCCGGCGACGGCGTCCTGAAAATCCAACAGCCCGCAGCGGCGAATGCCGTCGCGGTCGGGCAACCACATCAGATTGTCGACATGATAGTCGCGCAGGACCAGGGTCTTGGGCTGGGCCAGGACCTGGCGCAGCGGGGCGCGCCACAGCTCCAGGTATTCCTCGCGGGCGTCGTCGTCCAATTCCTGGCCGATCACGGCAGGCAGGTACCAGTCGACCAGCAGGGCGGCTTCTTCCAACAGCTTGCGTTCGTCATAGGGCGGCAGCGCGCGGGGGATCGCCGCCTCGGGCGCGCGGTCGTGGATATGGATCAGCACGTCGATGGCGGCGGCGTACAGTTCCTCCGCATCGGCGCCGTCGGCCAGCATGCGGGTATAGGTAGCGTCGCCCAGGTCTTCCAACAGCAACAACCCGGCGGCGGCGTCTTCGGCATAAACCTCGGGTGCGCTCAGGCCCATCTTGTTCAGATGGCGGGCAACGGCGACGAAGGGCCGCACGTCTTCCTTGGGGGGCGGGGCGTCCATCAGCACGGCCCGGCGGTCGCCGTCGATCAGGCGGAAATACTTCCGGAACGAAGCATCGCCCGCAAGCAGGCCGCAGTCGGCATCGGCCCAACCGTTTTGTTCGAGGAATCGGGCGATCAGGTCGTCACGTTCAGTCATGTAATGTCGCTTAAATCTGCTTGTTTCAATCGTTCAGGCCAATCGCCCCGACCTTGCAGGTCGACACGGCGGGCCGTTTCGTCGCTGCCGGGGCTCAATAAAATGTCCAACCGCCGCTCGGGCAGGTAGGGGCCCAGGCGTTCGGGCCATTCAATCAGGGATACGCCCTCGGCGAAGGCGTCTTCGATATCCAGCTCGAAGGCTTCTTCCGGGTCGTTCAAACGGTAGAGGTCGAAATGATGGATGGTGAACTCGGGTCCGTCGTAGGGCTGTACCAGGGTAAAGGTCGGGCTCGGCACGTCTTCGTCGGCACCGGCCAGGGCGCGGACCAAGCCGCGCGCGATCACGGTCTTGCCCATGCCCAGCCCGCCGCGCAGGGCAATCACGTCGCCGGGACGGCAGATCGCCGCCAACCGCGCACCAAAGGCCAGGGCAGCGTCTTCCCCTTTCAGGGTCAAGGCGTAACCCGCCGGATCCTCGCTCACATGGGCCATCGCAACCATCGCGCTCTTTTAACGAAAATAGCCCAGCCGGGACAAGGCTTGACCTGACCCTTGCGGCCCGCCATGTAAGGAAACCCGGTCACAAGGCCGATCCGACCGCCGCCCTGACCGCCGATTGACCGCGGTCAAATTTCGAAGGAGAGTTTTTCGGTGTCCCAGATGGCCGACCAAACGTCCAGGCAAACACCGCAGCATACGGATGCGATCATCATCGGCGCGGGCCCCGTGGGCCTGTTCGCCGTGTTCGAATGCGGCATGCTGGGCCTGAAGTGTCATGTGGTCGATGCCCTGGAAATGCCTGGTGGCCAATTAAGCGCACTGTACCCGGAAAAGCCGATTTATGACATCCCCGGCCACCCGCAAATCGCGGCCAAGGACTTGGTCGCGCAGTTGGTCGAACAAGCGGCCCCGTTCGAGCCGGTCTATCACCTGGGCAGCCCCGTTGTTGAATTGGCGCAGGATGGTCAGGGTTGGCGCGTGACCACGGCTTCGGGCGCGGCGGTCAGCGCGCCCGCGGTGATTGTCTGCGCGGGCGTCGGGGCGTTCGGCCCGAACCGTCCGCCATTGGACGGGATTCAGAATTTCGAGGATCAGGGCCCGGGCCTGGGCGTCAAATACATGGTCGGCCGGATTGACGACTTCAAAGGCCGCCGGGTCGTTATCGCCGGCGGCGGCGACAGCGCCGTCGATTGGGCCTTGTCCCTGGCCGAGGTCGCGGAAAGCCTGGCCGTCGTCCATCGACGCCCCAAATTCCGCGCCGCGCCGGACAACGTGCGCAAGCTGGAAGAACTGGCGGCGGCGGGTCGGATCGATTTGGTCATTCCCTATCAACTGGGCGGTCTGGTCGGCGACGGCGCTACCCTGCGGGCGGTGATCGCCCGCGATCTGGATGGGGCCGAACGGCGGCTTGAGGCGGATGTACTGCTGCCGTTCTTCGGCATGTTGCAGCAGCTTGGCCCGATCGCCGATTGGCAACTGGACCTGGAAGACAGTCATATCGTGGTCGACCCCGCGACCATGGCGACGGACCGTCCGGGTCTGTTCGCGGCGGGCGACATCGTGACCTATCCGGGCAAGCTTAAATTGATCCTGACCGGCTTTGCCGAAGCCGCCGCCGCGGCCCATGGCGCCCATGCTGTGGCCCGGCCCGGCGAGATCCTGCATTTCGAATATTCCACGACGAAAGGGGTGCCGGGTGGTGGCGCGGTTTGACCTGATCCGCCGAGCGGCCGGTTCGATGCTGGCCGCGGCGCTTGCGTTGGCCGGTTTCGCGGCAATCGGCCCCGCTGTCCATGCGGCGGGCGAACCCTTGGCCCAGGCCGTGCCGTGCCTGCCATGTCATAGCCGAACGAATTTGGCGGCGCGGCCCAAGGTCCCGAACATTCTGGGCCAGGACGCCAAATATTTGATCCATCAAATCTCGGCGTTTCAGCGACAGTTCGTGGCGGGCAAAACCCGGTTCCTGCGCCTGGAGCGCCGCCATCCGGTGATGAACCGCGAGGCGCCGAAGCTCGAACGCGACGACATCCAGGTCGTGGCCGAATATTTCGCCGCCCAGGCTTGCGTCAGTGCGCGCGATATCGATGGCGGGCCGTCGGAATCCCTGCCGCAACCCAAATTGGCGACCCGCTGCTTCCTGTGCCACGGCGAGGGCGGGCGGACCCATCATGCTTTCGTGCCGTCCCTGGCCGGACAGCGGATGAGCTATTTGCGCAAGCAGATGCAGGAATTCCGCGATACCAAATGGGAAGACTTCATCGATCAGGGCCAGGCACGGGTCCACCGGATGATGACCCGACAGGGCCTGCCCTTGGACGACGCGCAAATTGACGAGCTGGCGCATTATTTCGCCAGCCTGCCGTGCCGATAAGGCTCCGTTGCCGGGCGGCGAGCCGCCCAGATAATTAGTTCATGGGATGGCGGTAGATCAGGCGCCCATCGTCGTCGACGGTGAAATAATCGGGCAGGTCCGGGTGATCGATGATCTCGTCCGAATCTTCCAGTTCCAGATTCTGTTCCGAAACGTAGGCGACATAGGGCGACTTGTCGTGGTTTTCGGCCAACAAGTGATAGAACGGCTGGTCTTTGCGCGGGCGCACGTCAGACGGAATGCTGTCGTACCATTCTTCGGTATTGTTGAATTCCGGATCGATGTCGAACACGACGCCACGGAAACCGTAGACGCGATGCCGAACGTATTCGCCGAGAGGAAATTTGGCGACCGATTTACTCATGACCGACTGGGCCCTTCATTACATTTTTGCGAGCACGATTTCCCGTGTTCCGCCCTTCAATATAATGCGCCGTTCGGCGGAGTCAAAGAGCCACCTAAGTTATTGAAATAAAATGAAACATGACGGCCTGTGAGCAAAAAATGGCGGCCGAGGCCGCCGTTCCCTTGCCCATGACCGTTGGGATCAGAAGCCGAAGGTGACCCCGACCAGGAAGCTATGGGACAGGTATTCTCTGTGGAAGGCCGCAAAAAGAATAACAGACAACCAAGCGTCTCAAATAGACGCATGTCCTGCGCCGTCGATGGCCGACGGCTAACGGTGAAGGGGGATCGGTGAGAGGGCGCGGTTAAACCGCGTCGTCGTCCGACAAGGTTTCAGGGTGTTCAGCCGGCATTTCCGGTTGTTCCGGTCGGGCTTCGGCGTAGGCGATCAAGACCCCGCCGTCCGGTAGGGGCGTGTTGACGAATTCGAGCATGCGGCCGTCGGCGCATTCCACCGTATCGCGGGTGACCTCGCGCCGGGTCATGGCACCCAGGATGCGCGCCTTCTTCGCATCCCAATCGCCGCCGGTCGCGGCCAGCGGGCGCGTCGCCTCGACGAAATCGCCGACATGGGTGTTCGGGTTCAGAACGTCCGGTCCCAGGTCCCACAGCTGTTGGAACGCGGGGTTCCACACCTTAAGCCTACCGTCCGACCCGAACACCGCGATGGCTTCCGACAAATGTTCCAGGCTGGCGCGGTACACGGCGTCACGGTTGTTGTTGGAGCTTTCCAGGTCCAACTGATCGGTCACGTCGTCGTACCCGAAGGCCAGGCCCCCGGTCGGCATGGGGTAAGACACGGCGCGCAAGGTCCGCCCATCCGGCAGATGCATCAGGTCGCCCATGGGGTCGCCGCCCTGATCGAACAGGCCAAGCTGTTCCATCTTGTAGGCGCGGAAATCGGGGACTTCCGGGAGCCGCCGGTCGGCCCGCAGGCGTTCGAGAATTTCCGAGAAATCGCGTCCTTCGTCCAGCCAGTCGGCATCGAGCCGCCACATGTCGCGATAGGCTTCGTTGAAGAAGATCAGCTTGGTCGCCCGGTCGTAAATCGCGATCCCCGTCCCCAGGCCCTTGAGCACCGCCTGCGACATCGCCGCGGCGGGCGGCAGGGCGGCCGGTTCGGCGGCGGCGGGCGGGGCCGACGCGTCATCGCCGCCGTGGGGGAAGGCATAGCCGATCAAGCCGCCCAGGTCGGCCTGGGCGGCATCGTCCTCGGCATCGACGGCCAAGGGGCATTCTGTCACATCGAAGCTGCGGGTTTCGCCTGCGTTGACGATTTCCTGAACCCGCGTGACGGGCCGCGACTCGTCATGGGCGGTTCGGGCCTGATCCTCGTCCGGCCCGGCAACGCGCTGGCTCAGGGCGGCCTGATTGGTGAAAACCACCCGCAGATCGTGATCGCGCAGCCAGATCGGAAAAGGCAGGGCGTCGAGCAGGCCGCGCAGGTGCAGGTCCCGGGCCTCGGGTAGGTCGCCCTCGCCGGTCAGGTCGACCAGTAGCTTGGCGGCGGCGGAGACGTCGCGCATCCAGACCATATCGGCCAGGACCTTGCCGTCACGCGCAGCGGCCCGCGCGCCGACCACCTGGATCATTCGCCGACCGCCCGAATCGGCAGTGGTCAGGATAAGTTCGAACCGGCGGCCTTCTTCGTGCAGGAAGGTCACGCTGCCTTTTAGGCGTCGCGCCGATTCGCCGTCGAATCGCTCAATCACGTCGTCGAAGGACGAATTGGTTCCGTCCGACAGGGACAGCAGCGACGCCAGCTTGCGTGAGCAGGTTACGGCCTCGGATCCACGGTCCCAGATGAATAGCCCATCGGGCGTTCCGGCCAGGATTTCCCGGGCTTTTACGGCGACGGCTTCGATCCGCGCGCGTTCATATTCGGCCTCGACCGCGCGGCGTCGGAACAGCCAGACGACGACGAGTAACAGCCCGGCCCCGATGAGCAGGCCGGCGCTGAACGCGCTGATGGGAGAAGTATCGCTAAGCACGGCTGGATGTTAATCATTCAACCCTTTGACCACAAAGGAAAAGGCGGTGCCGAAGCACCGCCTTTTTAACCTTTTTGACGATCGCCGCCGAATTAGTAGCGGTATTGATCGGTCTTGAACGGGCCGGAGACCTCGACGCCGATGTATTCGGCTTGGTCCTGGCGCAGTTTCGAGAGCTGCGCGCCCAGCTTTTCCAGGTGCAGCATCGCAACCTTTTCGTCCAGGTGCTTGGGCAGCACATAGACTTCGTTCTTGTACTGCTCGCCGCGGGTCCACAGCTCGATCTGGGCCAGCGTCTGGTTGGTGAAGCTGGCGGACATCACGAAGCTCGGGTGGCCGGTGGCGCAGCCCAGGTTCACCAGGCGGCCTTCGGCCAGCAGGATGATGCGGTTGCCGCCCGGGAACTCGATCTCATCGACCTGCGGTTTGATGTTGTCCCATTTGAAGTTCTTCAACTTGGCGACTTCGATTTCGTTGTCGAAGTGGCCGATGTT
>DJHY01000180.1:0-167 GCA_002433335.1 Rhodospirillaceae bacterium UBA6608 | reverse complement strand
TGGCCGATGTTGCAGACGATCGCCCGGTCCTTCATGGCGCGCATGTGGTCGACGGTGATGACGTCGATGTTGCCGGTCGTGGTCACGAAGATGTCGCCGCGCGGGGCCGCGTTCTCCATGGTCACGACTTCGTAGCCTTCCATGCAGGCCTGCAGGGCGCAGATCGG
>DJHY01000088.1:479-3464 GCA_002433335.1 Rhodospirillaceae bacterium UBA6608 | reverse complement strand
GGGGTGAGGGCCAGGAACTCCGGCTCGGTACAGGCCCGAAAGCCGCGCCCGTAGTCTTCGCGTTCGTACGGCAGTTCGGCCTCGTCGCAGGTCCACAGGATCTTGCGCACGTTGAACGAGTTCGCCCGCCCCAGGATACGCAGCGTGTCGGTCATGATGTTTCCTCCGTCATTGTCATTTGACGGGCATGCTCGACCAGACCATTGCGAAACTCAAATTCATAAATAATAATAACTCATCATTTATATTTATGAATTTCACACTCCGCCAATTGCAGGTCCTGGTCGCCGTGGCCAGGCAGGAAAGCTTTACCCGGGCCGCTCAGGACCTGGGCATGACCCAATCCGCCGTCAGCACCAGCATTCGCCACCTCGAGGCGGAATTGGGGCAATCCCTGTTCGACCGCGATACCCGCAACGTTCACCCGACCGACAGCGGTCGTGACCTGGCCCTGCGGGTCGGCGGCTTGCTCGACGAATTGCGCGCCGTCCTCGACCGGGCCCGGGGCGATGCCGAACGGCGACGGGGACTGGTCCGTATCGCCGCCGTACCGACGGCGATCACCCGCCTTTTGCCCGCCGCCTGCGCGGAATGCCGCGCGCGTTTTCCCGAGATCGATCTGCGGATCGAGGAAATGGCCGCCGAGGATGTCAGCGCCGCGGTATTGGACGGCCGCGCCGACCTGGGCATCGTCAACGAAGCGCTGGAACAAACCCCGTCCCTGACGCGGATCGATCTGGGACGGGATGTGTTCTGCCTGGTCTGTCCGCGCGATCATCCGCTGGCCCGTAAAACGCGGGTCCGCTGGCGCGATCTGGACGGCTGCGACTTGGTCGCCCTGGCGCCCCGCACGGGAAGTCGCGCCCTGATCGACGACATCCTCGCCACTCATGGGCTCAAACCGAAGATCGTGCAGGAAATGTCCCGGCCCGAGGCCGTGGCCGCATTGGTCGCAGCGGGGATGGGTGTTGCGGTTCTGCCGGAGTTGGCCGCCCCGCCGAAGTCCGAACCGAACCTGATCGCCCGCCCCCTGGCGGACCCCACGGCTTATCGCCGCATGGTCATGATCCACGCGGACGACCGTACGCCCGGCGCGGCGGCATCGATTGTTTCGGAAATCGTCACCCGCCGGGCAAACGCCCGGCACGGGTGATTATTCGCGGATAACTATCCGCCAATACCTATTCGGCGGCCTGGGCTTCCGTCGGGGCCTTGGAATGTTGGCGGATGAAGTCCCGGACCGTCGGGGCGATGTTCTCGCGCCACTTCCGCCCGTTGAACACGCCGTAATGGCCGACGTTCTTTTCCAGATGATATTTCTTCATCGAGCTGGGCAGGTTGGGCGTGATGTCGTGGGCGGCCTTGGTCTGGCCGACACCCGAGATGTCGTCCAATTCGCCCTCGACGCAAAGAATGCCGACATCCGTGATCTTGCCTGGGTCGACGGCCTGCCAGCGGAAGGTCATTTCACCCTTAGGCAGCGAATGCTTTTGGAACACGACCTCCAGCGTCTGCAGGAAGTATTCCGCCGGCAGGTCCATGACCGCCAGGTATTCCTCGTAGAAGGCCGTCTTCTTTTCCGCCGCTTCGCCGTCGCCTTCGACCAGGTGGTCGAACAGCTCGTTCATCGACATCAGGTGGCGTTCCAGGTTCATCGAAATGAAGTTCGACAATTGCACGAAACCGGGCAGCACCCGCCGGAACGCGCCCGGATATGGCGGCGGCACGGTGGTGATGACGTGTTTTTCGAACCAAGCGCGGTCGTGGTCGTTGGCCAATTCGTTGACCGCCGTCCGTCCGACGCGAGTATCGACCGGCCCACCCATCAAGGTCATGGTGTCCGGGCGGCAGATATCGCCCCAGCCCGACATCACGGCGACCGCCGCCATCACCGGCACACTGGGCTGGCACACGCCCAGCACATGGGAATGCGGGCCCAGGAAATGCATGAAGTCGATGACGTAGTCGATGTAGTCGTTCAGGTTGAACTGATCAGCCATGACCGGAATGTTCCGGCAATCGATCCAATCGGTGATGTAGACGTCATGGTCGGGCAACATCGCCTCGACCGTGCCGCGCAGCAGCGTCGCGAAATGGCCGGACAGCGGCGCCACGATCAACAGCTTTGGATCGTTGCGGTTGGCCCGCCGCTTGAAATGGACCAGATCGCAATAGGTCCGATGGATCATGGTTTCGATCTCGACCGGGACCTTCTTGCCGTCGATCACCGTATGGTCGATGCCCCAATCGGGCTTGCCGTATTTGTTGGTAAAGCGCGAATAAACCTCGGCGGCGGAGCCCATGGCCTTGCCCATCGGCGTGTGGCTGAAGGCGTTCATCGGGTTGTTGGCCGCGAACTTCATGGCATCGGCGATCGCCCGCGAAGGCGCCATGGCAAGACGTTGCATTTCGTGCAGGTAATAGAGCATGGCGTGACCTTTTCGCGCGGATACGGCGCTTTTTCGGGGGGCCGCAAGGTCATCTCGCAGCACTCAAAAGCTGCGGATAGTTAACACCCGCAGCGGCCATTGCGTCAATGATGCAGTGCAACATAGACCGAAAGGCGGCTTCCCTCGATCGGGGTTTTCTCTAGCCTTTGATTTCCGAAATTCCCTGCCGGGCCAGCTCGTCTGCGCGTTCGTTCTCAGGGTGTCCGGCATGCCCCTTAACCCATTGCCATTCCACATCGTGGGTCGCCAGGGCGGCATCAAGGCGACGCCACAGGTCCTCGTTCTTGACCGGTTTCTTGTCCGCGGTCTTCCAGCCGCGTTTCTGCCAGCCGGGCAGCCATTTGGTGATCCCGTCGATCAGGTACTTGCTGTCGGTATAGAGATCGACCGAACATGGGCGCTTGAGCGCTGACAGAGCCTCTATCGCCGCTGTCATTTCCATGCGGTTGTTGGTGGTGTCGGCCTCTGCGCCCGACATTTCCTTCTCGGTTGTGCCCTTGCGCAGCAGCGCACCCCAGCCGCCGGGGCCGGGATT
>DJHY01000088.1:0-150 GCA_002433335.1 Rhodospirillaceae bacterium UBA6608 | reverse complement strand
GCAGGCCCCGTCGGTGAAAATCTGAACGTCGCTCATAGTGTGAAGGCGGCTTCGCCTTGCTCGCGGTAGAATGCAAGCCGGTGGGCGAACTGCATCGGGTTTTTCCTGCGGACGAGCCCGTCTGCAGGGGTGGCGAACCAGTCTTCCACC
>DJHY01000199.1 GCA_002433335.1 Rhodospirillaceae bacterium UBA6608 | reverse complement strand
TGGCATCCACCAATGCATTACCGGCGTCGATGTCGACGCCTGCATCGCGGTAGCTCAGGCCCGCGCCGTTTTTTTCGCTGTCGCTAATCCCTTCCTCCCTCGGTCGGGTGTGCTAGATTGCGCCGACCGCATCCGGGCGAATTCGCGACCCGGACGGAAGGCGTCGATGGAGGCGAAGATACTTAATCCCCGCCGGTTTGCAACGCAGGATTGGCCCATTTCTTCAGCGCGGTCCATGGCTTTTTCAATCGCCCTGGCCGTTGTGCTGTCGTGCCTGCTGCCCTTGGCGGCGCGGGCGCAGATTTCCAATCCCTATGAAGTGTCCGGAGTCTCCGTCGATGTAACGGCGGAAACCGCCGCCGCCGCCCGCCAACAGGCCCTGCGCGAAGGCCAGGAACAGGCGATGACGATCCTTCTGCAACGCATGACGCTGAAGTCCGATTATCCGCGCCTGCCCGGGCTGTCGCCGGATGAGATCACCGAATACATCCAGGATTTCTCGGTGTCCGAGGAAAAGACCTCGGCCGTGCGCTATCTGGCCAAGCTGAATTACCGATTCCGCGCCTCCGAGGTCCGGGAGCTGTTGCGCGCCTTCAATATTCCGTTCGCTGAAACGCCGTCCAAGCCGGTGCTGGTCCTGCCGGTACTGCGTCGCGCCGGGGCCTTGCTGCTGTGGGACGATCCCAACCCGTGGCGATCCGCCTGGCAGCAACGGTCCAGCCAGTTGAGCCTGGTGCCGACGATTCTGCCGCTGGGCGATCTGGCAGATGTCGCGGCAATCGGCGTCGATCAGGTGGTGCAGGGCGATCAACAGCGCCTGCAGGCGATGGCCAAGAAGTACGAAGCCGGGAGCGTCGCCGTCGCCTTTGCTTCAATCCGCCATGATCCGGCGCGCTCGCTCTGGGTGCTGGATGTGACGTTGACCCGCTACAACCTGACCATCGATCCACAGACCACGGTCGTGACCTATGTCTCCGAATTCGGTGAAACGGCCGAATCCCTATTGGCCCGCGCGGCGGTGCAGGTGACGCAACTGATCGAAGACAACTGGAAGCGCGACAACCTGTTGCAGTCGGCTCGCCAGGAAGCCATTGCCGTGCATATTCCCATCGGCGGCCTGCGTGACTGGCTGGTGATGAAGAAGAAAATCGGCGGTGTCGCCGTCGTCCGCGAGACGGAACTGGTGCAGATCAACAAGTCCGAGGTGCAGGTGATCCTGCACTACATCGGCGACGTCGGTCAGTTGATCATCGCCATGGAACAGGCGGACCTTGCCCTGCGGGGCCAGGGCGATGTCTGGACTCTTGAGCCGCTGCGCGGCGGGAAAAAAGCCGGATGACCCGCGAAGTTCGCATGGCCTATTGGCTGGCCGGGCTGATTGTCGCCGGTTTCCTGATCCATATGCTCAGCGCCATCCTGCTGCCTTTCGTGGCGGGGATGGCCGTTGCCTATTTCCTGGATCCGGTCGCGGATCGGTTGGAGGAAAAGGGCTGTTCGCGTGCCTGGGCGACCACGATCATCACCGTCGGGTTCTTCGCCGCCGTGATCGGGGTGATCGCTATCCTGGTGCCGTTGCTGCAGCATCAGGTGGTCGGCCTGATCAAGCTGGCGCCCGAAGTCTTCGCCCACTTCCGCGCCTGGATCGAGCCGATCCTGGGCGAATGGCAATTGCACCTTCCGGCGACGGACAGCCAGGAACTGCGCGATGCCGCGGGCAAATACGGCTCCAAAGTCATTCAATGGGTGACCGAACTTCTGGCCGGGCTGTGGAGCGGGGGGCTGGCCTTCGTCAATCTGCTGTCCCTGGTCCTGATCACGCCGATCGTGTCGTTCTACCTGCTGCGCGAGTGGGATGAGATCGTCGCCTGGGTCGATTCCTATTTGCCGCGCGATGCGGCCCCGGAAATCCGCGAACAGGCCCGCCGGATCGACGAGACCATGGCCGGGTTCATCCGGGGGCAGGCCAGCGTGTGCCTGACTTTGGGAGCGCTCTACGGGGTCGGATTGACGATGGTCGGGCTTAACTCGGGCCTGCTGGTCGGGGTCGCCGCCGGGGCGGTGTCGTTCATTCCCTATTTCGGTGCCGCGTCCGGCATGGTCGTCGGCCTGGCGATCGCGTTCTTCCAATTCGGATTGGACAGCTGGGGGCATATTGCCGCCGTGGCCGGGGTGTTCCTGTTCGGCCAGACTTTGGAAAGCTATGTCCTGACGCCGCGTTTCGTCGGCGACCGGGTCGGTCTGCATCCGCTTTGGATTATCTTTGCGCTGATGGCAGGGGGCGCTCTGTTCGGTTTTACCGGGGTTCTGTTGGCCGTCCCCATGGCGGCGGTGATCGGGGTGCTGATCCGTTATGCCCTGGGGCGGTACAAGAGAAGCGCGCTTTATGACCACGCGGGGGATGGCGGCTCTTGACCGGCCCGCGCCAGATCCCCATTCCCTTCGAGCACCGCCCGGCCTTGGAACGCGACGATTACCTCGTCACTCCGGCCAATGGCGAGGCCGTGGCCTGGATCGACCGTTGGCCCGACTGGCCGACGCCGCTGCTGGCCGTCTGGGGACCGCAGGATTGCGGCAAAAGCCATCTGGCGCAGGTCTTTCTGGCCCGGACCAAGGGGCTGTTGCTGGAGGCCCCCGATGCGGCCCTGGTCGCGCCCGGCGGGGCCTATGTGATCGAAGACCTGGACTGCCCCAGGCGAAGCCTCGACGAGGAAGCGCTATTCCATTTCTTCAATGCCTGCAAATCGGCTGAAGCACGGGTTCTGGTCACGGCGCGCACAGCGCCCGCGCGCTGGGCGGTGACCCTGCCGGACTTGGCCTCGCGCCTGAAGGGCTCCGCAGCGGTCGAGATCGCGCCGCCGGACGATGCCTTGCTGGCGGCCTTGTTGGTCAAGCATTTCTCCGACCGGCAGCTGCGGGTCGATGCCGAAGTCGTGGCCTATCTGGTGCCACGCATGGATCGGACGTTCCGCGCCGCCGCCGACCTGGCTGCGGCGATTGACGCCGAAGCCCTGGCCCGCAAACGCCCGATTACTGTGCCGCTTGCGCGGGCGGTTCTTGAAGGTCTGCAATCGGGGCCAGATAGTCCAGAAACTCGCTGACCACCGCGTCCCAGGAAAATTTCAACGCGTGCGCCCGGCAAGCCGTCGGGTCGATGCCTTGCGCCTTGGCCGCGGCGGCGGCTAAGTCGTTATCCAGAACCCCGACGCCCGACGTGCCGATCACGTCCTTGGGGCCGGTGATGGGAAAGGCCGCGACCGGAATGCCGCAGGCCAAGGCCTCCAGCATGACCAGGCCGAAGGTATCGGTCAGCGACGGAAAGACGAACACATCGGCGGCATTGTAGTACTGGGCCAGTTCCGCATCCCCGTCGGCGATGAAGAACGGCACATGCGGATATTTGGCCATCAGGCTTTCCCGCGCCGGACCGCTGCCGACGACAATTTTCGATCCCGGCAATTCCAGGTCTAGGAAAGCCGGCAGGTTCTTTTCCACCGTCACCCGGCCCAGGAACAAGTGGATCGGGCGTGGCAGGTTCAGGTGGTCGATGTAATCCTTGGGGCCTGGTTTGAAGATTTCGGTATCGACCCCATGCGACCAGGGCCGCAGGTTGGCGAAGCCCTTGGCCGCCAATTCGTCATGGACGGAATGGCTGGGCACCATGACCCGCGACGACGGCGCATGAAAGCCCCTGATCCAGCGGTACAGAAGCGACAGCGGAACGATCGGCGCCCGGGCGTGGATGTATTCCGGAAACTTGGAGTGATAGGCCGTGGTGAACGGCAGATCGTTGCGCAGGCAATAGCGCCGGGCGGCGGAGCCGAGTGGTCCCTCGGTCGCGATATGGATCGCGTCCGGCCGGAATTCGTCGAGCATCGCCCGGACCCGCTGGCCGGGAAGCAACGACAATCGGATTTCCGGATAGGTCGGACAGGGCAGGGTGGTGAACAGGTTGGGCGAGATCACCTGAACCTCATGGCCCAATGCCTTCAGGCGTTCGACCACGGTGCCCATGACGCGGACAACGCCATTGGGCTGTGGATACCACGCGTCGGTGACGACGGAGATTCGCAGGGAAGAACGGCTCACGGGGCAATCCCTTCGACCGGTTTAAAACGGTTTCTTCTGGGTTCCGGTCATATGGAAGTAAAGTGATGTTCTAATGACAGTCAAAGGCCTCATGGGGCCTTGACCGGGTGGGCTTTTCCCTTGTCCTATAGCGGCCACGAACCGGCGCGACATTGCCGCCGCAATAGAAAAAAG
Organism: Rhodospirillaceae bacterium UBA6608; assembly: GCA_002433335.1. The sequence goes on along the minus strand of DJHY01000199.1, from coordinate 8,625 downwards.
GAAGCATCACATGGATTTAGGGATCAAAGGAAAGAAAGCGCTGGTCTGCGCCGCGTCCAAGGGCTTGGGCCGGGGCTGCGCGTTTTCCTTGGCGCGTGAGGGGGTGGACGTTGTCATCACCGCGCGCACGCCGGGTCCGCTTGAGGAAACCGCTGAACAGATTCGCAAGGAAACGGGCGTCAACGTGACCGCCATTGCCTGCGACATCACGACCGAGGAAGGCCGCGCCCAGGCGCTGGCCGCCTGTCCGAACCCGGACATCCTGGTCAACAACGCGGGCGGCCCGCCCCCGGGCGATTTCCGCGATTGGGACCGCGACGATTGGATCAAGGCGCTGGACGCCAACATGTTGACGCCGATCTTCCTAATCAAGGCGACCGTCGACGGCATGATCGAGCGTAAGTTCGGCCGGGTGGTCAACATCACCTCTGCCGCGGTGAAGTCGCCGATCGAAATCCTCGGCCTGTCCAACGGCGCCCGTGCGGGCCTGACCGGCTTCGTTGCCGGACTTTCGCGCAAGACCGTGCGCCACAACGTGACCATCAACAACCTGCTGCCGGGGCCGTTTGAGACGGATCGTCTGCGCTCCAACATGGTGGTCAAGGCCGAGCAGGCCGGGATCTCCGTCGAGGAAATGCGCGCCAAGCGTTCCGCCGACAATCCGGCGGGCCGGTTCGGCACGCCCGAGGAATTCGGCGATATGTGCGCGTTCATCTGCTCGGCCCAGGCCGGCTATATGACCGGCCAGAACTTCCTGATGGACGGCGGGTCCTTCCCGGGAACGCTCTAATCACGATCCCTGAGAAGACCTACGCCCATGAACAGCCTATCTGCGTCGGTGGTCGCATGACGACCATCCTTGTCATCGACGACGACGAAGACGTCCGGGACTTCATTTCCATGACCCTGACCCGGGCGGGATACGCGGTAGAGACGGCGACGAACGGCGACCAGGGATTGGTCGCCGTTCAGTCCCGCCGCCCCGCGGCGTTCGATCTGGTGATCTGCGACATCTTCATGCCGGTAAAGGACGGGATCGAATTCCTGACCGCTCTGCACGAAGAAAGCCCTGACTTGCCAGTTATCGCGGTCACCGGCGGCTTTACCGGCGTCACGCGCCCTTATGCGGACTCGATGACCGCCATGGGGGCCGTGCAAAGCCTGTTGAAGCCGTTCTCGCCGGATACGCTGGTAACGGCGGTCCAGGCAGCGTTGACCCCCGCCTAGACCGCATATCGCCTTAAAGCGCGTTGACTTCGGCGAGGAAGGTTTGGACTTGGCTTTTGAGTTCTTCTGACTGGCGGGACAATTCGTCCGCCGCGGTCAGAACCTCGTTCGCCGCCGCGCCGGTTTCCTGTGATGCCGCGTTGACGCCAACGGCGTTCTCCGAGACTTCATTCGCCCCCTGGGCCGCCTCTTCGACGTTGCGGGCGATTTCGCGCGTCGCGGCGCCTTGTTCTTCGACTGCGGACGCGACGGAGGCAGAAATCTCATCGACCTGGGAAACGGTCCGGCCGATGCCTTCGATCGCGGAAACGGCAGAGCCGGTCGCGGTTTGAATGCCGCTGACCTGCGTCGTGATGTTCTCGGTCGCCCGAGCGGTCTGCGTCGCCAGGTTTTTGACTTCTGCCGCGACCACGGCAAACCCTTTTCCGGCCTCGCCGGCGCGGGCGGCTTCGATCGTCGCGTTCAGGGCCAACAGGTTTGTCTGCTCCGCAATGTCGGTGATCAGCCCAACGATCTCGCCGACTTTGTTCGCGGATGCCGCCAGGGCGCGGACCATTTCTTCGGCGGTTTTGGATTCAGACACCGCCGAGCCGATGATCTGTGTGGTTTGCGCCATTTGCCGGTTGATCTCGGAAATCGAACTGGACAGTTCTTCCGCCGCCGACGACACGGTTTGAACATTGGCCGAGGCTTCTTCGATCGCGGCGGACACATTCGCCGTTCGCTCTTGTGTGGTTTGCGCGGTTTGGGTCAAGGTCTCGGCGGTCGAGCGCATTTCGGCGGATGCTGCCGCAACGGCCTGTAAGCGCTCGGTGACCTGGGCATCGAACGAACGGGTCAGTTCCTCCATGCGCCGGGTGCGTTCCTCGCGCTGGGCTTGGTTCCGGCGTTCCTGCTCTTCCAGCTTTGCGCGCTCGACGGCGTTTTCCTGAAACACGAGAAGTGCCCGGGCCATGTCGCCGATTTCGTCGCTGCGGTCCTGGCCTTTCACTTCGGCAATGAGATCGCCATTCGCGACAAGGCCCATCGTTGCGGTTATCGCGGTGATCGGTCGAGAGATACCCTTGCCGATCAAGATGCCGGCAACGGCGACGATGACGATGACGATTGCGGCCGAAGTGGAGACAGTCACCAACAACTCGTGCAATGCACTGAAAATCTCCGCCGTATCGATTTCTGCAATCACGGCCCATTTCGTGCCGAGGAATTCAAGCGGCATGTAGGCGGATACGACCTGAACGCCGCGATAGTCGAGAATTTGTTCGACGCCCGTCGCACCGCCGAGCGCCTTGGCAACGGTCGTGGTGTCGATTTTGGATTTCAGGATGGTCGACTCTTTGCCGAACCGGGAATCGCTTCGCATCAACTTGTCCGGACCGACAAGATAGGTTTCGCCGCTTGTCCCCATGCCGGCGGCGGATTGCATGATCCGGTTGATCCGCCCGATCGGCATCTGAAAGGCCAAGACCCCGATGATCGCGCCCTTGTCGTCCCGAATGGCCGACGAGATGAAACTGGCCGGTGCGCCATTGCTGGGGGCATAGGGTTTGAAGTCAAAGAAGCTTTCGGTGCCGGGAGAAGCTTTCATAGCCGCCTGAAAGGCGTTGCCCAGATCCGTTTCGCGCCATTTCCCATCGATCAGATTGGTGGCGAAATCCGGTTCCTTGAACACGGTGTAGACAAGGTCCCCCTTGGTGTCGAACAGGAACACGTCGTAGTAGCCACGCTCGGTCATGAACTCACGCAGCCACGGGTGAAAGGCCGCATGGGCTTGGTCGTAGGCCGTGCCGTCAGGCGCGGTATCCAATAGATGCTTTTTTCCGATCGGGTTTGGGTTGTCCGCAATGTAGCGTTTTTGCAGGATCGCTCCCGCATCGCTGCCCAGTTCCTGCCAAGCCTCGGCGAAACGCGTCACCGCTTGTTTGATCAAGGGGTTTGCGGCCTGCGTGGCGAGGTCCTGATGGATGCTGTTCAGGTAACTCTGAATGAACTGTGTTTTTGCGCTGCCCAAAGCGACGAGTTTCTGTTCGGCTTCCGTTTGAAGTTCTTCCGCTGCCTTGAAATAGGCAAGCGCCCCGGTAATCACGGTGGCCAGGATCGAAGCGACAACAATCGCTAGTGGGACTTTTTTTGAAATTTTTAAAGTTTTCATAAACTTAGAACACTCCTATCGTCGGCTTCTTTGCTGAACCTTGGGGTATTTCGTTTTGTGATTATTCGCTCACGCCGCGATCCCTATACCCCGTGGATGTTGCCGTTGTGCGAAAGTATCGCCGCTGGCGACTGGGGCAGGATCGAATTGGCGGAATGAACGGCTAATGTCATACGATAACATGCCGTTTGAAAACCTGACCTTTGGTCATAGGTGTTCGGTTAACCGCCCTTAAAGAGTGTCATAGTACGGTAACAATCGCCCCCGGTGACTTCGTCGGGGGACAAGGATAAAATCGCCGGATGGACGACGTGCAATTGGATAGCCCCGCGAAGACAGGGGATAAGGCCCCGGGCGCCACGCCCGCCGCTGCGAAGGAACCCACCCGCGGGCCGCAGCGCCGTGCGCGCGCCCAGCAATTGCGCGAACGCTATATCAACCGTGAAATTTCCTGGTTGGCATTCAATTCCCGCGTTCTGGAAGAAGCCAACAATCCGCACCACCCGTTGTTGGAGCGTGTGCGTTTCCTGTCGATCTCCGCATCGAACTTGGACGAGTTCTATATGGTCCGCGTCGCGGGCCTGAAGGGTCAGGTTCGGGCCGGCGTCGGCACACCGTCCGAAGACGGCCAGACCGCGGCGGAACAGCTTCAGGCGATCCACCAGGAAGTCGGTCGCCTGATGCAGGCCCAGCATGCCTGCTGGAGCAACCTGGTCAAGGAACTGCGCGGTGAGGGGATTGCCGTTGTCGCCCCCGACGAGTTGACGCCGCGCGAGCGTTCGTGGCTGCGCAAATTCGTGGATGGCATCATGCCGGTGCTGACGCCGCTGGCCATCGACCCGGCGCACCCGTTCCCGTTCATGCCGAACCTGGGCTTCTCGCTGGTTCTGACCCTGACCCAACCGGGGATGGAAGAACCCCTGCGGGCCCTGTTGCCGGTGCCGACGCAGTTGGATCGTTTCGTCCGCCTGCCGGGCGATCATATCCGCTTCATTCCGCTGGAAGACGTCATCGGCCTGTTCCTGGACCTTTGGTTCCCGAATTTCCAGGTCGTGCAAAAGGCGGCGTTCCGCGTCATCCGCGACAGCGAAATGGAAATCGACGAAGAAGCCGAAGATTTGGTGCGGACGTTCGAATCCGCGCTGAAGCGACGGCGGCGCGGCACGGTCATTCGCCTGACCTTCAACGCCGACGCGCCGGCCGAGCTACGCGACTTCGTCATTCAGGAAACCGACGCCTCGCCCGAGGACGTGATGCCGAACCCGGGCCTTCTGGGCCTGGTCGATACCAAGCAACTGATCCTGAGCGAACGGCCGGATTTGTTGTTCTCGCCGTTCAATGCGCGCTTCCCCGAACGCATCCGCGATTTCGGCGGCGATATCTTCGCGGCGATCCGCCAGAAGGACATCATTGTCCACCACCCGTACGAAAGCTTCGACGTGGTGGTGCAGTTCGTGCGCCAGGCCGCGCGCGACCCGAACGTGGTCGCGATCAAGCAGACGTTGTATCGCACGTCCAATGATTCCCCCATTGTCGCGGCCCTGATCGAGGCGGCGGAAGCCGGTAAATCGGTGACCGCGCTGGTCGAACTGAAAGCCCGTTTCGACGAAGAAGCCAACATCCGTTGGGCGCGCGATCTGGAACGCGCCGGGGTGCAGGTGGTCTACGGCTTCGTCGATATGAAGACCCACGCCAAGGTCAACATGATCGTGCGTCGCGAAGGCTCGGAACTGCGCCCCTATTGTCATTTCGGCACCGGCAACTACCACCCGATCACCGCCAAGATTTATACGGACCTGAGCTTCTTCACCTGCGATCCCTTGCTGGCGCAGGACGCATCGAAGCTGTTCAACTACATGACCGGCTACGCCAACCCGACGGCCATGCACAAGCTGTCGTTCTCGCCCTTTACCCTGCGCGACAAGCTGGTCGATCTGATCGAGGCTGAAGCCGCCAATGCCAAGGCCGGGCGGCCGTCGGGCATTTGGGCGAAGATGAATTCGATCGTCGATCCGGTGATGATCGAGGCCCTGTACAAGGCGTCGCAGGCCGGGGTGAAGATCGAGCTGATCGTGCGCGGCATCTGCTGCCTGCGTCCGGGGGTGCCGGGCCTGTCCGAAAACATCCAGGTCAAGAGCATCGTCGGGCGGTTCCTGGAGCATTCGCGTATCGTCTGCTTCGGCAACGGTCATCCGCTGCCGTCCCGCCACGCCAAGATGTTCATTTCTTCCGCCGATTGGATGCCCCGCAATCTGTATCGTCGGATCGAAACCTTGGTCCCGATCGAGAACGAGACGGTCCATGCGCAGGTGTTGGACGAGATCATGGGCGCGAACCTGAAGGATACGGCGCAAAGCTGGTTGCTGAACGGCGACGGTAGTTTCTCGCGGTTGGATTCCGATGGCTTTTCCGCGCATAATTATTTCATGACGAACCCCTCGCTTTCCGGGCGCGGCAGCGCGCTTGAGCGGAAGCCCGGGAAAAAGGGGTAGGGCGGCCAAGCAGCCGCTGAACCGCCCGCAGCCAACGCACAAGAAAATCGGCGAAAGCATGAGCGTTTTGACAGACAACCGCGCCGGTGATGTTGCGTCCCTGCGTGGCGCAGCCAATCCCGACGAGTATGCCCATGGCCGCGTCGCCGTGGTCGATATCGGGTCGTCGTCGGTGCGCATGGTCGTCTACGACACGCCGGCCCGGCTGCCGGTTCCGATCTTCAATGAAAAGGCGGATTGCGGCCTTGTTCGCGGTTTGGCCAAGACCGGTAAGCTGAATAAGAAAGGCGTCGACCGCGCCCGCGCCGCCTTGGCGCGTTTCATCCGTCTGGCCCATGTCATGGGTGTCGAGCGTCTGGAAATTCTAGCCACTGCCGCCGTCCGCGAAGCCGACGACGGGTTGAAGTTCGTCGAAGAGATCGAAAACAGTTTCAACGTCTCGGTTCAAATTCCGTCCGGTGCGGAAGAGGCGCGCCTGTCCGCCCTTGGCCTGTTGATCGGCGTGCCCAAGGCTGATGGCCTATTGGGTGACCTGGGCGGCGGATCGCTCGACCTGATCTGCATGGACAAGGGACAGTTCAGCGACAACGCGACATTGCCCCTGGGGCACCTGCGCCTTCCCGACGCGGCGGGCGGGGATATTCGCAAAGCCGCCCCGATGGTCGAACAGCAATTCGCCGAACACGATTGGCTCAAGAATATTCGGGGCCGCACCCTGTTCGCCGTCGGCGGATCGTGGCGCGTGCTGGCCCGGATCTTCATCGAGCAGACCAAGTATCCGATCCACATTATCGACGGCTTCACCATGAGCTATTCGGACCTGCGGCACCTTTGTCAGGTGTTGTCGGGGCTGAGCAAGGAAACCATGCAGCAGATGCCGATCCCGCGCCGCCGGGTCGAAACGCTGCCCTTCGCCGCCTTGACCATGGACCGGTTGCTGAACGTGGCGCGGCCGGAAAAGATCGTGTTCTCGGGCTTCGGCATGCGTGAAGGTCAGATGATCAAGGGCCTGCCGCCGGAAATCCGCACTCAGGATCCGCTGGTTGCCGGGTGCGAAACACTGGCCGAGCGAACTGGACGCTTTACCCTGACCGGGGCGGAACTGCGCGATTGGATGTCACCGCTGTTCCCCAAGGAAACGCCGCGCCATGCGCGCCTGCGCTACGTGGCCTGTCTGTTGTCCGATATCGGCTGGACGGAGCATCCAGATTACCGCGCCGAACATGCATTCTTCCGTGTGCTGCGGCTGCCCTATGCTGGATTGACGCATCTGGACCGGGCATTTTTGGCGAAGGCCGTGTTCGTTCGCTACAACGGCGATCCGTCGACATCGTTCGCGTCGCCGGTCCTGAACCTGTTGGATGATGAAGACCGCCGCATCGCCAACGCCATCGGCTTGGCCCTGCGCTTGGCGCATACGGTGTCGGGCTCGGCGCCGGGTTTGATCGGGCGCACGGTGCTGAAGCCGTCGGGGACGAAGCTGTACCTGCGCCTTCCGGTCAAGGACCGCTTGGTGTTCACCGGCGACGCGGTGGAGCGGCGGTTGAAGACCTTGGCGTCGGTCCTGGGGTACGAAGGGGCTGGCTACGGCAAACTGCCGGAAAGCGGCTCCTAACCTTCGATCAGCGGCACGGCCTGGAAGCAGTCCAGGGCGGAGGCGGCGTCGAAGATGCGCTTCAGCCGGGGCATCTTGTCCCAATCCAATTCGCGCTCATGACGTAGCTGCACATGACCCAAGGCCGAGGCGAGGGTGATGTCCGCCTGGGTCAGCTTCTCGCCGAAGAACCAAGGGCCGTCGGGCGAAGCTTCGTCCTCAAGCCATGCCAGGGCGAGCTTGATCTGATGCCGGACCCGGTGCCGCCACTGCAGGGACGGCGCATTGGCGTGCAGGTTCTTGTCGATGCTCAAGGACACGCTTTTCTCGGCCAGGCCCCAGGCGATGGTGACGGCGCGCAGCACGGCGCGCCGCTCCGCCCCCTTGGCCGGGGTCAGGGCCTTGTCCGGGCCTGCTTCCTCGTCCAGGTAGTCTAGGATGATCTGGCTGTCGAAGATCTTTTCCCCGTCCGGCAGGATCAGCACCGGCACCTTGATCAACGGATTGATCTCGGCCACCTCGTCGGCATTGCGGAACACCGACAACACCTTCCGCTCATAGGGGATGCCGTAATAGTGCATGGTCACGGCGACCCGGCGCAGGAACGGGGAATCGTATTGTCCGACAAGGCAGTGCATCGATGTGGCTCCGGTTATGCCCGACGGGTCATTCCGCGTCGGGCAGGTCGACGACCGCGAGGTTGCGATCCTTGATGGCGAGCGCCATGCGCCCGTCACGCAGTTTCAGGGCGTCCTCACCGAACAATTCACGCCGCCAGCCGCTCATCGCCGGGACGTCGGCATCCGCGCCATAGGCGGCAATGTTGTCGATGTCTTCGGAATTGGCGATCAGGCGTTGGGCGACCTCGGATTCCTCGGCGCAGAGGTTGAGGAATACCTTCAACAGGTTCGACACCGGCCCGATACCGCGCGGCAGGGGCGGCTTTTCCACCGGCTGCGGACAGTCGGCGTCGGGTAGGTCCTTGCCGCGTTCGACGGCTTCCATGATCTGGCGGCCTTGCCAGCCTTCGGCCAACTTCTGCGACAGGCCGCGGATACGGGCCAGATTCTCGACGGATTTTGGTGGGTGGTGGGCGATTTCAACCAGGGATTCATCGCGCAGAATGCGGTTGCGGGGCACATCGGCGCGTTGTGCCTCGG
>DJHY01000195.1 GCA_002433335.1 Rhodospirillaceae bacterium UBA6608 | reverse complement strand
CCACGGTCCATTGCAGGCTGGCGGCGGCCAGGGCTGCCCCCGCGATCCGGGCCGGGCCGATCTTGACCCGCGCCATGTACAGCAACACGCAATGCAACAGCCCGGCCGCGAAGGCGGCCAGGATGGGCAGGGTGAAGGGGATCGGCGGCAACATCACCCCGACGAACAGGATGAAGGGCACCCAGGCCAGGTTGATCACGGCGGCCCCGGCACCGACGGAATCAGACAGCCAATGCAGCCAGCCGGTGATGTAATGGACCTTTTGTTGCCGGGTCAGGGTATTCGACGACGGCAGCATGTGACGCCAGTGCTTCTTGAAAATCTGCACCGCGCCATAGGCCCAACGGTGGCGCTGGGTCTTGAAGGCCTTGTAGGTGTCCGGCAACAGGCCCCATCCATAGCGCTTGCGCGTGTACTGGGCCTGATAGCCGGCTTCGAACAGGCGCAGGCCCAGTTCGGTATCTTCGGTAATGGTGTCCGGGGACCAACCGCCGACCTCTTCAAAGGCGGCGCGGCGCAGCAGCAGCATGGTGCCGTGGGCGATGATCGCATCGGCTTCGTTGCGTTGGACCATGCCGATATCGAAAAAGCCGGTGTATTCTGCGTTCATGCAGCGGTTGAGGATCGAACGTTCGCCGTCGCGGTGGTCCTGCGGGGCCTGAACCATGGCGATCTTCGGGGCGTCGAAGGCTGGAACCAGATCGCGCAACCAGGCCGGATCGACCACATAATCGGCATCCAGCACGGCCAGAATTTCCGCATCCTTGGCGACATGGGACATGGCCTTGCTCAGGGCGCCGGCCTTGAAGCCCTCGACCTTGGGGAAGTTCAAGAACTTGAAGCGCGACCCGAGCTTTTTGCAATGGGCCTCGACTGGCTTCCACAACGCTTCCTCGGCGGTGTTGTTGACGATCACCACGACTTCGAAATTCGGATAATCCAAGGCCGCCGCCGAATTCAGCGTTTCGATCAGCATCTCCGGGTTTTCCCGATAGGCCGGGATCTGGATCGAGACCTTGGGGAAGCGGCGCTCGGCATCGCGCTCGGTTTCGGCGTTCTCGGCCGTATCCGTCGGCGCTTGCCAAAGCCGTTTCGGCGCGGGGCCCAGGGTTACTTCGGCCACTTCGTCGAGCTTGCCCAGGGTGACCAGGGTCAAAGGGGCCATCAGCAGGATGCCCAGGCTCCAGGCAATGGCGGACCCGGCGTTCAGATAGTTCTCGAACGGATACAGCAGGGCCACGGCGACCGCCGCCGACAGAGCATTCGCCGCCACGGCCATGGCCAGGGCGTGACCAAAGGTCGGGCGGCGGGTGATCAGCCATAGCCAGGTCATGATCGCGCCGATGATCAGGGCCAGAATACCGCGCCGCCATTGTTCCGGCTGCTCGACCGCACCGGCCAGGGAGAATTTGGCGGTTCCGTCGCGGTCGAACACACCCCAATAGGGGCCGACGCTTCCTTCCATGGTCTTCCACGGCTGGTCGAAGGCTTCCATCAGGTTGTAGTCGATGCCGTGGCGCGAGGCTTCGGACACGAATTTTCGGATGATTGTGGCCTGGTTCATGGGGTCGGGCCCGGCGTCGCGGTTTCGATAGCCGCGCGACGGCCAGCCGAATTCGGCGATGAAGGCCTTTTTACCCGGGAAGGCGTCGAGGACCTGTTGGAAACGCTCGAACGCGTAGTCCACGGCATTGGCCGCGCCGATAGCTTCCCAGTAGGGCAGGACGTGCACGCCCATGAAATCGACTTCTTCCGCCAGCTCCGGATGGTTCAGCCAGCGGTCCCAGGTTTCACCCGTGGTCACCGGTACCGGCACGCGGGTTCGAACTTCGCGGATCACGTCGATCAATTGATCCGAGGTCATATCCTCGCGCAGCAGGGTTTCGTTGCCGACGACGACGGCGCGGATGTTCGAATATTTGCGGACCAGGGAGACCGCCGTTTCGATCTCTTTGCGGTTGGCGGCCTCGTCCCGGCCAAGCCAGATGCCGAGCATGACTTCGATCCCGCGGGCCTGGGCCAGGCCGGGAACCTGGGCCTGAATACCGCTGACGGTATAGGTGCGGATCGAACGGGCGACGGGTTTCAACACATCGAGCGCGCGCGTCAGGTCACGCAGGTTGGCTTGTTTGCCGAACCAGGCTTCGCGCGGCGCGCCGATGTTGAAGGACATGGACTGAACCTTGCCCGTGATATCAGGCAAGGTGACGTCATCAAGCGTCGTCACCCATGCCATACCATGCAGGACGGCGGCGATTACAGTCGCCGCAAGAACGTTCTTCATTTGGGTTTGGAGGCCTCCGAAGCGGGTAACCCGGCTGTACCTAACTATCGCGGCCACTGCGACCGCAGGCAAATACATAGACCGCGCAATGTTCCGCGCAAGGGGCGGGACGTCGTCGCTTCTTCGCGATATCTCCACGCCGTTAATCACTTACATACCGCCAGAATCCCTGACCCCACAAGAGGGCAAAATTAGGGAATTATCTTGGCGAAAAGTGACGACCCGCGGCGGGTGGCGGAAAACGGTGGGAATCCCGCCGCCGCCGCGGATGATCGGGGGAAATAATTAGGCAGAGATCTCCATCAGGCGGGCCAATTCGGGAATGCTGGCGACCGTTTCCAAAGCCATCAGGCCGTCGAACAGGGGGCGCAGCCGATCGGCGGGCAGGGCGCGGCCGGTGCAGTCCTCGAATTTCTCCCACAGGTCTTCGGGCGTCATGGTGTTCTCACCGCTGCGGCCGATCAGGTTGGAGACCGTTTCCGACAGCTTGCGCCCGTCGGACAGGGTGACGATCACTTCCGCGCCCCAGTTGTCCTTGTCGTCGCCTTCCAGGTCCGGATGGGGACGGGCGGTGGTGATATCCAGCAGGCGGCGGACGGGGTCCTCGCGGAAGGCGTCGCCTTCGAAGTCCTTGAGCCGCACCGTGCCGTCCAGCAGGGCCCTGGCGACCACGTATTGGACCGAGAACTTGGCCTCCAGTTCGCTTTCGGGAATGGGCGTGTTGGTATGCCGCAGACGGCGCTGGTGGGGCATGATCTCGATCCCGGCCACGTTTTCGACCGGAATGTCGTTCTTTCGGGCCAAGCGCTGCATCGCCGTGATGCACTGGTGCGTGCTGCCGCAGCACGGGAACTGCTTGATCGCAAGGTCCTCGGCCTCGACCGCCCAGGGCCCGTTGTCCCAGCCTTCCAACAGGCGTTCGGCAGCATAGTTGCCCGTACCGTTGAAGACCTGGAAGAAGCCTTGGTGATGCTCCATCGCTTCCGGATCGGCGTCGAACCCCTGTTCGGCCAACAGCACGGCCAGAAGGCCGGAGCGCGCCGAATGACCGACATGCAGCGGCTTGGTCATTGTGCCGAAATTGGCTTTCAGGCCGCTCGCCATCGACGCCGCCATGGCCAGGGCCATTGCCGTCTGCTCGGCGGACAGGCCGATCAGGCGCGCGGCGGCGGCGGCGGTGCCGAAGATGCCGAGCGTCGCCGTCGGGTGCCAACCCTTGTCGTAGTGATGGGGGTGTACGGCGCGGGCAAGGCGCATTTCGGCCTCCAACCCCACGACGTAGGCGGTGATCAGGTCCTGGCCGGACAGGCCGCGTTCTTCGGCCAAGGCGAACAGGGGGGCGACCAGCGGCACGGATTGGTGGCCGCCGAACACGGACGAGAAATCGTCGAAGTCCAAGGCATGGGACGCGATGCCGTTGATGAAGGTGGCGTCGAGGGCGCTGGTTCGCCGGTTGGTGCCGAAGACCAACGCGCCGCCGGGCGCCGTCGCCACGCCGGGGGTCTTCAGGGCGATCTGTGTCGAGTCTGCGGGCAGTCCGGCCAGGGTCACCCCAATGGTGTCGGTGATGCCCAGTTTGGCCAGGTACAGGCCGCGATCGGAGATCACGGCGGGATCATAGGAGAGGATGCGATCCGCCAGACGCGCCAAGATGGCCCGCTGGTCGGCGGTGGAGATGGTGTTCATGGATGGTTGTCCCTATCGTTATGGGCTCTTGCGGCCCGTGCATTAGGATAACGTGGGGACAGGGGGGGCGGTCAATCCGTCAATCGTTGCCGATGTGATTCATATCGAACGGCGTGGTTTGATAGATCAGGTTGATCCAATTGCCGAACAGGATATGAGCATAGGCGCGCCAGCGGTTCACCGGCGTATTGGCCGGATCGTCGCCAGGGTAGTAATTGGCCGGAATCTGAATGTCGTCGCCCTTTTCCTCGTCACGCCGGAATTCCGCGTCCAGGGTATCTGAATCGTATTCCAGATGGTTGAACATGTGGACGTGGTTGAGCTTGTGGTCGTGGACCAGGGCGATACCCGTTTCGGAGCTATCCATCAGGATTTCCAACTGAGGGAACGGCTTCATGTCCTCGGCGTGGTTCTCCGTATGGCGGGACACGGGGATGTACAGGCTGTCGTTCAAGCCGCGGCACAGGATCGAGGCGGTATTGAGCACGCGATGCTCGAACACGCCGAAGGCCTTGTGCGGCAACTGGTATTTGGGAATGCCGTAGAAATGGTGCAGCGCCGCCTGCGCGCCCCAGCACAAGTTGAACAGGCCGTGCACGTTCGAGCGCGTCCAATCGAAGATCTGGCGCAGTTCGTCCCAATAGATGACGTCCTCGAACGGCAATTGTTCGACCGGCGCGCCGGTCACGATCAGGCCGTCGAACTTCTGATCCGTGACCTGGGTCCACGGGTGGTAGAAGTCGATCATATGCTGTTCATCGACGGTCTTCGGCTTGTGCGTCGTCAGCGCCAGCAGGGTCATTTCGACCTGCAGCGGTGTCGCGCCAAGAACCCGGGCCAATTGCGTTTCCGTCTTTTGCTTCAGCGGCATCAGGTTCAAAACCGCAATGCGAAGCGGGCGGATGTCCTGACACATCGCCTGGTCGTTGCCGATGATCGGCACCCCTTCCTTTTCGAGAATACTGCGCGCAGGAAGGTCGGACGGAATCTTAATAGGCATATTGAGCCGCTCCAGGCGGTTGCTTCAGGTCAAAAAAAGTAACGTCGCCATGCGGGAACGCATGGCTTGGTGGCGGGTTAGAAAGCCAAGGCCCGGCGCTCGGCGCGGGCAAGGCATGCGTTCACATAGTGTTTCGCATTGGCTGCGGCAACCGGATTATCCACCGATTGGGCGTGGATCGTCTCGAAAATGCGCAGCAGAATCTTGTCGACCTCGGGCACGACCTGCCCCGCGGGCGGGTCCGCAAACAGGTCCGCGACATCGATGGTGAAGCCGAATTTGTCGGCCATCTCGGCATAGCGGGGCTTGCGGCTTTGCAGTAGCTGGGGAAACAGCTTGCGGGCGAAATCCTTCGGGCCCACGCCTTGCCCATCGTCCGGCTGGTCCGCCAGATGCTGATCGATGAACGACGGATAGTAGAACAGGGGTTTCGGATCGGTTTCGGCCCGCTCCATCAAGGCTTCTTCATCGGCCTTCCCGGCGCGGATATACAGGATCAAGGTGTCCGCGCGCAGGGCCGCGATCACCGGATCGTTCGGATCGGTCAAGTCCACGACCTCGCACAGGCTGCCCGAGGCGTCGTTGATGAAATCCTTACAGCGATAGATTTCCCAGGCCTTGGCGATGAAGTGGCTGGTATCCTTCATGGATTCCTGCTCGCCCCATTTGTACAGGTTCTGGCGCTCCAGGAAGATCGTCTTATTCAATCCGCCTTCGGCCGGATCGCCGAACATGCCAAGGAAGGTCGATACCGGATCCAGGTTGTCGACGCTGATGTTATGGCTGATGTAAATGGAATCCGAACGCAGCAAGTTGGCGACGAACGGGTCTTCCATCCGCATGATCTTGTACTTGATATTGTCCAGGATGTGTTCGACCAGATATCGGGTTCCGATGCGGTAATCGGCCGAGTAATGGAACCAGTCCGCCTGACGGCGCAACTGCGTCGACAACATCGTTTTGCCCACCCCGGACATGCCCAGCAAAGTGACGGCATGGGGGAGGTGACGAAAGGACTCGAAGTCCGAAAGATATGCGTCCGCGCTCATGCCCATGGTTTGGCCCGGACGCCGCCGCTTGTAAAGAGGGATCGTTACAAACGGCGGTAATCGTCAGGCGGCTTTGACGCCGTCTAGGAACGTCCGTACGCATTCCTTCAGCACTTCCGCCTGACGGGATAGTTCGCCCGAAGCCCCTTGCAGGTCTCCTGCGGCGGCGCCTGTGTCGTTGGCGGCCGTGCTGACGCCTTCGATGTTTTCGGAAACTTCGCTGGTGCCTTGTGCTGCTTCCTGAACGCTGCGCGAGATCTCGCTGGTTGCGGCGGCCTGTTCCTCGACCGCGGCGGCGACGGCGGAAATGATCTCGAAGATTTGACTGATGGTGTCCGAAATGCCGCCGATCGAGCCGACGGCGGATTCCGTCGCCGATTGAACCTCGTTGATTTGCTGGCTGATTTCCTCGGTCGCCTTGGCCGTCTGATTGGCCAGGTTCTTGACCTCGGCGGCGACGACGGCAAAGCCTTTGCCGGCTTCGCCCGCACGGGCGGCTTCGATGGTCGCGTTAAGGGCCAACAGGTTCGTCTGCTCGGCGATGTCGGTGATCATCAAGATGACTTCGCCGATACGATGCGATGCCGTGGCCAGGCCCTGGATTTCGTCGCGGGCTCCGCTTGCCTGTTCCACCGCTTCCGACGAAATCTTGGTCGACTGCGCGATCTGCCGGCTGATTTCGTCGATCGACGCCGTCAGTTCTTCGGCGGAAGCCGCGACAGTCTGAACATTCGCCATGGCTTCCTGAGAGGCTGAAGCGACGGTTGTCGCACGTGCGCTGGCGGTTCCGGCGGTGCTGTTCAATTGGTCGGACGTGACGCGCAGTTGATCGACGGCGGAACTGACCACGGACAAGACGTTGTCGATTTCCTGATCGAAGCGTCCGGTCAGGCGGTCGACGGTTTCCTGCCGCTGAAGGCGTTTGGTCTGCTCGGCGCGTTCCCGTTCTTCGGCGGCACGGTTTTCGATCATTTTCTCGCGGAACACCTGCACGGATTTGGCCATGGTTCCGACCTCGTCCGCCCGATCGGCCGCGGGCACGTCGATATCGAGGTTCCCGCCCGCCAGGTCGTCCATAACCCGTTGCATGGCCTTGACCGGGCGGGTGATATCGCGAACCACCGCGACGACCAAAAGAACCGTTGCGGCGACCAGCACGATAGACCCCACCAGGACTTGCCAGAAGTATGTCAGGGCCTGTTTTTCGATCATCCTCGCCTGCACGACCAGATCGTTCGCAATGTGATCCTCGACGGTCTTCATCAGATTGATCTTGTCGGTGATGGTCGTGAACCACATCCCCGCATCAACGCCTTGCAGCCCGCTGAGCGGACTGTCGATGGCGATCGTGCGCATTTTCTCCACGCCATCCACGGCCGGGCCTTGAACCGTATCGGCCAGGAATTTCTTTTGCTCATCGGTGGCATAGGTCGTGAAAACCTTCAGGAAGGTTTCCTGCATGGCGATCAGTTTGATGAATCGCGTGTAGATCGCGGGTCGGAAACCGCCCGATCCAAAACCGGCGGCCCCCATGGCGCGCTCGATCCCGGCGCGTTCTTTCGCCTCCAGGAACGCCGTGTAGGTGACGATGGTTCGGGTGACGGCGGCGTCGCTGCTCAAAAGGGCCATGCGCTCGATGATGGAAAGCAGGCTGGCAATCGTGCCGGTGTAATATTTCGCCATGTCGCCGACGGGCATCTTCAAGTCCGAGATCGCCTGGCGGCGTTCTTCCAACAGGGAAAGGTTATCGGTCGCCGTCTTCAGCATCGTGGCAAAGGTCGGGCTGTAGTCGGCGATAGGGAAGGCGGCCAAGGTCGCTTTCAATGCGGTTCGGTGTTGGTCCGTCAATTGCCGTTGTTCCGGAAGCTCTTTGGCGAACTTTTTGCCGCCGCTGCCGATGAAGCCGGCGGACCTGCCGCGCTCTTTCTGCATTTCATGGACCACCGCGCTTAAGCTTGGGGCCAACTCGGCCAGCGTCGAGACCTTGGCCATCTGATCCGCCAAGTTGGCGTTGCGATAGACCGTCATGGCGCCGAATGTCAGAAGCCCGGCGATCGGCAGGATCAACAAATAAACCATTTTTCTGCCGATGGGGGCGCGTGCAAGGAAGGCAAACATTGATCTCTCCCTGTCCTTCAGCGAATGCGAACGATCCGCTTTGAAGACTGCATTTTCACGTCGAAGTTGTGACGACGTTGCCTCCAACCCCAAAGAAAATGTACATCAGAAACATCTGATGTAGGTATATGGATGAATGATTGCGGGATTATCGATAGACGAAAGTATATGGTCGGTTGTAATCCGGTCGGCCTGTATGATCGGAATTTCCGCTGAATGCGGTGTGAAATATTCGAACGCTCGTCGTTGATCCATCACGCCTTTTCTTTATCCTGTGCCCACAGAAAATACCCGTGCCCCCCAACCAAATGGACTTAGGAGTTCCCATGTCGAGCGAAGGATTTCACGAGCCTCTTGAAAAACTGTCGGAAGAAACCCTGGATCTGCACCGGGCGATCGTTTCTCTGATGGAAGAATTCGAGGCCGTCGATTGGTATCAGCAGCGGGTCGATGCGGCCACCGATCCCGACCTGAAGGCCATCCTGGCCCATAACCGCGACGAGGAAATCGAACACGCCGCCATGGTTCTGGAATGGCTGCGTCGCAAGATGCCGCAGTTGGACAAGGAACTGCGCGAAAACCTGTTCAAGGATGGCCCGATCGTGGGGCACCACGGCCACGATCACGACCACTAAGGTCGTTCGCGTTCGTTTTCAGCGCCCGGGCAGTCCAGCCCGGGCGTTTTTTATTGGGAAGGGGTCAGCCTTTGTCCGCGTACGGGTTGTCACCCTTGCGGAAGATCAGGCGGATCGGCACGCCGTCCAGGCCGAAGGAATCTCGCAGGCCGTTGACCAGATAGCGGGTGTAGCTGTCGGGCAATTCGGCTGCGCGCGAACAGAACACGATGAAGGTCGGGGGGCGGGTCTTAGCCTGGGTCGCGTAGCGCAGGCGGATGCGTTTGCCGCCTTTGCCCATTGGCGGGGGGTGGGCTTCCTGCATGGCCATCAGCCAGCGGTTCAGGTCACCGGTGCCGATCCGCGAATTCCAGGTGTCATACGCTTTGGTCACGGCGGGCAACAGTTTGTCCATCCCTTGCCCGGTCAAAGCCGAGCAAGTGATGACCGGAATGCCGCGGACTTGCGGTAGGCTGGTCTGTAGGCGATCGCTGAGGCGTTGGATGGTCTCGCGCCGGTCGGCGGCGGCATCCCATTTGTTGACCGCGATCATCAGGGCGCGGCCTTCTTCGATCACTTGGCGCGCGATGGTCAGGTCCTGTTTTTCCAGGACCGCGTCGGCATCCAGCACCAGCACGACGACATGGGCAAAGCGCACGGCGCGCTGGGTGTCGCGGGTGCTCAGGTATTCCAGTTTGTCGGTGACGCGCGCCCGGCGCCGCAGGCCGGCGGTGTCGATCAGGCGATAGTCGCGCCCACCGTGCCGCCACATCACCGAGATCGCATCGCGGGTGATCCCGGCTTCCGGGCCGGTCAGCATGCGGTCTTCGCCCAACAGGCGGTTGATCATCGTTGATTTACCGACGTTTGGGCGCCCGACAATGGCCAGTTGCAAGGCCTTGGGCTCCGCCGGGCCGTCGCCATCTTCCAAGTCGGCGTCGTCTTGTTCGTAGACGGATGCCCCCTCGGCGGCGGCCAACTCGGCATAGGGTTCCAGGCGGTCGTAGAGTTCCGACAAGCCCAGGCCGTGTTCGGCGGACAGGGACACCGGATCCCCCATGCCCAGGGAATAGGCTTCCAGCAAACCGGCTTCGCCGCCGCGTCCCTCGCATTTATTGGCGACCAAAATCGCCGGGGTGCGGTGGCTGCGCATCCAATCGACGAAGTGTTGGTCCATCGGCGTCACGCCGACCCGGGCGTCGATCACCATCAGGGCGACGTCGGCCTCGTCCAGGGCGCGCTCGGTCTGTGCGCGCATGCGGGCTTCCAGGCTGTTGTCGGTGACGTCTTCCAAGCCGGCCGTATCGATGATGCGGAACTTCATTCCGGCCAGCTTGCCTTCGCCTTCGCGGCGGTCGCGGGTTACGCCCGGCGTGTCGTCGACAATGGCCAGCCGCTTGCCGACCAGTCGGTTGAACAGGGTCGACTTGCCGACGTTGGGGCGGCCGATAATAGCAATCGTGAAAGGCATGAATGCGACCGGGCTCTTAAGACCCGGTTCCGATTTTCCAAAGGTTACTGATACGCGATCAATTCGGCTTCGTCAGTCAGGAAGATCACGCGACCGTCGGCCACGATCGGCGGCACGGAAATGCCGTCGGGCATTTCGACTTCGCCGATGAAGGCGCCGCTATAGGGCGACAGGGCCCAGGCGGAGCCGTGCGATCCGGCCACGATCAAACGGTCCGAGGCCAGGATCGGCCCGGTCCAGATGATCGGGTCTTTCTGTTTTTCCGGGTTCTCGAATTGGGGCAGGGGGCGGACCCAATAGACGCCGCCGGTATCGCGGTTGACCGCGGCGACTTCCGAGTCGTTGGTCAGCACGAAGATATAGTCACCGGCCACCCAAGGGCTTTCGATGCCGCCGATATCCCGCTCCCAAATGCGACGTCCGGTCCGCAGGTCGTAGGCGGCCATGATGCCGGAATGGCTGATGGCGATAACACGGCCACGGTCGATCACCGGGCGGCCACGGATATGCGACAGGGCGGACACGATGTCCGAGCGCTTCAGCGAGGCCAGGGAGTCCGACCACAGCAGGCGGCCGTTTTCCGTGCGCAACGCGACCAATTCACCGGAAGAATAGGGAACGACCACCACGCCCTGATCCACGGCGGGGCTG
>DJHY01000078.1 GCA_002433335.1 Rhodospirillaceae bacterium UBA6608 | reverse complement strand
GGGAGATTCGCCCGGGCGAGCCGGCAGTCAGCCTGTTTCGCGGCTGGATGTTCGCCTCCAGCCCTGCGCTCAACGCCCTTGAGCATCCGGTGTACGATATCTGGGTATTGGATTGCGCCGACCCCGCGGATGCCGCGCCTGGCCAATAACCGGGCAATAAGCGTTCGTTCTCTTCCTCCAGACCATGGGCGGGCTTAAGTGCCATGGATAGCCGACCCGATAGCTGGCGACGCATCGCCGATCTGACCGTTCTGGATGCGGGCGGCAAGGCCGCCGTGCGCGTCGATGGGCGGCAGATCGCGCTGTTCCGTGTCGAAGAGAGAATCTTTGCCTGCGACAACCGGTGCCCGCATGAGGGCTACCCCTTGGTCGAAGGGCATGTCGCGACCGGCAAGGGGGCGGATGGGGGCGCGGCCTGCCTGCTGACCTGCAACTGGCATAACTGGAAGTTCGATCTAGCCAACGGTCAGGCTGTGCTCGGTGGCGACGATCTGACCGTCTATCCGGTCGAGGTTAAGGACGGGGGAATCTTCGTCGATCTGAGCGGGCCGAGTGACGACGAGCGGGCGGAAGCCGCCCTGCGCGGTATTCAGGCTTCGGTCGACCGGCACGAATACGGCCGCATGGCGCGGGAGCTGGCGCGCCTGCGGTCCGTGGACGGGGACCTGGCCGACGCGTTGCGCCGGGTTATCCGCATGACCGCCTCGCGGTTTGAATACGGCACCACCCATGCCGTGCCTGCCGCCGCCGATTGGCTGACCCTGGGGCGGGAATACGCAGACCAATCCGATCTGGCCCTGACGGCGGTCCTGGAAGCGGTCGGCCATGTTGCCTGGGATGCCCGGCGGGAGCCGCCGGTGCCGTTCCCGCCGCCACGTCCCTTCGCCGAGGGCGCGTTCCTGGCGGCATTGGAAGCCGAGGACGAAGAAGCAGCCTGCGCCATGGCGCGCGGCGCGGTCGAGGCGGGATTGAGCTACGCCATGTTGGCGCCGGTGCTGGCCCGCGCCGCCCTGGCCCATTACCAGGATTTCGGCCATTCCCTGATCTATGTCTACAAGACCGGGCAACTGATCGACGCCTTGGGCGCGGAAGAAGTCTATGAGCCGTTGTTGCTGATGCTGGTTCGCTCCCTGGCCCTGGCGACGCGGGAAGACCTGATTCCCCAGTTCCGGGCCTATGGCGAAGTGTTGGGCGTTGCCAATTCGGGCGGGACTGTCGTGCCCGATCCGGAAGCCCTGCGATCCGGGCGGCTCCGCCCGATTCTGGAAGCGATTGCGGGCGGGCTGGCCGCGCCGGAGGCGACCTACGATGCCGCCATGGCGGCGGCGTCCTGGCAGATGCTGCATTTCGATACCCGATATCAGAACCACGCGGACCTGCCGCTGTCGAAGAACGTGGGCTGGCTGTCGTTCACCCATGCCCTGACCTTCGGCAATGCCGTGCGGGCGACCTGTACGCGCTGGCCCATGTTATGGCCGCAGGGTTTGTTGCAGTTGGGGTGCTTCCTGGGGCGCAACGCCGGGTTTACCGATCCGGATATGGATACCTCGGCTTGGGCCGTGCCGGATGTAGATGTCTTCCTGCGCGATCAAAAACAGAGGTTGTTCGATCACGGTCAGTTCGAATACATCGTCGCCGCCCATTTGTTGAAACTGATTATGGCCATGGACGAGGAGCATGGCGCGCGACCTGGGGCACCATGGATGCCGATGGGGTTGGCCGCGGTGAACCGGTTCCTGCACGCCCCGTTGAAGCGCAAACATCCGCTGCGCACGGCGCGGCAGGCCATGGCCTTCGTTGCGGAAGAGATTTAGCGGAGCTGACCCAACATCCGGCGGACGCTATCCGCCAGCATCGGGGCCAGAAGGACTGCATTGCTTTCGTGGGGCACGGAATCTGAGGATTCGATCCGCGCGATCCCCGCATCACGGAGCAACGCCGGAACCGTGGGGTCGCCCAGCATATGCACGGTCATGACCTCGGCGCCCGTCGTCCCGGCGGCCAGCAGCAGGCGCGCGGCCCCAGCCAGGGTCATGCCGGTCGAGATCACGTCATCAACCAGAATGACCGCCCGACCGGCAGCCTGTTCGATACCGGGAATCTCAATCGCCACTTTCCGGTCGCCGGCGCGTTCCTTCTGTCCGACCAGCACATCCAGGGACAATGGGGCGGCGACGGCTTCGACCCATTGGCGGGATTCGCCGTCCGGCCCGACAAGGATCGTATCCCGCGCGATGTCGCGTTCCAGTAGCCGCGCCGCCAGCAACGGGGCCGCCGACAGAGCTTCGGCACGTGCCGTGGGAAAGACCGAAGCCAGGTCCGACGTGCGGTGCAGGTGCGGATCGACCGTGATGACAGCGTCGAACAGGTTGTCGAGAAAGCCGCAGACGACCGTCTGGCTGACGGCCTCGCCGGGGTGAAACACCATGTCCTGGCGCATGTAACAAAGATACGGCGTGACCAGGATCAAACGCTTGGCCCCGCCGTCGCGCAGGGCCGAGGCTGCCAGCATCAACTCGATCAGCTTGTCATTCGGATCGTCGAGCGAGCGATAGACGACGACCGTCTTCGCCGTGCTATCCACGCGAACCAGGCTTTCGCCGTCGGGGAAGCGGTGAACCTCGATATCGGCATAGGGCGCGCCCAGGCTTTCGGCCAACAGTCGGGCCTGGGCGGCCGATTCCGAAAATCCGTGGACGGCGAGGCTCGGCAGGGTGGCGGCGGTCATACGCTGAAGCTTTGCGTCGGCGTGGGTTTCCGGGCCGCCCCGATGGCGTAGCCGTGGTCTTCTTCGGCGTCGCGGGTGGCGAAGCGGAAATCGGCCTCGACGTCGGCGTAAATGCGGTACAGCGTCTCGCCCTTGGTGACGGTGTCGCCGACCTTTTTCAACAGGTCGATCCCGGCGCCCTTGTCGGTCGGGGCCCCGGCGACGCGGGCGATCCGGCCCAGGCGGTAACAATCGATGGCCTGAACCACGCCGTCGGCATGGGCGCGGACGTCCTGCACTAGATGGCCCAGCTTGTATTCGGTCTGGCTCGGCCCTTGGGCCTTGATGATCCGTTCCATGGCCGCCAAAGCTTGGCCGGAATCGAGGATCTCACAGGCGCGGGCATGGCCGCTGCCGCCGCGCAAGGTGGGGTCGAAATCAAGCATTCGGCCAGCCAGCAGCAAGGCCCGCTCACGCAGGTCATGCGGCGCGTCGGCGTCGTTGCGCAGGACGGACATGACGTCGCGGGCTTCCAGCACGGGGCCGATGCCGCGCCCGACGGGCTGCGATCCGTTGCTGAACACCACGTCGATGATGAGGCCGACCTTGTCGCCGACGTATTCGAACATCTTGCGCAGGCGCACCGCGTTGGCATGGGTGCGGACCTTGGCCGTGGGGCCGATGGGGATGTCGATCACCAGATGGGTCGATCCGGCGGCCATCTTCTTGGACAGGATCGAGGCGACCATCTGTTCCGGCGTATCGATGCGCAGGGGGCGTTCGACGGAAATCAGGATGTCGTCGGCGGGTGACAGATTCACATGTCCGCCCCAGACCAGGCAGCCCTTTTCCCGTTCGACAACGGCGCGCATTTCGGCGGTGGTCAGGTTGACGTTGGCCAGGACCTCCATGGTGTCGGCGGTGCCCGATGGCGAGGTGATGGCGCGGGACGAGGTCTTGGGCACCGGCAGGCCGTGTGCCGCGACGATGGGAACCACGATCATCGAGGTCCGATTACCCGGAATGCCGCCGATGCAATGCTTGTCGACGACGATGGGTGAATCCCATTCCAGCTTGTTGCCGACCTGGGCCATGGCCTCGGTCAGGTCAAGCATTTCGTCGGTGGTCGTGAAACTGGCGGAAGAGATCAGAAAGGCCGCGATCTCCATCGGTGAATAGCGGTGCGAGGTGATGTCGGCGATGATCGCTTCGATCTCGCTTTTCGACAGGGTATGGCCGTTGATCTTGGCCCTGATCGCTTCCAGGCTTTGTGGTTGCGCGGCTTGGGAAATGCGGACGAGGTCACCTTCGGGCAGGCCCAGGCGGCGAAACGCCTGTTCGCCCAAACCCAATTCGTCGGGGCCGACCAGATCGGCGTCGTCGGAAATGATCAGATTAGCGAGCAGCCGCTTACCGTCGGATACGACCTCGAGCTTGCGCAGCGCCTGAAAGTCCTCGGCCCGGTAATGGGCGCAGTTGCGGGACAAGAGGGCCACGTTCTCCGGATAGGTGTCGATCGCGATCCGTTTCAGTTTGAGCATGCAGTCTCTCGTAACCCACCGCCGTCGTTAGCGTATTCCCTTTTTCCTCTACTGAGCCGGGGAAGGCAACCGCCAGATGCGATCCGATCTGGCGGCGCATTCCCGGGTTGAGGTTTAAAATCCGACCACACGGGTCCCTGGTGCGGTCATTTCCGCGGCGATCACCGGCGGTTTGGCGACGCCGACCCCGTCCGACAGGGCATCTGCGCCTAGGTTTCGGTTGGGTAGATAAATCGCGCAGACATCGATCTTGGCATTCTTGGCCTTGAGGCCTGCGAGCAGCGACGAGACGGTCATGCCCTTGGGCGTGATGACCTTGCCGGCGGCGGCGGGGGGCTGCTTCAAGGCGATATCGCCCGCCGGGCCGCAAAGCATCAGATGCACGGGCGTGCCCTGTTTCGCGACCTGATTGGACAAGACCAGGGCCATGGCCTGGGTTTCGGTGTCGGCAGAAGTCAGGATCACCAACATGTTTTCCGGTTTATCGGCGGCTTTCGCCGCCGGGATGGCTAGTACCGCAGCGGATAAAAGGGCGAGCAGCGCAGCCAGCAAAAAGGCAGGGGGCATCACCGCCCCGGATCGGGTCCGGGAAGTCGTCATTTCCAATACTCCTTGGATCATTTGGAACGGGGCGGGGTCAGTCCAGCCCGTACATCTTTTCCTTGTTGAGCTTGTAGCTCCACGGCAGGCCTGAATTCTTCCAGCCGTCCTTCAGGCGCCAGCCTTTCTTCGGACCGTCCTTGAGCGTGCCGCCTTCGAAGCCGTCGACGACCACGTAGACTTTCTCGTAGCCCTTACCGTCGAGCATCATCGCCGAGGGCGCACCCCGGGTGCCGCCGGAACGACACATCAGGAAGATCGGCGTGGATTTGGACAGGCCGCGCTTTTCCAAAGCGCGGGCGATGGCCGGTTCGAAATCCGGGTTCTTGGCCATCAGGAAAACCGGCTTTTTCGCATGCCACTTGGTGCGGTCCGCCAGCATGAAGGGGATGTTGACGTCGACCACATCGGTGAAGCCGGTGAACATGATCTCGATCGGATCGCGCACATCGACGAACAGCACCTTGGCGCCTTCGGCCATTTTCATGTCGTAGGCTTCCTGGGACGTCAGGTAGAGCCCCCAAGGGGTCTGTTTTTTGGGATCCTTCGGTTCGGGCGCGGCCATCGCGGAAACCGGCGCCGCCAAGGCTGCGACCAGGGCCAGGGCCCAGAACAGGGAAAGGCGTTTCTGCATGAGATATCCTCCTAAATTTGCGTGAAGCCGACCATCGCAAAGAATTGCGCGGATCGACCGTTCAGCTTGATCGGAAGGGTATCGGCAGGGGGCGTCGTCGTCGGTGACTATGTCACCGCGTGACCCGGGGGCGGGGTTTGTGCCATTGCTTCCAGTTCCTGGCGGATCCGCTCTGGGGCCGGGTTGAGCGGGAACCGGGCCTGGTATTCAAGCGCGGCTTCTAGCCGCTTTTGATATTCGCGGGCGGGGATTTCCTGGCATCCGAAGGTCGCCAGATGTTCGGTCACGAATTGGGTATCAAGCAGGCGGAACCCGCCGATCCGCAAACGCGCCACCAGATGGGCGAGGGCGACTTTGGAGGCATTGGTGGCGCGGGAAAACATGCTTTCGCCGAAGAACGCGCCCCGCAGGGCGACGCCGTACAGCCCGCCGGCCAACTGTCCGTCTTTCCAGGCTTCGATCGAATGGGCGAAACCCAGATGATGCAGTTCGATCACGGCGCGGCGGATCGGCTCATTGATCCAGGTGTCGGTGCGCCCGGGGGCGGGGGCTGCGCATTCGTCCAACACTCGCTCGAAGGCTGAGTTGGCGCGGACGATGAATTCGCCCCGGCGGAGCACCTTGCGCAGGCTTTTCGAGATATGAAAGCCGTCGAGCGGCAGGACGCCGCGTAGTTTCGGGTCGACCCAGAAGACCTGCGGGTCGTCGATGCTTTCCGCCATGGGAAAGATGCCCGCCGCATAGGCGCGCAGCAACAATTCGGCTGGAAGGCTGTCGGGTTCGCGGTCGCGGCGGCTCATGTTGGATTGCTCCGCCGCCGCGCCTGCAAATCAGTCCCCGGCCATGAGGTGTTCAAGCCAGTGGATGTCGTAGGATCCATCGACGAAATCCTTTTCGCCGGTGATCCGCTGTTGCAGGGGAATGCCCGTGGAAATGCCATCGATCACAAATTCCTCAAGCGCCCGTCGCAGGCGCATCAGGCATTCGTTCCGAGATGCGCCGTGAACGATGAGCTTGGCGATCATGCTATCGTAGTGCGGCGGCACGGTATAGCCGGAATAGAGCGCGCTATCGACCCGCACACCCAGGCCGCCTGGCGCGTGATAGACGCCGACCTTGCCCGGAGAGGGCGCGAAGGTGTCGGGGTCTTCGGCGTTGATGCGGCATTCGATGGCGTGACCGCGCAGCTTGATGTCGTCCTGAGTGAATGACAGCTTCGCCCCCTGGGCGACGCGGATCATCTCGCGCACGATGTCGACGCCGGTGATGGCCTCGGTAATCGGGTGTTCGACCTGCAGGCGGGTGTTCATTTCGATGAAATAGAACTGTCCGTTTTCATACAGGTATTCGACCGTGCCCGCGTTTTGGTAACCCAACTTGGCGATGGCGTTGACGGTGACGGCACCGATATCGGCGCGCTGCGCCTCGTTCAGCGCAGGCGAGGGGGCTTCTTCCAACACCTTCTGGTGGCGGCGCTGGATCGAGCAATCGCGCTCGCCCAGGTGCACCACGTTACCGTGACCGTCGGCCATGACCTGAATTTCGATATGGCGCGGCTTATCCAGGTACTTTTCCATGTAGACCGAACCGTCGCCAAAGGCGGCGGCGGCTTCGCTCTGGGCCATTTTGACGGCGTTTTCCAACTCGCTCTCGTCGCGCACGACCTTCATGCCGCGCCCACCGCCACCGGCGGCGGCCTTGATCAGCACCGGATAGCCGATGTCCTTGGCGACCAGGGCGGCGTCCTTGATGTTGTCGATCGCGCCGTCCGATCCGGGAACGACGGGAATACCCGCCTCTTTGGCGGCGGCCTTGGCCCGAACCTTGTCGCCCATCAGGCGGATATGGTCCGCCGAGGGCCCGATGAAGGTAAAGCCGTGTTCGGCCACCATCTGGGCGAAATCGGCATTTTCCGACAGGAAGCCGTAGCCCGGATGGATCGCGTCCGCGCCGGAAATCGCGGCGGCGGACAACACGTTCTGAATGGAAAGATAGCTGTCCTTGGCCGACGGCGGGCCGATGCACACGCTTTCGTCCGCCAAGCGGACGTGCATGGCATTGGTGTCGGCGGTGGAATGGACGGCGACGGTGGAGATGCCCATCTCCCGGCAGGCGCGCAGGATACGCAGCGCGATTTCCCCCCGGTTGGCGATCAGGACCTTTTCGAACAAGGCCCGCCTCCTATTCGAGAATCAGCAGAGGTTCGCCGAACTCCACCGGGGTTCCGCTGGAGACGAGGATCTTTTTGACCGTTCCGGCGCGCGGCGCGGTGATCTGGTTGAACACCTTCATCGCTTCGACCAGCAACAGGGTCTGGCCTTCCTTGACGGTTTCGCCTTCGGTGACGAAGGCCGGGCTGTCCGGATCGGGCGAGGTATAGGCGACGCCGACCATCGGCGAGGTCACGGCCCCGGCGGGAACACCCTGATCGGCGGCGGCGCCGGAATCGGCGGCAGGGGCCGGCGCGGCGGCGGCGGGCACCGTGGCGGCCACGGCGGTCGCGCCCTTGGACACGCGCAGCGACCAATCCTCATAGGTGTATTCGATTTCGGTCAGGCCCGTTTCGTTCAACAGGTCGGCCAACTTGCGGACGGCGTCCGCGTCGATATCGCTCGCTTTGGGGCTTTTCGCCATGTTTCCTTATCCGTTCTTCTTTACGCGTTTCGCCAAGGCTTCAAGCGCCAGCTCGTAACCTTGTCCGCCCAGGCCGCAGATCATGCCGTCGGCAGCCTTGGACACATAGGAATGATGCCGGAACTCTTCGCGCCTGTGAATGTTCGAAAGGTGCACCTCGATGATCGGCAGGTCGATCGCGCTGAGCGCGTCCAGGATCGCGACCGAGGTATGGGTGTAGGCGGCGGCGTTGATGATGATCCCGGCGTGGGACTTGGGGGCTTCCTGGATCCAGGCGACGAGCTCTCCTTCGTCGTTGGATTGGCGGAAATCGGTTTCCAGGCCCAGGGCCGTTGCGCGGTCGCGGCAGGCGGCTTCGATCGTCGCCAGGGTCTCGCGTCCGTAGATATCCGGCTCGCGCGTACCCAGCAGATTTAAATTCGGGCCGTTGAGGATCAGAATCGTGGCAGCCATGGCTCGGTTCCGTTTATAAGATGGCGGCTTATAGCACGCGCCGCGATATGGGAAACATCCCGTTTGCGCCCAACCGGGCGTTGAAAGCGGCGCGGCGCATCACCATACTCCGCTTAAAGCCCGACGAAACAAGGCTCCGAGGAACCAAACCAGATGCAAGTCCAGATCAACGGCGAAGCCCATACCCTTGAAGCGCCCTTGTCCGTTCATGACCTTCTGAACCGAATCGGTCTCGATCCGGCCAAGGTCGCGGTTGAGCGGAATCTGGAGATTGTTCCCAAATCCGGCTACGCGCAGGTCGGGGTCGAAGACGGCGACCGGCTGGAGATCGTACACTTCATCGGCGGCGGCGCGCCCGATTCCGCTGCCCAGGCGGACGAGGATATTCTGGAGGTCGCGGGCCATAAGTTCCGTTCGCGCCTGATCATCGGCACCGGCAAGTACAAGGACTATGACCTGAACCGCCAGGCCGCCGAAGCCGCCGAGGCCGAAATGATCACCGTGGCCGTGCGCCGGGTCAACCTGACGAATCCGAACCAGCCGCTGCTGATCGACTATCTGGACCCCAAGAAATACACCTACCTGCCGAATACGGCCGGTTGCTTCACCACCGACGACGCCGTGCGCACCCTGCGCCTGGCGCGCGAAGCCGGGGGCTGGACCCTGGTGAAGCTGGAAATCCTGGGTGAACAGCGCACCCTGTATCCGATGATGCCGGAAACTATCGAAGCCACGGCGGCCCTGACGGCCGAGGGCTTCCAGGTCATGGCTTATTGCTCGGACGATCCGATCCTGTGCAAGCGCGTGGAAGAGGCGGGGGCCGTGGCCATCATGCCGCTGGGCGCGCCCATCGGCTCGGGCCTGGGCATTCAGAACCCGGTCAACATCCGCCTGATCAAGGAACAGTCCGAGGTGCCGGTGATCGTCGATGCGGGCGTCGGCACGGCGTCGGATGCGACCATCGCCATGGAATTGGGCTGCGACGGGGTGCTGATGAACACCGCCATCGCCGAGGCCCAGGACCCGATCCGCATGGCCCGCGCGATGAAGCTGGCGGTGCAGGCC
>DJHY01000175.1:4947-7172 GCA_002433335.1 Rhodospirillaceae bacterium UBA6608 | reverse complement strand
CCCGATCATCCCCTGAGGAACAACGGATCGCCCAAATGGACGCCCGCCGAAAACGCATTCTGTTCCGCGCCCAGCATTGCGGCATGAAGGAAAACGACATCATCCTGGGCGGTTTCGCCGAAGCCCGCATCGCGGGACTGGCCGATACCGACCTGGACGATTTCGAGGCTCTTTTGAAATTGCCGGACAACGACGTCTACGAATGGGTGTCGGGGCGCAGCGCGCCGCCGGCGGAGTTCGACACGCCGTTGCTGCGCATGATTCTGGCATTCAACGATCGCTGATTTGAGATGAGCAAGCATTGGTATTCGCCCGGCCTGCGCCGGGTATTCGGCGTCCCCGGCGGATCGGAAGCCCTGGTCCTGGCCGATGCGGCGCGGGCGGGGCAGCCGGTTCTGTTCGTGGCCCGCGACGACGTCCATATGGACCTGGCGGCCGAGGCGCTGGCCTTCATGGCGCCGGACCTCAAGGTGCTGACCTTTCCGGCATGGGATTGCTTGCCCTACGACCGGGTCTCGCCGAAGACCGATATCGTCGCCCGCCGCGTCGGCACGCTGACCGAACTGCGCCATAGCGCGGGCGCGAAGGGTGCGCCGCCGGTGGTGCTGACCACCGTTTCGGCGGTGCTGCAACGGGTGCCGCCGCGCGCTTATTTCGGCGATGCGGGCCTGAGCCTGAAGGTCGGCGACCGGATTTCCCAGGACAAGGTTCTGGAAGGCCTGGGCCACGCGTCTTACGCACGGGTCGAAACGGTCTACGAGCCGGGGGAATACGCCGTGCGCGGCGGGATCGTCGATATCTATCCCGCCGGGGCCGAGCGCCCTGTGCGCCTGGATTTCTTCGGTGACGAGCTGGAACAGGTGCGGTCGTTCGATCCGACGACCCAACGGTCCGAGGAAAAGCTCGACGGCTTTTCGATCCGCCGCGCCCTGGAAGCGCCCCTGGACGAAGCGGCGATCTCCAAATTCCGCTCCGGCTACCGTGTCGCCTTCAGCACCGGCGGCGACGACGATCCGCTGTATGAGAGTATTTCTGCGGGCCGCGCCCATCCGGGGATGGAGCATTGGTTGCCGCTGTTCCACGACGGACTGGAAACGCTGTTCGATTTTCTGCCGGAAAACGTGATCGTGGCTCTCGATCCGCAATCGGCCGAAGCGGCTGAAACGCGGCTGGCGACGATCGCCGACTACTATCAAGCCCGCGCCGAGATGGCCAATGCCCCGGCGGGCGCGATGAGCGGCGTGCCCTATCGCCCGCTGCCGCCGGAATCGCTGTATCTGAGTCCCGACGAATGGCATCAGATCGCCGGAAGCGTGAACGTGCGCGAGTTTTCGACCTTCGACGCCGCCGGAGATTGGCCCGACGCCATCGACCTGGGCGGCCTGCCGGGGCGCGATTTCGGCGATGCCCGGGCCCGACCGGACGCCGACGTGTTCAAGGAAGCGGCGGATTATATCCAGGCCCTGCTGACCGACGGACGGCGGGTCGTGATCGACACCTATTCCGAAGGGGCGCGGGTCCGCCTGATGACCGTCTTGGGCGAGCGTGGCGTGACCCTGCAGGCCGCCGACGATTGGGCTTCGGCCATTTCCGGCAAGGCGCAGGCGACGGCGGTTGTCCTGGGACTGCCGCGCGGCTTCCAATTGCCCGATAGGGTCACCCTGATCACCGAACAGGACATCCTGGGCGAGCGCGTGGTGCGCCGCCACCGGGTCAAGGTCCGGCCCGAAAACCTGATCGCCAGCGTTTCGGACATCAACGAGGGCGATCTGGTCGTCCATGCCGAACACGGGATCGGACGATACGAAGGATTGCAGGCCATCGACGTCGGCGGGGCCGCGCACGACTGCCTGATGCTGGTCTATGCCGGGGACGACAAACTGTTCATCCCGGTCGAAAACATCGAGGTCGTAACCCGCTACGGCGCCGAAGGCGGGCCGGGGCAGCTCGACCGCCTGGGCGGGGCTGCGTGGCAGGCGCGCAAGGCGCGGATGAAGCAGCGCATCCGCGACATGGCGGAACAGCTGATGCAGATCGCCGCCGCGCGCCTGTTGAAGGACGCGCCGCGCCTGGAAGGCCACCCGGGGGCCTATGACGAGTTTTGCGCCCGTTTCCCCTATGACGAGACCGAGGATCAGTTGCGGGCCATTCAGGAAACCCTGGACGATCTGGCCCAGGGCCGCCCGACCGACCGGCTGGTCTGCGGCGACGTCGGCTTCGGCAAG
>DJHY01000175.1:0-4628 GCA_002433335.1 Rhodospirillaceae bacterium UBA6608 | reverse complement strand
CGGCAAGACCGAGGTCGCCTTGCGCGCCGCCTTCACCGCCGCCATGACCGGCAAGCAGGTCGCGGTCGTGGTGCCGACGACCCTGTTGGCGCGCCAGCATTTCAAGACGTTTCAGGAGCGGTTCGCCGGGTTCCCGGTCAAGGTCGCGCAGTTGTCGCGCCTGGTCACCGGCAAGGAAGTGACCAAGGTCAAGGAAGGCATGGCCAAGGGCGAGATCGACATCGTCGTCGGTACCCATGCGCTTCTGGCCAAGGACATCCGGTTCCGCGACCTGGGCCTGTTGATCATCGACGAGGAACAGCATTTCGGCGTGGCCCATAAGGAACGCCTGAAAGGCTTGAAGACGAACATCCACGTCCTGGTCCTCAGTGCCACGCCGATCCCGCGCACCTTGCAGATGGCCCTGACCGGCCTGCGCGAAATGAGCCTGATCGCGACCCCGCCGGTGGACCGTCTGGCGGTGCGGACCTTCGTCCTGCCGTTCGACCCGGTCATCATCCGCGAGGCCATGGTTCGCGAGCTGCACCGGGGCGGGCAGATTTATTACGTCTGTCCGCGCGTGTCAGACCTGGACAGCGTCGCCAATCAGGTCACGGAACTGGTGCCCGACGCCCGCATCGCCATGGCCCACGGCCAGATGAAGGCCAAGGACCTGGAAGACGTGTTCCAGGCTTTCGCCGACGGCGCTTATGACGTGCTGGTCTCGACCAACATTATCGAATCCGGCCTGGACCTGCCCCGGGTCAATACCATCATCATGCATCGGGCCGACCGCTTCGGCCTGTCGCAGCTGTATCAAATGCGCGGGCGCGTCGGACGTTCGAAAATCCGCGCCTATGCCTATTTGACCGTTCCGGCGCGGGGCAAGCTGACGCCGACCGCGGAAAAGCGGCTCGAGGTCATGCAGACCCTGGACACCCTGGGCGCGGGTTTCACCCTGGCCAGCCACGACATGGACATTCGCGGGGCCGGAAACCTGTTGGGCGAAGAACAATCGGGGCATATCAAGGAAGTCGGCGTCGAGTTGTACCAACGCATGCTGGAAGAGGCCGTGGCCGAGGCCAGGAGCGGCGGCGGACATGACGCCGCCGATGAGGATTGGAGCCCACAGATTTCGCTCGGTACCGAAGTCCTCATTCCCGAGCACTATGTCGGCGATCTGAGCCTGCGCTTAGAATTGTATCGTCGGATTTCGCGCCTTGTCGGCGACGACGAAATGGAGGACCTGGAGGTCGAGTTGATCGACCGGTTCGGCCCGATCCCCGAAAGCCTACGCAACTTGTTGGATTTGGTGCGGCTCAAGGGTTCGTGCCGCCGGGCGGGGATCGCCAAGGTCGATGCCGGGCCGCGCGGCGCCACGGTGCAGTTCCGGGGCGACGATTTCGCCGACCCGATGGGCCTGGTGCAATGGATCACGATGCAGAAGGGCAAGGCCAAGCTGCGCCCCGATCACAAACTGATCTATGTCGGCGATTGGCCGGACAAGGAACGCCGGACCAAGGGCGTGCGCTATCTGGTCACCCAGTTGGCGTCTATCGCGGGCAAGGCGGCGGCTTAAGACTTTCTACTAGTAGGGTATTAGTGAACAACCTGCGTCTTGCCCTGGGGCATGACAACCGGCTCGCCGATGGTCAGATCCAGGCCCCATTCGGCCCGTTGCACCGTGGTCGAGACCATGTGGCAGAAGCCGTGCAGCAGCTTTTTATCCAGGGTCACGGTGATGTTCATCTTGTCCCCGGTCTGAAAGCCCAGGACCAGCTTCTTGCCGTCCCAGGGTTTGACCTTGGCCCCGGTGACGATCTTGGGGCCGCTGTTGGCCGTCAGATTGACCGTGTCTTCATCATGGCCGCGTGAAAAATCCGCTTCCTGAACTGCCGCCTGGTGCTCCATGCCCAGAACCGCGTCGCGGACCTTGTCCGACACCGGCGCGGCGGACGCCGAT
This sequence comes from Rhodospirillaceae bacterium UBA6608, assembly GCA_002433335.1. Next base: position 2,686 of record DJHY01000175.1, on the reverse strand, counting down.
GCGGCGGGGGCAGGGGGCGCGTCACCCGATGACGGGGCGGGGGATGGTGCCGCAGGCTGCTGGCGCAGGCCGGTGAGGTCCGTCGTCTGCGCCAACTGTCCGCCCAGCGCGGGCCAGAGCGTGGCGATGAAGCGCCGGGTCAGCCATAGGCGATATTCGGTTTTCTCGCTGGTGGCGATACGCAGCATCATACGGTCTTCGGTCGGCACGTAGGTGACCGTCATTTGATGAAGGCGGGTACTCACGTTCAGGCGGCTGCCGCGGCGGCGGCGTCGAGCATGCGGGCCAGGATCTGCGGCTCCTGCGCGCCGGAAATGACCATCGGACCATCGAACACGAACGACGGCACGCCGTTGACGCCCAGGCGATGGGCGCGGGCGTTGTCCTGGGTCACGGTATCCGTGTCCTGATCGCTGGCCAAGTAGCGGGCAAGGTCGCCGCGTTCCAGCCCGTGGGCCGCGCCGATGGTCAACAGAACCTCGGGTTCGCCGATGTCCTGGCCGTGCACAAAGTAGGCGACGAACAGGGCTTCGACGATCGGATCGGCCGTGCCGTGACGGGCGGCGAACTTCACCAAGCGATGAGAATCGACGGAATTGGGCGTCTTCTGAATGCGGTCGAAGGCGAAATCGATCTCGACCGATTGGCCCGCTTCGCCGATCGCGCCATAGATGCGCCGGACCCGCGTTTCGGAGCCGAATTTCTTGATCAGGTAGGCCGTGCGGTCGACGCCGTCCGGCGGCAACTCCGGATTGAGTAGAAACGGCCGCCAATGGGTGGTGACCTTCAGGTTCGGGCGCATGGCCAGGGCCTGGTCCAACCGGCGCTTGCCGATGTAACACCAGGGGCAGACGGTATCGTAGATGATTTCGATGTCCACGCGGGGCGCCTCGAGCCGTGATCTTTGCGCAAAGTATAAGGGGGCGGCACTTTCGTGCACACCCCCTTGATGCTTGGCGTTACGCCCGTCCGGTCAGTGGCTGAACCGGGGCTTACGCTGGTAAAGAGCCCGGTTGAACGCCGCCCATTCCGGCGGGGAATACGGATATTGCGATTTTTCAGCGGCCTTCTTCGGACGGCCGAAGATGTAGCCGCGGAACAGGATCAGATGAGAAAGCATCGGAGTGCCTCCTTTCAAAAACGAAGTGTCGCGAAGCAGTGAATCGCTTGATCTGGAATATACGCACAATGTGCGGAGTAATCCAGAAAAATGCGCACAGAGTGCGGTCACGAGCCCGTGAATTTAAAAGGTCTAATCCTTTTCTCGCCTAGGATTGGCTAATATCCGCGCAACCGAGAACGATCCGGGCCGACCAAAATAAATTTGTATAGATGAGCGGATCAAGTTGTTGTGGGGCTTTGACGCGACATGACCGCTAGAATGCAGGGCATCGGCTCCTCAATTCGAAGCAAGCTCCGGGATGACGGCGGGGATTGAATGCGGCTCGTTCGCGGCCTCGGCGATCAGGAAGGCCAGAAACGTATCGATTAAGGGGGATTGTGTGGTGCTTCGCCGAAGAACCCCAATCTCCCGGTGAGGGGCGTTTTCGCCGAGGCGAAAGACCTTCACGTCTTCGGCTGCGTCGCCCAAGTCCGAATCAGGAATGATCGAAGCGCCCATACCGCGTCCAACGAAGGACACGATCGTCTCGAAATAGTTCATGAAAATAGAATCGTGCGGGGCGATGTTCTCGCGCGATAGAAAATCGTCGATCTTCGCCGCAGTCGGGGTTCCCGGCTCATAGCGAATCATCGGGTATTGCATCAGGGCAACGCGCCAGTCCGTCGCCCCCGTCATGGCCGGCGCCACGACGACGTATTCCTTCTTCAACAAGGGGCACCAATCGATTTCAGGCGGGACGCCAGCCTGCGGCAAAATCGTAATCGCCAGGTCCAGTTTCTCCCGCGATACCCGTGCCAATAGCCCTTCGTCCGTGCCGTCTTCGCCACGAAACAGGCGAACTTTTACCTTTGGATGTTCTCTGCAGAACGCCTCCATCGCCCGGGTGAGCAGTCCGCTGTACATCGATGTGATGCTGCCGACCCTGATGCTCCCGCGCAGTTGTCCCGCCGCGGCTGGGGTTCGCATCTGCTCCGCCAAGTTCAGAATCTGTTCCGCGATGGGGAGAATTTCTTCGCCGGCGGCGTTCAGGCTGACGGATCGCCGGGTGCGATAGAACAGCCGCTGCCCGACATAGCTCTCAAGCCGTTTGATCTGATCGCTGACGGCAGACTGGGTCAATCCCAGGCGGTTTCCCGCTTCGGTGAAGGTGCCGACCCGACAGGCCGTCACGAATGTCTGAAGTTCTCGGAACATATGGGTGTGTGTCGTTTTTCTTATTTAGTTTCTGTGCATTAGGAGCTTCTTAGGTCAGGGCATTATCACTCCGAGTATCGATCTTTTCAATGCTCAGCAGGCGGATTATCTGTTTTCGGATTTGATGTCCCCATGCCTAAATCCCGCAAACTCACATCCATCGATCCGAAGGGTGCGAACCTAAAGGCGCTTTCCATCGCGACAGATTGTGTCTCGTGGGGGCGTGAATTTTTATGCCTGGGCCAGGCAAACGAATGTCTGTCCCTTGGGCTAGTAGCAGGAGAGTAAGCCAAATGAGCAAGGTGCCTTCATCGTATTTCACGTTCCTTCGCCTTGGGGGCTTGCTCTTGCTGGCGACCGTCGGTCTCG
>DJHY01000010.1:4981-27554 GCA_002433335.1 Rhodospirillaceae bacterium UBA6608 | reverse complement strand
CACTCGATCGAGGAGATGTCGATCCCCTCGTTGTGCATTTCCCAAAGCGGGCTCATCTCACGCAGCCGCTCGACTTCCTTGATAATCGTCTCGACGGCTTCATCGACCTCTTCCTCGGTCGTGAACCGGCCGAAACCGATCCGCAGCGAGGTATGGGCCAATTCCACGTCCACGCCCAGCGCACGCAGCACGTACGAAGGCTCCAACGAGGCCGAGGTGCAGGCCGAGCCGGACGACACGGCCAAATCCTTGATGCCCATCATCAGGCCCTCGCCCTCGACGAAGGCAAAGGAGATGTTGAGGTTGCCCGGGATGCGCTGATCCAAGTCGCCGTTCAGGTAAACTTCCGGCAGGCGGCCGACGATGGATTGGTACATCCGGTCGCGCAGGTGGCGCAGGCGTTCGTTCTCCGCACCCATCTCCTTTTCGGCGATGGCGCAGGCTTCGCCCAGACCGACACACAGCGGCGTCGGCAAAGTGCCGGAGCGCATGCCGCGTTCCTGACCGCCGCCGTTGATCATCGGGACCAGACGCACGCGCGGGCGGCGACGGACATAAAGCGCGCCGATGCCCATCGGACCGTAAATCTTGTGGCCCGAGATGCTCATCAGATCGATGTTCATGTCTTCGACGTCGAGCGGGATTTTGCCCACCGCCTGAGCGCAATCGGTGTGGAAGAACACCTTACGCTCGCGGCAAATGGCGCCGATTTCCTTCAACGGCTGGATCACGCCGATTTCGTTGTTCACGCCCATTACGGAAACGATCGCCGTCTTATCGGTGATGGTGTTGCGCAGCAGGTCCAGATCGATCAGGCCGTTCGGCTGCACCGGCAGGTAGGTGACTTCGAACCCTTCCTGTTCCAGGTGGCGGCAGGAATCCAGCACGCATTTGTGCTCGGTCACGACGGTGATGATGTGGTTCTTCTTGTCCTTGTAGAACTGCGCCACGCCCTTGATCGCCAGGTTGTTGGATTCCGTGGCGCCCGAGGTGAAGATCACTTCCTTCGGATTGGCGTTGATGATCGACGCAATCTGCTCGCGCGCAATCTCGACCGCGTCTTCCGCTTCCCAGCCATAGAAATGGCTGCGCGAATGCGGATTGCCGAACTGTTCCGAAAAGAACGGCAGCATCTTTTCCACCACGCGCGGGTCGGTCGGCGTCGTCGCCTGATAATCCAGATAGATCGGGGCCTTCCGGTTCTGGATCGTATGCGGCAGGTGGTTCGTTTCTTGATCTGTCGTTGCGCTCATCGTTGTGTCGCTTTCCTTCCGGGGGGTCTTTCGTCCGTTATATGTCAGGCCGCCATGGAGCCGCCGCCGATACGGGCGTGCAGGTCTTTCCAGGCCGCGATGAATTGGTCAATGTCATTTTCCTCGGTCGTCCAGCCCAAGCTGACCCGAACGGCCGATTTGATCTCGTCTTCGTCCGCACCCATGGCCGTCAGAACATGGCTGGGCGCCACCTTGCCCGACGAACAGGCACTTCCCGCGCTGACCGCGATGTTCTGCAGGTCGAACGCCATGACCTGCGTTTCCGACGAAACGCCGGGCATGGTCAAACAGCTGGTCGTGGCCACACGGGCCCGATCCTTGGCGAAGATTCGGGCCTTCGGCTCGGTCTTCGCGATTTCCGCTTCCATCCGGTCACGCAGTCCAGCCATTCCCTGCAGGCGGGCAATATCGGCCTTGGCCAATTCCGCTGCGCGGCCGAACCCGGCGATGCCGGGGATGTTTTCCGTACCGCCGCGGCGCGAGCGTTCCTGACCGCCGCCGCGGATCGCCGCCGTCGCTTTATGCCCGGGAGCAACGACCAAGGCGCCGGCGCCGGTCGGGCCGCCGATCTTGTGCGCGGACAAGCTCATCATGTGGATGCCCATGGACGGGAAATCGATATCCAGCTTGCCGGCCGCCTGAACCGCGTCGCAATGAACCACGGCATCATGTTCCGCCGCCAATTCCGCGACCTTGTCGATCGGCTGGATCACGCCGGTTTCATTATTCGCCAGCATCACCGAAACCAGGGCGCGCCCGCCGCCGCCGCCGACCGCCATCAAGGCGTCCTTCAGCATGCTGTCCAGCGCCGCCAAGTCGATCACGCCGTCTTCATCGACGGGGATGCGGACCGCGTTGTCGACCGCGTCCAGCACGGACACATGCTCGACCGCCGAAACGAACACCGGCCCGCTGGCGGCCCCGCCCTTCGGCCCCAAATGCGGAGCGTTGGCCAGGGCCAGGTTATTGGCTTCGGTCCCGCCCGAGGTAAAGATCACGTCTTCGGCCCGCGCACCGACCAGCGCCGCGACCCGTTCGCGCGCATCGTCGACCAAGCGCCGCGCCGCGCGCCCGGCGCCATGGACCGACGACGGGTTGCCCGTCGTGGTCAACGCCACGGCCACGGCCTCGGCCGCCTCGGGCCGGACCGGCGTGGTCGCGTTATGGTCGAGATAAACGGTCATCGGGTCAGCACCCAATCCTTCTACTTCAAGTTCAATCGTTACTGCGCCGCCGCAATACCTGTCGCGGCATGGCGGTCCTGTTCCTGCTGATAAAGACGGCCGGAGGTGCCCAGCACCTTCTTTTCGACCACGTCTTCCAGCGAAACGGACGACAGATAGAGGTAAATCTGATTGCCCAGCTCTTCCCATAAATCGTGGGTCAGGCAGCGCGCCTTGTCGGACTGGCAGCCCTGGGGTGAGCCCGGCGTGCAGCGGGTGGTCTTGATCGGCTCGTCCACGGCCATGATGATATCCGACACGCGGGTGTCCGACGCCCCATAAGCCAGCAGATAACCGCCGCCCGGTCCGCGCACGCTCTTCACCAATCCGGCCTTGCGCAGCTTTCCGAACAGCTGCTCCAGGTAGGAAAGCGAGATATCCTGACGGTCCGCCACATCGGCCAGGGCCACCGGCTTGACCGAAGCATTCGCAGCGAGATCGACCATCGCCATGACGGCGTAGCGGCCTTTCGTACTCAGTTTCACGTTCCGTCTCCTTCTTATGTCGCGCCGGACCCAACATCAGGGTCGGCATCGAACAAATTCCTCTCCGCGGTCGGCGGTTACTTTTCGCCGGCGGCTTTCGCCCGCCCGCTGCCTTCACCATGCTCGACAGCGGCCTTTTCCCGCTCCAGCTCGCCGACGCGGTCGATCAACACGTTGATCTGCGAGCGCAGGTTCTCGATCGTCTGCATGACCGGATCCTGCCCGTCGGTCGGCGTGCCGTAAGCCTGGAACGCCTTGGCCCGGGATTTGTCCTTGGGCAGCACGACCTGCGCCGGGTTGCCGACCGCGGTCACGCCCGGGGGCACATCCTTGGTCACCACCGCATTGGCGCCGACGCGGGATTCTCGGCCGACGGTGATCGGACCCAACACCGCAGCGCCGCAGCCGATGATCACGCCGTCTTCGACCGTGGGGTGGCGCTTCTGGCCGCGCTGGCTGTCCGAATCAACGGACGGCGCAACACCGCCCAGGGTTACCTGGTGATAAATCGTAATATCGTTACCGAGTACCGCCGTTTCGCCGATCACCACACCGCCGCCGTGGTCGATGACCAAGCGCTGGCCGATTTCGGCCCCGGGGTGGATCTCGATCAGCGTCACCCAACGCGACAGGTTGGACACAAGCCGCGCCAGGAAAAAGAAATTATGGGTCCACAGCCAGTGGGCGACCCGATGCCAGACGACCGCATGGAATCCCGGATAGGTGAAAATGATCGCCAGCGCGCCCTTGGCGGCGGGATCGCGTTCCTGGAACGCTTTGATATCTTCTTGAATATTCTTGAAAAACATCGGCTTCACACTATGTTATCGAGGCTTTCCGCAAGGCGCGCCTGCGCGCCCCTGGGCTGCCCAGGCATCATTACCCGGAATATAAGATGCCCTACTAACCCGATCAAGTATTTCCGGGAAATTAGCGGAACACATAAGGCCGCGCGAATATTAAGCCAGACCAAGATGCTCGGATATTAGCCGACAGAACCCGTTTCAAGGACGTTTTGCCCCCATGCCAGAAGTCATTTTCAATGGCCCTGAAGGCCGCATCGAAGGCCGTTATCACCACGCCAAAGACCCGAATGCGCCGATCGCCCTGCTGCTGCACCCCCATCCGGAATACGGCGGCACCATGAACAACCGGGTCGTCTACGCCATGTACCAGTCGTTCGTGAAACGCGGGTTTTCGACCCTGCGCTTCAATTTCCGTGGCGTCGGACGGTCCCAGGGCAAGTTCGACAACGGCCAGGGTGAATTGAGCGACGCGGCGACGGCGCTGGACTGGATGCAGGGTCACAACCCCAATGCCCAGACCTGCTGGATCGCCGGTTTCTCGTTCGGCGCCTGGGTCGCCATGCAGCTGATGATGCGCCGCCCGGAAATTTCCGGCTTCATCTCGGCGGCACCGCCCGCTTCGGTCTACGATTTCTCGTTCCTGGCCCCCTGCCCGGCGTCGGGCCTGATGGTCCACGGCAAGGCCGACGAAGTCGTTCCCGTGGCCTCGGTCGACAAACTGGTCGAAAAGCTCTCGGCGCAGAAAAACATCGAGATCGATTACCGCACCGTCGACAAATGCGACCACTATTTCTCGGAACACCTGGAAAAGCTGATCGGCCACGTCGAGAACTACCTCGACAAGCGCCTGGTCGAGAAAGCGGCTTAAGACAAACCGCCCAAATTAGGCTGTCTGCGTGACCGGATAGAGCCGCCCGCCGGAGAGCGGCTCGCCCACGCCCGTCGTTCCCGGATAACTCAATGCCAGCCCGTTCAAGGCGCGGACGGCGAGGAAGGCGAAGGCCTGGGCTTCCAGGGCATCGCCTTGCCAGCCCGCGGCCTCGACCGCCTCGACCGGGCATTCCAGCGCCTTGCGCAGCCCTTCCATGATGACCGGATTGCACCGTCCGCCGCCGGTGATCAGCCAGCGTTTCGCAGGCGCGGGGAAGAACTGCGCCGCCCGGGCCACGCTGGCGACGGTGAACGCCGCCAGGGTCGCGGCCCCGTTCGCCGCCGACAGCCCCGTGACCGGAGCCATGCCGAAATCGTCCCGATCCAGGGACTTGGGCGGCGGCATGTCGAAATAGGCGTTATCCATCAACATCGACAGCGACAGCCGGTCGACCGTTCCTTCCGCCGCCAAGGCCCCGTCCCGGTCCATCGCCTGGCCGGTCTTTTCCATCATCCAATCGTCCAGCAAAGCATTGCCTGGCCCCGTATCGAAGGCCAGCAGGTCGCCCGGCGTCTCGCCGGAACCGATCCAGGTGACGTTGCCGACGCCGCCCAGATTGAGCACCGCCAGCGGCTTTTCCAATCCCGCCGCCAGGGCCCGGTGATAGACCGGCGCCAGAGGAGCGCCCTCGCCGCCGGCCGCGACGTCGTTGAGGCGCATGTCGCCGACCACGTCGATGCCGGTCAATTCCGCCAGCCGGGCGCTGTCGCCGATCTGCCGCGTCACACCCATATCCGGGCGGTGCAGCACGGTATGCCCGTGAAAACCGACAACGCGGACCTGATCCGGCGTTTTCCCGGCCTCGGCCAGGACCGCCTTGACCGCCTCGGCATGGCGTTCGGTCAGCCGGCCGATCAGGTCGTTTTCCGGCACCCGGATCAACGGATCATGGCCCAGGGCAGCGCGCAGATCGCGGCGGAAGTCGTCGTCATAAGGGTGGGTCAGGGACGGCCCCCGCCAGGATACGGTTTCGCCGTCCGTTTCGATGATCGCGGCATCGATGCCGTCCATCGAGGTCCCGCTCATCAGGCCGACGGCAAGAAAGGATTGTTCAGGCATAGGCTCTCCCGGCTTGGTCGCGCGCGATTGTGTCCACCCGCCCCCGGGCCTGCAAGGGCCGAATGGCCGACATGCATCCATGGACCATTGCCCAAAAGGCCCAGACCGGGGTAAAAGCCGCCATGACCAAGCTAAAATCCCAGTTCCTGATCGACGCCCAGGCGCGCGGCTTCATCCACCAGTGCACGGATATGGAGGCGCTGGACGCCCTTGCGTCGGAAAAAATCATCACCGCCTATATCGGATTCGACTGCACCGCGCCGTCGTTGCACGCCGGGCATATGATGTCGATCATGACCCTGCGCCTGTTGCAGAAATCGGGACACAAGCCGATCGTCCTGATGGGCGGCGGCACGACCAAGGTCGGCGACCCGTCCGGCAAGGACGAAATGCGCAAGGCCCTGACGGACGAAGACATCGCCGCCAACATGGCCGGTATCCGCCAGGTGTTCGGTAAGTTCCTGAAATTCGGGGACGGCCCGACCGACGCCGTGATGGTCAACAACGCCGACTGGCTGGACAAGCTGAACTACATCGAATTCCTGCGCGACGTGGGCCGCCATTTCTCGATCAACCGCATGCTGACCTTTGATTCCGTCAAGCTGCGGCTGGACCGGGAACAGCCCCTGACGTTCCTCGAATTCAACTACATGATCCTTCAGGCCTATGACTTCCTGGAGCTTTCGCGCCGCAACGGCTGCATGCTTCAGATGGGTGGCTCGGATCAGTGGGGCAACATCATCAACGGCGTCGAACTGGCCCGCCGGATCGACAACAAAGGCCTCTATGGCCTGACCACGCCGCTTCTGACTACCGCGTCGGGCGCCAAGATGGGCAAGACCGCCGCCGGTGCCGTTTGGCTGAACGAAGACATGCTCAGCCCCTACGATTACTGGCAGTACTGGCGCAACGCCGAGGACGCCGACGTGGGCAAGTTCCTGCGCCTGTTCACCGATCTCCCGCTGGACGAAGTGGCCCGCCTGGAAGCCCTGGAAGGGGCCGAAATGAACGAGGCCAAGAAGATCCTGGCGACCGAGGTGACGCGCCTGTGCCATGGCGACGAAGCCGCCGAAAGCGCCGCCGAAACCGCGCGCAAGACGTTCGAGCAAGGAGCCCTGGGCGATGACCTTCCGACCATCGAGGTTCCGGCCCAGCGCCTGAACGACGGCATTCCCGCGTATGAGCTGTTCCGCGAAACCGGTTTGGCGGCCTCGAACGGCGAAGCCCGACGCTTGATCAAGGGCGGCGGCGGCCGGATCAACGACGACAAGATCGAAAGCGAAACCGCCACCGTCGGCGCGGGCGACCTGAAAGACGGCGTCATCAAGCTGTCCGCCGGCAAGAAACGCCACGCCCTGGTGCGGGCGGTCTGACCCAGGCGATGGCGGACAGCGCGCCGCGTTTCTGCCGCCTTGCCTCGCGCCTAATCGCGATCCTGACCGAACGTCCCGGGGTGCCGGGCGTGATCTTGGCCGTGATGACGGCCTTGTTGCTGATCCGGGGCGGTTTGTTCCCCGGCACCGGCGGCGACGACGGCGAACAGCTGATCTTTTCCCAATTCTTCGCCTGGGGTTATCAGGTCCGCAATCCGCCGCTCTATACCTGGCTGGTCACGGCGGTCGCCGAGATCACCGGCCCGACCCTTTGGGCCGTAAACATCGTCAAATTCACCCTTTTGGCCGGGATGTACCTGCTGCTGTGGCGGGCGGCCCTGCGCGTGGTCCGCGATCCGCGTCTGGCCGCGCTGGCGGGCCTGTCGCCGGTCCTGTTCTATTACATCGCTTGGGAAGTCGTGACCGGGTTCAGCCACACGGTGCTGGTCGGCTTCCTCTACGCCTTCGTGCTTTGGGTCTTTCTGCGCCTACGCGACGACGAAAACGGCAAGATCGTCGATTACGCCCTGCTCGGCCTGGCCATCGGCATGGGCGGGATCGCCAAATATGCGTTCTGGATTTTCCTGATCGCCCTGGTCATGGCGGCACTGACTGATCGGACGCTGCGGCGACGCCTGCTGTCGCCACGCCTTCTGATCACCCTGGCCGTCGCGGCCCTGGTCATGGCCCCGCATTATCTATGGCTGGTCGAGCGCCTGGACGTGCTGAGCGCGCAGGCGGGCGATAGCGCCACGGCCAAGGCCGGGCTGTCCTTAAAGGGCCTGGGCCATGGTGCCAAGGCGGCGATCGGCTTCCTGGCCCCGTTCTGGATCATCGCCCTGGCCTGTTTTCCCCAGGCTTTCCGCCGCCGCCCCGCCGACCGAGACGCCCCCGATCCGATGGTTCGGGTTATCGGCTGGCAGATGGTGCTGATCCTGGCAGGAACCGCGATCGGCGCATTGCTGTTGCCGGATTTCCGTATCCGCACCCATTACATGGTGGCTCTGCTGCCGTTCCCGCTCTGGGTCCTGGCGCGGGCCGAGGCCGCGGGAATCACACCGCGACGCCAAGGCATTTACGCCGCCGTGGTCGCCCTGGCCCTGATCGCGGGGCCGGTCGGCATGATCGCGAAGTACTTTTTTGAGCCGCTGATCTGCGGGCGTTGCCAGCATCACATCCCCTACAGTGAACTGGCCGATGAGATAAGGGGCCTGGGCTTCAAAGGCGGGACAGTCGTCGCCTATTGGCATCCGGACCCGTTGCCCGGCAACCTGCGCGCCGCCCTGCCCGAAGCCCGGGTCATCAGCCTGAAGCATTCGGATGTGATCCCGCCCCTGGGCAAGGACCATGTCGACGGCCAATGCCTGGTGGTCTGGTCCGCCGACGCCGCCCGCAACAACCGTCCCGACGCCATCAGCGGGGCCAATACCCTGTTGAATGCGGGCATCCCCGCGGACGCGCCGCAGAAACTGGTGATCGCCCCCCTGGCCGGGTTGCCGCTACTGACCAGCGGCAAGAACGCCGCGCTGGGCGTGATCCTTATGCCCGGGCACGGAGACTGCCGCTAACGGCAGTTACCTTCGCCGTCCAGAACGACGAAGCTCCAGCTTTTGAAATGTTCCGGATTGCGCGGGATCGGCAAAGTCACGCGCCGAAAGACCGTAGTTTTCGGCAGCGGCACACCGCCGCGCAGTTCTTCCGCCAATTGTCGCACCTCGCCCCCTTCCGACGCCCCGCCCTGCCAAAGCAGCAGACATTTTCCGCCGGCTTCGCCGATCAAGGGCGGCTGATAGTCCCGCCAGCGGGTGCTGACCACCCGGGCCCAGGGGAAATGACGGCGCAGGTTGCCCGCTAATTGATTGGGCCGGTCCTGGGCGACGATGGTGCCGGTGGTAAATCCGGCTTCGGCCAGACTGCGCGCCAGATCGGCATAAGGGATGAAGAAGTTGCATTTACGGCAGGTCTGCGGCCCGACCAGCCCCCGCGCCGCCAACCCCAACGGCACCGCCAAGGCAATGGCGACCAGCACCGTCGTGAACCAGGCAAGCCGCTTTTCCATGGCGAAGCCACGGGCATCGGCGAAAACCTTGATCCGCAGCAGCAGGTACATCGGCAGCGGGAACCACACGACCAGCCAATTGTTGCGCACGTCCGCCGCCCCGGTCACCAGGATCGCCGCCACGACCGCGACCACCAAGGCCAGCATGTAGGCTTCCAAAAACCGCCCGGCATTGATCAACGGCAACGCCGGATGCGGCAGTCCTGCCAGGGCGCGCGGGAAGAAGCCGATGGCCAGGGGCAGGAACGGCGAGACCAGTCCAAGGGTCGCCAAGGCGAATTGCCCTAAGCCGCTTCCGGCGGCGCTCAGGCGGTTGTCGACCACGGGGAACATACGGCCCGCCGCCGTCGCCCCGGCGATGGAATGCCCATCCATCAGCCCCCCTGCCTGCGGCAGAACCGCCAGCACGATGGCCAAAACGACAACCAAAGCGAACTGGGGGCGGAAAACCTTGGCCCGCAGTCCGGAATGGCGCCACGACGCGACCAGCAACGGCAGCAGAAATAGGCTGAAATTATATTTGGCCAACAGGCCCACGGCGATGGCCAGGCCGAGCCACAGATACGCCGCCCAACCGTCTTCCATTTCCAGCCGTAGCGTCAGCCACAACGTCGCCGCCATGGCCGTCAGCAACAGGACCGTATGGGAATAGTTGACTACCGTTTCCCAGCCGATGAAGAAGCAAGCGACCAGCGCCAAAGGGGTTAGTGCTGCATAAAGGCCATCGGCGAACAAACGCCGCGCCGCCAGATAGGCGAAGACGTAGAACAGTGCCAGCAGAACAAATTTGAGCCCCACGACCGCACCCATGGACGGGCCGAGCACGGCCTCGACCGCCATCAGCATCCAGGCGTATAGCGGCGGTTGGCCCGTTTTGTAAGCCAGCGCCCAGGACTGGGTGTAATAGAGGATTTCGGCGTCGTCTTCCGATCCCCCCGGAAACAACACCATCCGCAACGCCAGCAGCGCCAGAAAATAGACAACCAGCACCATGCCCAGCCGATTTCGGTCGGCATCGGCGATCCAACGAAAGGCGATGGTCATTGCGCCGAGGAACCGGGAGCGGGCGAATTGGGCTTGGCGCTCGGCGTGCCGATCGCGCCTGGGGTCACGTCTTTCGGCGCCACGGAGGGGCCATCGCCGAAGATCCCGAACAAACGGCGCAGGAAGCCGGGAGCCAAGGCCGACAACGGGTTGACGTCGACCTTGGGGTCTTCTTGCGGGCCGGTCATCCGGAAGTTGGCAGCGAACAGCCCGCTCCCCTTTTCCCCGCCAGTAAAGATGTTGCCCAAGATCGGTATCCGGCCCAGCGCCGAGTTCAGCGCATAGGCGGGTACGACCGTACCCTGAAGATCGACGATATCGGCATGGGTATAGACCGAACCAGATGCCGTGAAGCCCAGCGAAGCCCCGGAAGCCCGCGCGTCGGAAATTTCCAACACGCCCGAACGTAGGGTGAAGGGAATATCCAATACCGAGAAGCCCAGGCCATCGCCCTGCAATGCGTCGAGGATGCCGGTCAACGCCATGATGCTGACCAGATGCGCCAGGACCGGGGCTTTGAGCACCCGATAATCCTGGATCATCAACTGCCCCTTCAACGGGTGGTCCGCGTCACTGTCGTCGAACCGTCCGACCAGGCGCATGACCCCGCCTTGCATGTTGTCGTAAACCCCCAGGGTGCGCAGCACGACCCCCGCATCCGAGGTATCGACCTGCAACGTCCGGTTCCCGGTCTTCAGGTCCGGCTTCAATTCGACGTTCAGTACCGTCGATTGGCCCATCACGCTTTTGAAGTAGACCGTCCGCCAGATTTTGTTTTCGCGCTGGAACGTGCCGGACACATCGTTCAGGACCCGGTCCTCACCGATCCAGACCTTATCGACCTCGGCCGCCAGGACGAAATCACCCAACAGGTCGCTGTCGCCCCCTTCGGTCAGGCTTTTCCAAACCGGCGACAAGTCCAGCCCCGCGCCGTGGAAACCCAAGTCCCAGGCCCCATCGGCGCGACGGATCAGGGCCCCCTTCATATCCGTGCGGCCATGGTTGATACGGGTGAAATCCAGGCGCTGAACGGTCGCGCTTTCGTCTTCGAACGTGCCTTTGCCGGCAACGGCCAGATCCTCGGCATAGAGGGCGAAATGCGTGATCTCGCGCGGTTTGCCGTTCTTGAACGTCAGGTTCATTTCGGCCCGGCCCGTGGCGCCCAAGGGCTTGACCCATTTGACCCGGTCGACGGCCAGACGGGCTTCTTCCAGATCAGCGCGAACCTCGACCCGGGACTCCCCGTCGTTAAGCATGGTGAACCGCAGGTTGGCGCCGACCGCGCCGCTGACGTATTCCTCGCTCAACAAACCGACGTTCAGGCCCAATTGCCGGATATGCTCGACATCGGGGATACGTCCCGACATATCCAGGATCGTCCGGTAGGCGACCTTGTCGCCGAAGTTTTCCCGCCACGAAATATCCGCCGGGATGCCGGCGACGGAGCCGTGGCCTTTCACCTCCATTCCGCGCTTGTCGACCGACATGCTCAGATCGGCTTTGTCGAGGTCGAAACCGTGCATGGCATTGGGGATGGCGGCATCGCGCAGCCGGGCGTCGGCGGCGATCTGCACATCGGCCAGCTTCAGGTGGTTCAACAACGGGAAAGCGATCCGCAAGCGAACCTTCGCATTCCCCTTGGCGACCTTGGGGTCCAATCCCTTCTCCCGGGCATACCCCAGGGGCTTGTGGTCGATCAGTTCCAAAGCCTTGCCCAAGGTTCCGCTGACCGACGCCTGTATCTCCGCGGTCTCCCGGTTGGTCGACAGGCCCGTCATGAACAACTGGCCTTCTTCAAGGTCCATCCCGCCGGAGGTTCCCTTGGACACGAAGACGTCGAACCGGTTGTGGGTGAAATTGGCCTTACCCGACATACCCGATATGTCCGGCATCCCCTCGAGATAGGAGATTTCGACATCGCGAAACTCCAGATCGCCGACGACCGAAGTCAACGCCCAACCGGCACTGCCGCCGGTGAAACGAACCTGCATGTTGAGGCGCGGCACAAAGCCGTCCTTCACATTCGGAATCCACCAGTTGTAGACGTCCGGCGCCCATTCCGGCGCCCAATAGCGATGCAGTTCCTTCAGCGGTGTGTTGTTCAAGACAACCGAGAAGGCCCCGACCGGCCGGTCGGCGGCATCTTCGACCGTACCCTTGGCGACGACCGTCGGGCCGCCCGCATCCAGGGCCAGGCGCGAGACCTCCAATCGATCGTCGTCGATCATGTAGAGGCCTGAAAACTGCATGCCGGCGATCGGCAGACGGTGGGTCGCCGAGCCAGGCGAGCGGATCGTCGCCCCCTCTTTCGCGATCACCGAAAAATCAAAAATTTCCGCCGTATGCTTGGCACCGTCGTAGCGCCCTTTGACCGCCAGGGATTTCACCATGATGGCTTCCTGATACGGCGCCGGCGTGGTGATGACACCTTCGCCACCGGTGAATTGGAAACCGATATCTTCCGGCGGGCGATCCATGGTCATCCCCATGGTCACCGTGCCTTTGAGCGGCAATTGAATGTTCTCGAACCGCTTCAGGGATTCGTGGAACCCGGCCAGGGCCTTAGGGTCCAATTCGGAAAAGGCGATGCTGACCGCCAGCCGCTGCTGTTCGGCCAAATAGCTGCCCTTGGCCGTTACTTCCGAGCGACGCCCTTCCAGGTCCATCTGCAAGGCGACCTCGCCCTGAATGCCCTGTTCGTCCCGGCGCAGGCGGATATCGGCAACCGGGGCGACCCAACGGCGGCCCAGAACCTCGTCGATGATCACCGTTTCCGCGCCGATGATGTTTAGGCGCGCCAGATAAGCCAGCGACGCGGCCTGTTCCTCGCCCGATTTCGGCGACAACAAGTCGAGCAAGCCACTGCCGAGACCACGGCTCAGGTCGGCATTCTCATCCCTGGCATTGCCCAGGTTGATTTCGAACTTGCCGTCGGAGGCGCGGCGCATGACCAAACGGGGGCCGAACAGCTCGACGCTTTTCGGCACGATCGCGCCATGCCGAACCAAAGCCTTGGTCGATAGCGAGAACGAAACCTCGGGCACGGCGGCGACCAAGGCCCCGGCCTTGTTGTAGATCAGAACGTCCAGAACGCGGATATCCAGGGCCCGCTCCCAACCCGCCCAGGTCAGGATCGTATCACCCAGTTCGACCTGGGTTTCCGGGCGCTGTTCGTTCAGGGCCTGTTCGATATAGGGCGTCAGGAAGCTGAGCGAGATCGGGCCCTTGGACAACTGCCACGACAGCAGGCCAGCCACGATCGCGATGCCGGCCAGCAGGCCACCCGCCAAATGGGCGAGCCCGCGGCACCAACGTCCGATATGCCCCCCGGTCCGTTTAACGACCGGGCGATCCGATTGTTCACCCTCTTGTGTCACCACGCCTCCGTTAGCGCGCTTGACCCCACATTGTGGTTCCCGCAGTCTTCAGGCCCCCGCGACCAGAGAGACGGCGAATCGTCCGAATATTCGAGGAACATTAGTGACCAATATGCCTGAAAATTCGGTTTACGGCAGTAAACCTCATCTGCCCTGCCCGGGAAACCCCGAATCCCTCTCAGTCGGTTGGGAACATTGGGATTCCGCCCTGTCGCGATTGACCGAATCCGCCCCGGATACGGTAGCCGCCGCGCAAGCATTGGACGGCCGGGCCAAGGAATTGCTCGACGGCATTTTCGGACATAGCCCGTTTCTGACCCGTGTCGCCACCGGCGACCCTGCCTTTACCTTGCGGATTCTCAACGAAGGCCCCGACGCGGTCCTGGCCGGTATCCTGGCCGACGTCGCCGCCGCACCGGAAAACGAAACCGAACCGGCCCTGAAAACCCGCCTGCGCGTGGCCAAGAAGCGCGCCGCCCTGACCATCGCCCTGGCCGACATCTCGGGCGAATGGCCGTTGGAGAAAGTGACCGGCGGCCTGAGCGATCTTGCCTCCGGCTGTCTTCAGGCCGCCTGCGACCATTGCCTGCGCGAAGCAGCGCGACGCGGCGCAATCGTCCTGGCCAATCCGGAAGCGCCGTGCGTGCAATCGGGTTTGGTCGTTCTGGGCATGGGCAAACTCGGCGCGCGTGAGCTCAATTATTCGTCCGATATCGACATCATCTTGCTGTTCGATCCCGAAGTCATGCGCACCGAAAAGCCGGACGAACTTCAACCCGCGATGGTTCGATTGGCCCGCCAGATGCTGCGGATCATGGATGAGCGCACGGTCGACGGTTATGTTTTCCGCACTGACCTGCGCCTACGCCCGGACCCCAGCGCCACGCCGTTGGCGATCTCGGTCCTGGCGGCGGAGAGCTATTACGAGAGCCTGGGCCAGAACTGGGAACGGGCCGCGATGATCAAGGCCCGCCCCGTGGCCGGAGACCTGGACGCGGGCGCGCAGTTCCTGCAATGGCTGCGGCCCTTCATCTGGCGCAAGAACCTGGATTTCGCGGCGATCCAGGACATTCATTCAATCAAGCGCCAGATTAACGCCCATCGCGGCATCGGCGCGATCCGCGCCCTGGGCCATAACGTCAAACTGGGCGGCGGCGGCATCCGCGAAATCGAATTCTTCGCCCAAACCCAGCAACTGATCTGGGGCGGGCGCATTCCCGATTTGCGCCTGTCCAGGACCAAAGAGGCAATTGATGGCTTGGTCGCCCATGGCCAGGTCGAACCCGAAGTCGCGACGGACCTGAAAGCCGCCTACGACTTCCTGCGCCGGGTCGAACACCGATTGCAGATGGTCGATGACGAGCAAACCCATGTCCTGCCGGACGATCCGGAAGGCTTCGACGAGTTCGCCAAATTCCTAGGCTACCCGACCGGCGACGATTTCGCGGCGGAGCTGACGGCCCATCTGCAACGGGTTCATGCCCACTATGGGGCGCTGTTCGGCGATGCCCCGACCCTGTCCGCCGATGACGAGGCCGAGGGCGGCAACCTTGTATTCACCGGCGGCGAGGCCGATCCCGACACGCTGGAGACGATCCGCAAGATGGGGTTCGAGGAACCGGCCCGCGTCGATGCGCAAATCCGCGCCTGGCATCATGGGCGATATCGGGCCATGCGCTCGACCCGGGCGCGGGAATTGCTGACCGAATTGATGCCGGTGCTGCTGCGGGCCATCGCCAAGACGCCGGAGCCGGACAAGACGTTCCTGCGGTTCGACAGCTTCCTCAAGGGCCTGCCCGGCGGCGTGCAGTTGTTTTCCATGTTCCAGTCCAACCCGCACCTATTGGCGCTGGTGGTCGAGATCGCGGGCAAGGCCCCGAAATTGGCCGAGCATATGGGCGCCCATGCGGCGATTTTGGACAGCGTGCTGACCGCCGATTTCTTCGACCCGCCGCCGGACCTGGCTGCGATGAAGACGGAACTGGACGAGTTGCTGACCGGCTGCCGGGACTTGGAAGACGTCCTTGTCGCCAGCCGCCGTTGGGCCAACGATCGACGGTTCCAGGTCGGCGTGCAGCGCCTGGGCGCACGGATCAAGCCGCTCGACGCGTCGCGCGCGCTGTCCGACATTGCCGAGACCGCCCTGGGCGCGGTGCTGAGCCATGTCGCCGCCGACTTCGCCGAAACCTATGGGCAGGTGCCTGGTGGAGACATCGCCATTGTCGCCCTGGGCCGTCTTGGAAGTCGCGAGATGAGCGCGTCATCGGACCTGGACCTGATCTTCGTCTATGACGCCGCGCCCGACGCCCAGGAATCGGACGGGACCAAGCCCTTGGCCCCGGGGCAGTATTTCGGACGCCTGACCCAGCGCACGATCAATGCCGTGACCGCGATGATGGCCGAAGGACCGCTGTACGAGGTCGATATGCGTCTACGTCCTTCGGGAACCAAGGGACCGCTGGCGACCTCGCTGGTTGCGTTCCGCCAATACCACGATGAATCGGCCTGGACCTGGGAGCGCATGGCCCTGGTGCGCGCCCGCGTCGTCGCCGGTACCGGTGACCTGCGCGAACGGGTCGAACGGGCCATCGCCGAAATTTTGGGCGAGCCGGTAAACCCGGAAAAGCTGCTGCGCGACGCCGCCGACATGCGGGCCCGCATCGCCCGCGAAAAGACCTCGGACTCGATGTGGGACATCAAGAACCTGCGCGGCGGCTTGGTCGATATCGCCTTCATCGTGCAATACCTGACCCTGCGCCACATCGGCGACCATCCAGGCATCCGCGACGCCAATACGGCGGCCAGCCTGGACAAACTGAAGGAAGCAGGCGTCCTGGCCCCGGCCCATTGGAAGACGCTGATGGAGGCCCAGGAGCTCTGGATGGGGTTGCTCGGCATTCTGGCCGAAACCATCGCCGGAACCCTGACCAAGGACCGCGAAGATCTTTTGACCGGCGCGCTGGCCGACGACCTTGTCCGGGTCGCCGATGCGGCGGATTTCGACGCCTTGAAACGCAAGATGATGGAAACGGCGCAGGCCGTGTTCGACATCTACCGCGAACTGGTCGACGAACCCGCCGCCGCCCTGCCGCCCGAACCGACTGACCAAGAAGACTAAAGGAGACGACCACATGACCCTGACCGTCGGCGACAAAGCCCCTGACTTCAACCTGCCCACGGATGGCGGCGGCAACCTGTCGCTGAAGGACCTGAAGGGTAAGAAGGTTGTGCTTTACTTCTATCCCAAGGACGACACCCCGGGCTGCACCACCGAGGCCCAGGCCTTCCGCGACGCGATCAAGGATTTCGAAAAAGCCGGCGCCGTGATCGTCGGCGCGTCCAAGGACTCGGTCGCCCGTCACGACAAGTTCAAAGCCAAATACGACCTGCCGTTCCATCTGGTCTCGGACGAGGAAGGCACGCTCTGCGAAGCCTATGGCGTCTGGGTCGAAAAGAATATGTACGGCCGCAAGTACATGGGCATTCAGCGCGCGACCTTCCTGATCGACGAAAAAGGCGTGGTTCGCGAAACCTGGCCCAAGGTGAAGGTCAAGGAACACGCCGCCGAGGTTCTTGCCGCCGTCAAGGCGCTCTGACCCGCCCGTGTCCGAAGCCGCCCCTCCCTCTACATTGGCCGAAGCCGCGCGGCAGGTCATGACGGCCGCCGTCCCGGCGGATAAGGTCTTCTTGACCCGTCGTTATTCGGACGCCTGGCGTTCGGGCGAGATTGCCGAGGCCGGCAATGCGGCCCTGCCCGATCGCCCGGCCAGACCGGCCCGCCCGGAGCTGCGGATGCCCCGCGATATGCCGAAGCGGCGGATGGGCGGCGATGCCGGGCGGGCGGCTTTCGTCCATGCCATTGCGCATATCGAACTGAACGCCATCGATCTGGCCTGGGACATCACCGCCCGGTTCACCGGCGAAGACCTGCCGCGCGCGTTTTACGACGACTGGGTGCAGGTCGCCCGCGACGAGGCAGACCATTTCGACATGCTGTCCCGCCGCCTGGAAGGCCTGGGGCATGCCTATGGCGACATGCCCGCCCACGACGGCCTATGGCAGGCGGCGACGGAAACAGCGGACGACCTGCTGGCCCGGTTGGCCATGGTCCCGATGGTCCTGGAGGCGCGTGGCCTGGACACTACACCCGTCGCGGTCCGACGCCTGACCGAGGCGGGCGACGCCGAAACCGCGGCGATCCTGGAGCGGATCGGTGATGAGGAAATCCCCCATGTGGCGGCGGGCGTGCGTTGGTTCGATTTCCTGTGCGAACGGCGGGGTCTTGATCCCGCAACGGCCTTCCAAGAGCTGATCCGCAGCCGTTTCAAAGGACAGATCAAAGGACCGTTCAACCAGGACGCCCGCGCCCAGGCGGGATTTCCGGAACGCTATTACCTGCCTTTGGCGGCATAAGCCCCCTTATCGGGGCCGGGGCCGGTTCACCTATTCAAGCAGTTGTAATATCCTGACTTTTGGCAAGGTTTTGGCGCGGCGCCATTTGCAGTAGGCTGCGCCCGCGTTAAATTGACCAATCGGCGACGGATGAACGGCGCCGTCCTCTGGGGAAAGCACATGGCCGACAAGAACGACGAAATCGACGACGACGAAGAGTACGAAGACGACGAAGACGGCGAGTGGGAGGACGACGACGACGAGTGGGAAGACGACGACGAGGACGATGAGCCCTCGGAAGAAGAGCTGAAAGCCGCCAAGAAGAAGAAGCTGATCAAGATCGGCGCGATCGCCGGTGTGTTCGTGCTTCTGCTCGGCGGCGGCTTCGTCGCCCATGCGCTGGGCCTGACCGAAGCGATTTTCGGCAAACCCGCGATTACCGAAGTGACGGTCGAACTGGGCAAGCCGGTGACCTTCGCCCTGCCCGAAATACGCACCGACCTGAAAAAGGTCGGTCGTCGCGACCACTTCATCAAATTGAACCTGATCGTTCAGGTCAGCGAACACGACCTGACCGCCGTTCAGGACGAAGACCTTCAGATCAAGATCGTCGACAACATCAAAACCCAGCTACGCGACCTGGAATACAAGGACGTGATCGGCAAGGAAGGCTCGGAGCGCCTGCGCTTCGAATTGTTGAACGTGATCAACTTCGCGATTCAGCCGATCCGCGCCCATACGATCCTGTTCAAGGATCTGATCATCCAATAATCGGCAATATGGCGCCAGATAGCGCCGGGCCCGTTAGGCCCCGGCGTCTTCCCCGGATTTGACCCGCTGGGCCAGGGCCGCGGCCATGAACTCGTCCAGGTCGCCGTCGAGCACCGCCTGGGTGTTCGAGGTTTCGACGTTGGTCCGCAGGTCCTTGACCATCTGATAGGGCTGCAGGACGTAGGATCTGATCTGGTGTCCCCAGCCGATATCGGTCTTGCTGTCGGCCAGGGCCTGGGCCTCTTCCTCGCGCTTGCGCAACTCGAACTCATACAGGCGGGCCTTCAGCATGGCGAAGGCCTGGGCCCGGTTCTTGTGCTGCGAGCGGTCGTTCTGGCACTGCACGACGATGCCCGTCGGCAGGTGGGTGATACGGATCGCGCTGTCGGTCTTGTTGACGTGCTGACCGCCGGCGCCGGACGCGCGGTATGTATCGATCCGCAGGTCCTTGTCCTCGTAGGTCACGTCGATGGTGTCGTCGACCACCGGGTAGATCCAGGCGGAGGAGAAACTGGTATGCCGCCGGGCGCTGGAATCGTATGGCGAGATACGAACCAGGCGATGCACGCCCGATTCCGTCTTCAGCCAGCCATAGGCGTTATGCCCCGAAATCTTCAAGGTCGCGGACTTGATGCCCGCTTCTTCGCCCGGGCTTTCTTCCAGCCATTCGACCTTATAGCCGTGCTGTTCGGCCCAGCGGGCGTACATGCGCAACAGCATCTCGGCCCAGTCCTGGGCCTCGGTCCCGCCGGCCCCGGCGTGGACTTCCAGATAACAATCGTTGGCGTCGGCTTCGCCCGACAGCAGGGTTTCAAGCTCGGCGGCACCGGCGCGGGTTTTCAGCGCCATCAGGGTGGCCTCGGCCTCGGCCACGACATCGTCGTCGCCTTCGGCTTCGCCAAGCTCGATCAGCTCGACGCTGTCGGCCAATTCCTGCGAGATTTCATTGATCGCCTTGATCCCGGAGTCCAAGGAATTACGCTCGCGCATCAGCGCCTGCGCCTTGGTCGGGTCGTTCCACAGGTCGGGGTTTTCCGACTGGGCGTTCAGTTCCTGAAGCTTGAGGACGGCATTGTCGTAGTCAAAGATGCCTCCTCAGCAGTTCCAACGACTGCTCGATGTCCTGGACGGTATTGGTGATTTCAGCGCGCATTGTCTCTGTGTTCGGCCGGAGGTAGTCGATCGGAAATCGACAAGAGCGCGTTTGTATCGAAGCTGGCGTCCGGATTCAATGGCCCAACTGCATCGACCTATTGAATGATGACGGTTTCCGGCCCAAGCCCCAACCCCACTTCCGGTACGGCAGGCAGGCTGAGTTTCCGTTTGCTCGGACAGGTATCCGACGGCTCGACCCGGCTTTTGATATCCGTCGCCCAGGTCTTGCCCGCCGCCCGCAATTCGTCGCCCAGGCGGATGATCCTGGCATCGGGCAGAAAATCGCATCGGCAATCCTTATTGCCTGCAATCGGGGGTAAAATCTGCGCCCCATTCTTGCCCCGCCCCAGGATCTGTTTCTCGATCTGGGCCATGTTCGCCGGGCGATGAGAGATTTTCGTCAGCCGCCAGACCTTGTCGTCATCGGTCTCGTAACCGAAGCCGACCAGCCAAATGGTCGAGACCCGCTTTTTCTTCTCATCGACCTCCATCAAGGCCGTCACTTCCTGTTGCGCCGGCTTTCCGCTGGACCGGGGCGTGTCGACCGTTTTGCGGAAACAGCCGAAATGGGAAATCAGGCGCGTATCGAACCAAGGACCGATGAACCGGCGATGCGCGGCATGGGGGCCATCGGGCGGCCCGCTCTGCCCCTGCCCCGTCGGCGGCCCATCATAGACCACGGCGATCCGGTTCCCGACGATCAGATCGTGAATGATCGTCGGCTCGTCCTTTTTGATGTTGTTCCGCAGATTCCGCGCGATGACATTGAAGGACTTTTCAAAGTCGTCGGATATCACCTCGGCGATTTTGGCCGGGTTCTGAGACAGGGCGATCTGCTCCGGCTTTATCAGCAAGCCATGCACCGGGGCGAGAATAGACGCCATGGGCTTGCCCTGACATACCCCTTCGAGGGTCGGCAGGACACCCGGCGCATTGAATACCGTGGCGTAACTCATCAAGGCTGCGTCCAGGTCGTTCAACCCGGCGACGTTTTTGAAGCTGTTCCAGTTCTCAGCGCATATCTGCGGCAACAGAACCGACTGCTTCTGCACATCATCATCGGCCAAAATCCGATGCTTGGATGAATAAGGCTCAAGATAATCGACGAAGGTCGCGTCGGCTTCGCGGGTCACGCGGGTCACGTCCGACGCCGTCGCGAAAGCGCTTTTAAGCGCGCCCGGCACCTCCGGTTTGATCCGCGCCGCCGTGACGTCTGCCACTTTACCGACGATGTCCCAGTCCGCCGGCTGAACGCCGTCGATGATCCTATCCATGGCGGCGCGAAGAACATTGGCGTCATCGGTCGGAAAAACCTGCCCCGCCGGGGCGCTCTTTCGCCAACTTTCCAGCAATAACGAGCTTAAGCTACGCAGGTTGATGTCGAGGCGGCTGACCGTTACCCCGCGCCGGTCCGTGACCGAGACGGCGACTTGATCCGCGTTCTGGAAGTCACCTGCATAGACCGGCTTGCCCGCAACCAGTTCAACCAACTTGAATTCCTGCGGGCCACCGATCGGGGCCCCGACACCCCCGTCACCCTTGGGCAGATTAACCAACCAACGGACAAACTTGGCGACGACACCCATGGCCCCATCGGCTTCCGGCATCATTTCCAAAAGGTCTTTGGGATCGATAAACGGCGCCGCGGCGTGGGTTTCCGTCGTGCGGACACGAAGCGCCAGATCGCTCACCGCGTCCAGCCGCAATATGTTGGTCTCAAGCCGCTCGGTTATCGGTGCCTGGTTTTGCGATTGCCAGAAAACGGCGTTTCCCTGGCCTTTGCTCAGGAAATAGTCCCGCTCCATCAGGAGAGCTTGTTGCTGATCGCCGACAAGCTCCAATGAAACCTGCAAAGTCTCCCGGACCTTGAACAAACCGCAATAGAACGGACTGCCGACCGAAAGGCCCGGCTTCATATCCGTCTTTTGCACATTGAATTTCAGGTATCCCGCCATGGGATCGTAGTCGGCGAATGTGGGAACGGTCCCCGTCCGGGCGGCAAAGCCCTCAGATTGTTTTGGAACGACCGAGGCCGTCACCGGCGCGGTCACGGTCGCACCGCCCGTCGGACGCACCCAATCCGCAGCGCTGCAGCTAGGCCCGCCAAACCGCGTTCCAACCACCACCGTCAGGATGACACCACCGGCAACGGCACCCGCCACGGCGGCCAAAGGCCACCTGCGATACCATGTCGTCCCCGCCGTTGGGTTTTGTCGATTATTACCGGCGGGCTGCGGTCCTTGTTCTCCCATGGGAGCTTCCCCTCCGCGTCTCGCCCATCAATTGTATGAATTGCCCTGGGCAAGGCAACTCATGTTCGCCCCTAAATTCGATGCTCTCAAGTCTAATACAGGCCGCCTGTTCCCCCAAACGGCTGTTGCGTGGTATCGCCACCACCGGACATTCCCTGCCCCGCCGAGATCACTTCCGTATCCTCTTTGGGGACCGTCCCGTCCTTGAAGCTTTCCCAAATCACATCCTCGGTCTGTCCGACCAGGGCCGGGAGACCGGTATGGGCATCGACCCGAACCAAACGAATACCGGGCGGAATACGGAAAGGAATGGCGGGCGTATTTTTCAACGCGGCCTGCATGAACTGGGTAAAGATCGGCACCGCCACGGAC
>DJHY01000010.1:0-4688 GCA_002433335.1 Rhodospirillaceae bacterium UBA6608 | reverse complement strand
GGGTAAAGATCGGCCCCGCCACGGACGAGCCGGTTTCCCGCCGCCCCAGGGTTTCCGGGCTGTCGTAGCCGACAAACACGCCAACCGCCAAATCGGGCGAAAACCCGATGAACCAAGCATCGCGGTTCTTGTTGGTCGTTCCGGTTTTACCAGCCAGGGTCTTTTTCACCGTGCGCCCGATCGAGGCCCCGGTACCGCGCTTGACCACGCCTTCGAGCATCGAAACCATCTGATAGGCACTGGCCGGGTCGGCGACCTGTTCGCGCGTGTCGGGCACGGCGGGAACATGCTCGGTGCCGGTCCAGGCCCCGGTCCGGCAATGCGGGCAAGGCCGATCATCATGACGGAACACGGTCCGCCCCTTGCGATCCTGAATTCGGTCGATCAAGGACGGGATCACCCGCTTACCGCCGTTGACCAGCATGGCGTAGGCCGTAGTCAGACGCAGCAAGGTCGTCTCTCCCGCCCCCAATGCCATCGACAAGGCACGCGGCAGATGATCGACGATGCCGAAGGCCTCGACGTAATGGCAGACTTTTTCCATCCCGACGGTCTGGGCCAGACGCACGGTCATCAAGTTGCGCGATTTTTCGATCCCCAGACGCATGGTCGAGGGGCCGTAGAATTTGTTGGTGTAGTTGCCGGGCCGCCATTTCGGCAGGCCAGGCCCCTGATCGACGACGAAGGGCGCATCTAGAATGCGCGTCGACGGCGTAAAGCCGGAATCCAACGCCGCCAGATAGACGAACGGTTTGACCGCCGAACCGGGCTGACGCCAGGCTTGGGTCACGCGGTTGAACTGATTTATCTGGAACGAATAGCCGCCGACCATGGCCAGGATACGCCCGGTATGCGGGTCCATGGCGACGATCGCGCCTTGCACCTCGGGCAATTGGCGCAAGGCATAGGTGTTTTGCGGCAGAGGTTTGCCGTCTTCGTCCTCGGTCTCGGGGCTGACGGCGATGATGTCGCCGGGAACCACGACGTCGGCCGGGCGCTTGGGCCGCGGGGCCCAGGTATCGTCATCGACCCGCCGCCGCGCCCAGGTCATCATCGACATCGGCAGCACGCCAACCGTACCGTCGGCCAGGCCAATATGCGCGACCGCACCGTCGACCGCCGTGACGACGGCGATCTTATGGTGCTCCAACCCCTTCGGCACGTTGAAGGTCGTCAGGATCGACCGCCATTCCGGCGCGCCTCCGAAGCTGACGCCGTCCGGCACGCGCCCCAGCGGCCCGCGCCAGGCGCGCACGCGACGATCGAAGCTTTCCAGCCCGTCACGCAGTGATTTCTCGGCAATCTGCTGCAAACGCGGATCCAAGGTCGTCCGCACCGACAGCCCACCGTTGTACAACTGATCCTCGCCGTACTGATCCAAAAGCTCGCGGCGCACTTCCTCAGCGAAGTAATCGGCCTGGATGTAATCGGTATCGACCTGTTGCGCCACACGCAGCGGCTCGGTCCAGGCGCGCTTGGCTTCATCGTCAGTGATATGGCCGTCTTCCAGCATGCGGTTGATGACCCAATCGCGACGCGCCTGGGCGGCCTGCAGTTTGCGGATCGGATGATAATTGTTCGGCGCTTTCGGCAGCGCGCCCAGATAGGCGGCTTCGGCGACGGTCAATTCATCCATCGATTTGTTGAAATAATTCAGCGCCGCCGCGGCCACGCCGTAAGAACCCCAGCCCAGATAAATTTCGTTCAGATAGAGTTCGAGAATACGATCTTTGGAGAACGCGCGTTCGATCCGGAAGGCCAAGATCGCTTCCTTGATCTTGCGCTCGTACGAGACGTCGTTGGTCAGCAGGAAGTTCTTGGCGACCTGTTGGGTGATGGTCGATGCGCCGACCGGCCGGCGGTTCGAGCCGATATTCTTGACGTTACGCAACGCCGCTGCGACCACACCCGGAATATCGATCCCCGGATGCTGGTAAAACGTCTTGTCCTCGGCGGACAGGAAAGCATTGATCACCCGTTTGGGGATCGCCTCGATCGGCACGAAGACCCGTTTTTCCCGGGCGAATTCAGCCAGCAGACGCCCGTCGCCCGCATGGACGCGGGTCATCACCGGCGGCTCGTAGTTCGCTAATTGGCGGTAGTCCGGCAGGTCCTGACCATAGATGTACAGCACGTACAACACGGCCGCCCCACCGACGACGGTGCCGATAACGATTAGTCCGACGATGGCCGAAAACAGGCGAAACATTTAACTGGCTTTATTCCCGTTGTCGGACGCGTGCCCGCGAAAAGCCCGCCGGACAGGCTGGGCGGGCCGGAGCATCCTACAATTCCAAGGGTTTATGAACAAAATATGGCGACCGTACCTAAAATTAATGCGCGCGCACGTTGGCTTGCTCAACCGCGCCGAAATAACGGTCGATGGAGGAGACGATGGCGGCGGCCAGTTGGCGGCGGTAGGCCTTGCTGGTCAGACGGCGTTCATCGTCGCTGTTTGAAAGGAACCCCGTTTCCAAAAGCACGGACGGCAGGTCCGGCGCTTTCAACACGGCGAACCCGGCGAACCGGTGCGGTCGGGGTAGAACCTCGGTCTTGTTGCCCAGCTCGCTGACCAGCATCCCGGCGAAGCGGGCCGATTGGTTCATCGACTCGCGCTGCGCCAGATCGATCAGAATATTGGCCACGTCGGCGTTTTCATGGGTCAGGTCCATCCCGGCGATCAGGTCGGCCTTGTTTTCCCGCTCGGCCAGTTCCGCCGCTTCCTTATCCGATGCCTTCTCGGACAAGGTATAGACCGACGGCCCAGACACCTTGCTGTTGCGGATGGAATCCGCATGGATCGAGATAAATAGATCAGCCCCTTTCTTGCGGGCTATGGCGGTGCGGTCACGCAGGCGGATGAAGACATCCCGGTCGCGGGTCATTTCAGCCCGATAGCGACCGGTCGCCAGCAATTGGCGGCGAACCTCACGGCCCAAGGCCAGGACGATGTGTTTTTCGTAGATGCCGTGGCGGCTTTGCGCACCAGGATCGACACCGCCGTGCCCCGGATCGATCACCACCAGGGGACGCGCCGCCATCGGGCGGGCACCGGGCCTGCGCGGCGGCATCGGCAGATAACTTGCGACGTCCTTGGCGGCGGGCGGCTGTGCCGCATTGGCCGGCGGGATCAAGACCGAGGCCGCCCGGCGCGCCACGGCTTCAGCGCGATTGGACGAAACGGCGGGAGCTTGCGCGACCGCGCCGCGCGGTCGCAGGCCAGCATACTCGCGGGGCGGCATGGCCACGGATGCCGCGAAGACGCTCGGCGTCGTCCGCGCCGTTTCAACCACCAATTCATAGGCTGATCCGGCGGCACCCGGCGTGACATAGGCGTCCGCGACTTGCACCGGATGGACGAATTCGAACACGATCCGCGAATTGCCCGGGCGGAACAGACCATAACGCAAACTGGAAAAAACGCCCTGTTTCGATGGCAGTGGCCGCTGCGGCAGACGCCAGCCCACTTCCGGCAGATCGACCACCACGCGATACGGATTATTCAGCGTAAACAGCCGGAACGCGACCCGACGGTCGAGATGCAGGGCGAATCGCGCCCGATCCGCCGAAATCCCGGTTTGCAGGTTGGTCACCACGGCATCGGCGGCGCGCGCACCGGGCACCCCCGACAGCAACAGCGCTAACGCACTGAATACCAAGGCATAAAGGGGCATTCGCCAATTCACGCGCGCAAGCAAGGACGACACGCCTCGGGCGGCGCGATCCTGCATCTTGTCATCGCTGATTCGGTTAGCCGTCATATTCCAGGCATTTTAGGGTAATCCTTTGATTCCGTCCGCTTTTTTCTCACACCGTCGGGTTTCCGCGATTTTTCGCAGGTTCGCGACGACCGAACGACCGCAGCGCACAAACAGCGTTGTGGAACGGACGGTCTGTGGCTATGTTAGGGGCGAAGAATTCCACCGGCCCACGTCCCGCAGATTTTGGATGGATGGCGGGCTAGGAATGGCTCTGACGAAACCGGAACCGCATTGGCGCGGGAAGCCCCCAGCCAAGGCGACGTCGAGGTGACAACCGCCGGAGCCCGCAAGTGTCCAAACGAGGGATCCCCCTCAAGGAATATTGATGATGCTGGTAACAGCCGTGCAGACACCGGGAAGAATTGAGGCGTTTTCCAATTCGAACGCCCGGGTGCCTGCGCGCGCGGCCAGCTTAACACCCCAGAGAAGTGCCCTGCGGCGGATCGAATTCCTGCCGGCACCGGCGAACACACGCGCCGCCGGGCACTGGAGAATACATTTTTATGTCAACCTCAAGAATGCTCATCGATGCATCGCACCCGGAAGAGACCCGGGTGGTGATTGCAAACGGCAACCGCCTGGAAGAATTTGACGTCGAGTCCGAATCTCGGAAGCAATTAAAAGGTAATATCTATCTGGCCAAGGTGACGCGGGTCGAACCGTCGCTTCAGGCCTGCTTCGTGGACTACGGCGGAAATCGCCACGGTTTCCTGGCCTTCAGTGAAATTCACCCTGACTATTACCAGATTCCGGTCGCCGACCGCGAAGCGCTGGTCGCCGAACATCAGGAAGAAGAAGCCAAAGTCGGCGACGAAGGCGACGACGAAAGCGGCGAAGGCGTCGAAGTTCTCGGCGGCGAGGACGAGGAAATTCCCGTCCGCCGCCCGGTCAACCTGCGCCGTCAGTACAAGATCCAGGAAGTCATCA
>DJHY01000224.1:1124-10108 GCA_002433335.1 Rhodospirillaceae bacterium UBA6608 | reverse complement strand
ACGCGTCGTCTCTTCCGCCGTGCCGCGCATACTGCCGGCCGTCGATTGCAATTCCGTCGACGCCGACGAAACAACGTTCAGCACCTCGCTCACGCTCGTGTCGAACGTCGACGTCAACGTCGCCAGGCGTTGTCCGCGTTCCGCTTGGCGCTGTTGTTCGATCCGCTGCTCTTCTTCCAATTCCTTGGATCGGATCAGGTTCTCCTTGAACACCTGCAAGGCCCGCGCAACGGCGCCGATCTCATCTTTGTTCCCCAAGGCAGGGATCGCCACCGTCCAATCTCCGGACGCCAGTGTCTCTGTCGCCGAGGTCACTGCCTGCACCGGACGGGTGATGCTCATGGCGACGGCAGCCCCCATGACGATAAACAAGGCGACGACGGATAAGCTGCCGCCCAAAATCAAAAGTTCGATCTTGGCCTGCGTTTCCGACATCATTTGCCGCGCATTGGCGGCGCCCTTTTCGGAGAAGGCAACAAGCTCATCGACGGCCGGCGTAACGTCCAGATAGATGGTGCTCAGCTGCTTGACCGCCGCTTCTTTTTCGACGGACAAGCGGGCGAATGCGTCGAATGACGATACGTAAGTATCCAAGAGTTTGGAAAGCTCCGCCTTTTCCTCGTCGGCCACACTGGTCGAGGCGAGAAGCCCCTTGAATTCATTGCTCCGGGCATGGACGCGGTCGATATACTTCTCATCGCCGCGCAGCATGAAATCTTTCTCATGGCGCCGCATCATCAGCATCTTGACCGTAAGCTTATCCAAATCCGCGGCCTTCAGTTTTTTCTCGATACCATGAACCGCGGTGCGCAATTGCCCCCGAAGGCCTTGCTCTTCATCCAGGCCGAGCGCCTGGATTTGCTCCGCAACCACAGCGAACTGCTTGCCATGAGCGCGAATGGCATTGCTCAGCATTTCCGCGACCACCGCCTTCGTTTCAATCAATCCGCTTTGACGGATTTTCGCCAATTCCCCTTCGAGCTTTTCGACATTTTCGCGATATGCGGCGATGTACTTGACGTCTTGGCGCAACAGGAAATCCTTCTCCGCGCGGCGCATCTGCAGGGATTGCGCCTGGACCACCTGGCTCAAGGTAGCCAATTCATTGTAGGCGGAGATTTCTGCCGTCGACTTGCCGAGCGCTCTTTGGCCGGAGAATTCAATTCCCAGAAGAGCGGCCATCGCCGTGATTCCCAAAATGACAATCGCGCTTACCCGCCAGACGATTTTGACCGACCCAAACAAGGTTTTCGCGGTGGCGCGATCACCGGCGCCAGACAATTCTTCAAAACTTGCAGACACTTCAAGGCCCTCCATCTAGGTCGGCGGCCTGCCCAGCCCAAAAGCCGAAGCACCGTTCCGACACCTTGCCGAACGCCATTGCACGATCTGTTCCAGTTCACGAACCCGGCGCAGAAACCCTAGGCTCCGAGAAGCTCCGCCAACACACGGCCGAGCCGAGATGAGCCGACCGGTTTCTGCAGGAAAGCGTCCGCGCCGTTCGCGCGGGCAGTTTCTTCAGTCAGGGTTTCACTATATCCGGTGCAAAGGACACAGGGAATGTCGGACCGGATGGCCTTGAGTTCCTTGATCAGCTCCATCCCGCGCATATCCGGCATGATCTGGTCAGAGATCACCGCGCGCCAAAGGTCCGGGGTTTCACGAAAGACTTCCAACGCTTCCTCGCCGCCGCTGCACACGCCGACCTCGAACCCTAGACGCTCAAGCCCGATCGACACCATATCCGCAACGTCGCGTTCATCATCGACGACCAACACCATGCCGCGGCCGAAAATCTTTTCAGTTACTTCGTCCGTCGTGTCGCGCTCGGCCTCGGGATCGACGCAGGGAAGATAAATTTCAAACCGCGCGCCTTCGCCGATGCGCGAGCGCA
Organism: Rhodospirillaceae bacterium UBA6608; assembly: GCA_002433335.1. The sequence goes on along the minus strand of DJHY01000224.1, from coordinate 8,214 downwards.
CGTGCACCGCGCCGTGATGCGCCGTGACGATCCCATGAACCACCGCCAACCCCAGTCCGGTTCCTTTTCCCGCCTCTTTGGTGGTGAAGAACGGATCGAAGATGCGCCGCAGTACGGGTTCGGGAATCCCCGGCCCCGTATCCTCGACGGACACCAGCACATGATCCAACGACGGCTCCACGGCGCCGGCCGTCAGCATCCATTCCTGCGGGCCCGTCTGCCGAATGTCCAGAAAATCGCCGGGCGCGGTTTGGATCACGCTACCGCTCGCCTGCAAAACATCGGACCCGGCGGGCACGCGAGAGACGCTGATGTTGATCACCCCATCGACGCCATGCAGGGCATCGTTTGCATTGACGCCCAGGTTCATCAGCACCTGCGACATTTGGCCGGCGTTGGTCATCGCCGCCACGCGCTCGTCAGACGGATGAAAGACGACGCGTGTCGTGACAGGCAACGATCCCGTCAGCAAGCTGACGGCTTCTTCGCCGACCGTATTCAAATCAACCACGGCTTGCTCTCCGTGCGACGCCCGGGAGAATGCCAAGATCTGACTGACGAGTTGTTTCGCCCGATCGCCCGCTCGGGCGACACGCAAGGCGAAATTATGCTGCGGCGTGCCTTGCGCCAAATCTTCGATGAGGAATTCATTGAAGCCCATCATCGCGCCCAAAAGGTTGTTGAAATCGTGCGCGATCCCGCCGGCAAGCCGTCCGATGGCTTCCATCTTTTGGGCCTGTTGGAGTTGGGCCTCGATCTCACGAAATTCAGAAACGTCGACGTAGAAAGAGCAAACGCCCGTCACCTGCCCTTCCGGGGTCACCATCGGCGCGGTGATCTTGGTCGCCACCAGCTTGCGGCCATCGGCGCAGGTGATGGCGGTCTCTTTCATCACCGGCGCGCCTTCCTGGACCGCCCGGTTGTCTTCCTCGTCGATAATCGTCGCGAAGTTGGGGCCGAACAGATCAACCGCGCGGCGACCGACGATATCCAGCAGATCCCATCCCTTCCATTCCAGGAAAGTCTTGTTCATCGCCAAATATCGGCCGCCCGTCGTTTTAATGGTGATGCCCGCGGGCGCGTTCTCGAACAGCCCGCGGAAGCGGGCCTCGCTTTCCTTCAGCGCCGCATCCGCGCGCTTGCGATCCGTCACGTCCATGATCGCCGTGCCCACGCCGGACATCTCGCCCTTGTCGTCACGCACGGGGAACTTAATGAACTGCAGCGTTCTGGAGCCGTCTCCTTGCGGGATCATGGACGCCATTTCGAATTCCATCGCCACCCCGGACTTCAACACCTTCTGCTCGTATTGGGAAACCCGCTCCGCTTCCTCCGGCGACAACAGATCCTGGATGCTCATGCCGATCAATTGATCCGCAGGATGGCGAACCCATTGGGCGAAACTTTCGTTCACGAACTGGAAGCGGCCCTCCTTATCCTTGAGGTTCAGCAGCATCGGCGCGTTCTGGGTGATCGCCTGAAGTCTGGCTTCGCTCTCGCGGATCGCCTCTTCCGCCTTGCGTTGCCCGGTGATGTCCAAGAGCAGGCCTTCGACGATCCAGCCGTCCGCATCTTCCTGAACGACGCGGCTGCGGCGGAAGACCCACCGCTCCTCCTGATCCGCCGTAATCAAACGGAATGTCGTCTCACGGGGGGCGCCGGCACTTACGACTTCTTCGACGGTGCTGTTCACATGTTCCATATCTGAGGGATGGAACAGACCCATATCGCCGCTGTTGATCCGTCGCGTCACCTCCTCGGAGGAATAGCCGGTGATCTCTTCGATGCCTTCACTGATGAATAGAGCCTCGCCGGATAAGTCCTTGTTGATACGCGACCGGAACACCGCACCCGGGACGTTTTCGACCAAGGTGGAGAGTTCCCGTTCGCGCTGGCGCAGATCGGTCACATCGACACTGACCGACACCACCCCGGCGATCTCGCCTGTTTCGTCTCGGAACGGATACTTTCTGATTTGAACCGTATGGTTTGACCCATCGGCCATGACGCGTTCGGTCTCTCGATCAAAACCGATGCCTTTGGAACGCACCAATTTATCTTGTTCATCGACATCCTTTGGATCGATACCCATCAAATCCGCGATCTCGGAAATGTCACGCCCAAGAACATCTTCCGGCTCAAGGTCGTACCAAGCGCAGAACGTCTGATTCACCAGATTATAGCGTCCCGCCTCGTCGTTCATGATCAAGGCGACCGGCAGATTGTCGATCAGGGATCGCAGCAGCCGTTCATGGCGCTGCAGTGCCTTACGCGCCTCGACTTCGACCGACACATCGATACCGATGGACCCGATCCGGACGATTTTCCCGTCGTCATCGTAGATCGGGAACTTGGTGACGTTGATCGTGTGCAGACGGCCATCCAGGAAAGGCCGCTCGACCTCGCGTTTCAGCAAAAGACCGCTTTCCAAAACCCCTAATTCCTGGGTATCGCGGCGCGCGTTCTCTTCCGCGCTTTGGACGTCTTCGTTTAATACGACGTCTTTGCCGATCAAGGTCTTGGGGTCGATGCCGTACCATTCCTTGAACATAGAATTCGCGCGCTCGACCCGTCGGTTCGCATCCTTGATCAGAATCGCGGCGGGCAGGTGCTCGATGATCGAACTGAGCAAGGCTTCGCTTTCCCGAAGCTCTCGGGTCCGGTCCGCGACCGTGAGTTCCAGGCTTTCCGCCTGCCGGGCCAGGGCCTCTTCCGCTTCCTTGCGGTTCGTAATGTCGTAGTGCCAGACCAGCGCCGCCCGCTGCCCTTCGAACATCACCAAACGCGAGTGCATCAGCACCCAGCGCAGCGCACCATCCAGACGGCGACGGTGTACTTCGATGCCGTCGAAACCGCCGGTCTGGTCGAACAGATTGCTCAGTCTCTCCAACTGGCTTTGATCGACATAGGTGTCCGACATCGCGACGGCGTTCAATTCTTCCTCGCTTTTCGCGCCGAACAATTCCAGGAAGCTGCGGTTCACGAACAGGCGGCGACGGGGTTCGCGGGCGACGATGGCGATGCCGACGGGACTGCGTTCCAGAATGCCCCGCATCGTGGATTCCGAGCGGCGCAATTCCAGCTCCGCCCGTCGTCGCTCGGCGATCTCTTCCGTGAGTTCCACCGTCCGCTCGGCGACCATCTCTTCCAGTTTTCCGAGATGCGCCTGCAGGGCGAGCTCCGACCGGCGCTCGTCAGTGATGTCGACCATCGCCGTGCCGACCCCGGTCACCTCACCCGCACTGTCGCGGATGGGAAACTTGAACTGCCGCAAGGTGACGGGCACGCCGCTCCTCTTGTGTCCAAACACGGTCTCCGTTTCGAACACCACGACCTTGCCGGTTTCCAGGACTTCGCGATCCGCATTCTCGATGCGCCCCACGGCTTCCGCTGGCAAAAGATCACGAGACGTCTTTCCAATCAGCTCCTCAGCGCTGCAGCCATGCCACTCGGCGAAGGATGAGTTGCTATGCTGATAGACGCCGTTCCGGTCCTTCAACGACAGCATGATCGGGACGTTATCGGTAATCGCCATCAGGCGCGCCTGCATGTCTTCCAGCGCCTGCTGAGCCATCTTCTGTTCGGTGATATCAAGCAGCGCCGTCCCCACGCCCATGATCACGCCCTCGGCGTCCAACACCGGGAATTTGATCATTCGGAAGATCATGGGATTGCCGTCGGGGCGATGATGGAGCCGCGACACGCCTTCATGGACTACGACCTCGCCGGTCTCGATTACCTTCTTCTCATAGCCTTCAAGAACATTGGCGCGTTCCGCGGTCAGCAGATCGGACGCGCGCATCCCGGGCACGTCGCGAACGTTGATTTCATGCCAGTCCGCAAAGCTCTTGTTGGCTTCGATATAATGTCCGTCCAACCCCTTCAGGCACAGCATGATCGGGACGTTATCGGTGATCGCGCGCAACCGCGCCCGCGCGTCTTCCAAGGTCCGCTGGATGTCTTTCTGGTCTGAAATGTCGGTCCACAGGGTACCGACCATTTCCACCTGGCCGCTCTGGTCGTAGATCGGGAATTTTGAAACCAAAGCCGCGCGCTCTTCGCCGTCTCGCCCGATCCGGGTCGACTCGCTGGTAAAGGACTTTCCTTCTTCCAGAACCTGGCGGTCTTCTTCGGCAATCGCCGCCAGGATACTCGGACTGTTCAGCCCAAGCTCGTCGATCCCCCGGCCATAAGCTTCTTCGGCGGTGACCCCGTAATTGCGCTCATAGACCTTGTTGACGAAGACGTACCGCCGATCGCGATCTTTCAAAGACAACGAACTCGGCAAGGCGTTGACGACTTCCCGGAAACGATTTTCGACGGACTGCCGCTCGCGTTCCGCCGCCAGTTGCTCCTGACGCGTCATGATCAACGAGGTCAATGCCGCCAACGACCGGGCCAGGGACTGCTCTTCCAAGGTCCATTCCCGGGGGTCGCCGACATGCTCCAGGCACAACACGCCTTTCAGTTGGTCGCCGATATGGACAACGGCATCCAGCATCGACGTGATGCCGAACGTTTCCAGGTATTCACCCGTGAAATCGCTTGTTCTCGGATCGGACCAAGCGTCATGGGCGTCGATCACCTCGACCTGTTGCAGTGCTCTGAAATAGTTGGGGAACTCGTCCAGAGACAGCACTGTGCCGCTGTCGTGGCGCGCGCCTTCCCTAAGGTAGAGGTCAAGGCATTCAAGGTGTTCCATATTCTTCGCCGCCCGCCATACGCTGACACGTTCAACGCCCAAGGTCTCCGCAGCGACCTCGGTCAACAGGGCGAAGGCCTCGGCGGCATCGGTCGACGCCATGGCGTCGCTGGCGACGATCTTGTCCAGAGCCTTATGGTAGCTGCGCAAGATGCGCTCCCGCTCCAGGCTCTCCTTTTCAATCGACGCCCGCTCGGTAACATCAACGGCGAGTGAACCGATCCCCATCAATTCGCCCGTATCAGCAAGAACCGGGAATTTTACGATTTCCAGGCGATGGGTTGATCCGTCCAAGTACGCCCGATCCAACGAACGGGTAACGGTGCCCCCTTTATCCGCGACCTCGGTTTCTTGATCGCGGGACAACTGCCAAGCATCACTCCATTGAGGGAACGTCTCTTCACTGGTGTGGCCGAGCAATTCGCCTTGGGTGACCCCATAGCGGCGCGAGAACTCTTTGTTGACCAACATGAACCGGCCATCCGGCTGCTTGACCGTCAAGCCATGGGGAAGGTTGTCGATAATCGCGGAGAGCAAGGCTTCGTTGCTGCGCAGGTTCTCCTCGCTGCGGACGCGTTCGATCTCGGCGGAGACACGCCCCGCGAAAAACTCCAGGATCGAGGCCTGCACGTCGTCGACATCCATCGGCCCGCGGCACATGGCCACGACCACGCCCTTGCAGACACCATCCAATCCGCTGAATGGGATGCCGATAAAGCTCTCGATGCCGCGCCGATTGATTTCCGCATGATCCGGAAAGCGTTCCCGCAAGCCGCTGGAGACGGTGCAGATGCGGTTTTCCAGGACGACCGCTTCGCAAGGGCTCCCGGCCAACGGGTATTGGAAGTTTTCCTGGAACTCTCCGCCATCGAGAAAGACGACGGTATCGACAAACTTTCTGTCCGGCAGGACTCCGCCGATGAAAATAAGATCGGCCCGGAGCTCATCGCCCAGCGCCACGACAAATTTACGCAGGAATTCTTCGCCCGCCGTGCGGGCTGTTGCCTCGACAATATTCCGGATCAGCGTTTCCATCGTCACGCCGGTCTTGGCGCGCGGTTTTTTCGCTGGCTCTCGTTTCTTGCCTGGCATCCACCCCCTCCCGGAAAAGCCAAGTTCATCCAGGAACAGATCACGCAATCGGTCCGGCGGAAATGCCTGTGATGACAATCTTTCCATCCGGGGCGCGGTTGGGCAAGGCGGAACCTTTCCGGTTTAAGCGGATTCCGGAAAATCACGGCGGCGGGCGCGTTCCGACCAGATGTCGGAGACGACGCCGATCCGGTGCGCCGCCCGGCGGAGCTGCGACGTATTGTCGTCGCTTAGCCGCAAACGATTGGGGTCAGCGCTATCGGTCGCATCGATGATGTTTTCGAAACCGGCCCGCAAATCGACCAATGCCCCCTGGTATTCGGCGACTTGGGTACGCAGGTCGCGGTTTTCACGGTCGACGTTGTCGAGCGCCGCCGAAATTCGGTCGAGGACCGCTTGTTTCCGGCGCAACGACGGACGTTGGCCGCGAATGTCCTTCGGCTCATGCGACATCGGCCAAAGCCTCCGAAAGAGCGGAATCAAGGTCGCGCGGGCCAAACGGCTTGTGCAGGACCTTGGCGTTGGCCAGGACTTCGAACAGATTTTCGTAAGGGCGGATGACGCCCTTGTAGCCGCCCGTCATCCCGAGGACCGGAACCTTGACGCCGAGTTTGTTCAATTCGGTCACCAGTTCGATCCCGTCGGCGCCGGGCATGAAAATATCGGTGATGATCGCATCCACGTCCCGCTCGCGCAGAACTTCCAGGCACCGCTGGCCATTTTCGGCCGATGCCGGCTCATGCCCAAGTCGTTCAAGCAATTGAACGACATAGGCCAAGTGGTCGTCATCATCGTCAACTACGAGGACTCTCGCCATTTTGGCTTCCCTTATTACTTAAGACGCCCAAGCTGACGATGTCCGCCGTTTGGATATTTCCGTCCTTTTCTTTCAACAGAATATCATCATGTAGCCAGCATTCATGCTGACCGGTAGACGAGTCACCCATGCAAAAAAGTATGGGGGTACCCTATACCTGCCCGCATTGCGAAACCCACCGGAAAGGAAACCATCCCGGTGGGGCCCCGCAATTGAACTGATATCAGGAACCGTATTTGACGCTGCAACCGTAGGGGCGCGTCCCCTGCGGCTTGACCGCTTCGCCCGCTTTCATCTGCGCCAAGGCGGTCAGCACATAATTCTGCGCCTTGGGCACGTCGTTCACATCGGCGGATTTGATGCTGTCGATGGCGCCGTGATAGGTCAGCGTTCCCTTGGCGTCGATGATGAACATATGGGGCGTTGTCCGGGCGTCGTACAAACGCCCGATGCTGCCCGAGGGGGCGAGCAGAACCGCC
>DJHY01000224.1:0-792 GCA_002433335.1 Rhodospirillaceae bacterium UBA6608 | reverse complement strand
TCGACCGTCAAGGCATCGGCCTGCGCCGGGCTGACGTTGCCCTGTTCGCCCGGAGCGGACGAAATGACGGACAGCCAGACGACGCCGTCTTCCGCCGCCTTCTTCTGGGTCATTTGCATGTTGCCGGAGTTGTAGTGCTTACGCACGAAAGGACAATCGTGATTGGTCCATTCCAGGATCACGGTCTTGCCCAGAAAATCGCTGAGGCTGACCTTGTTGCCTTTGGTATCGATGCCGGTAAAGGTCGGCGCCGGGCTGCCGACGACCGGCTCGGCCATGGCGGGCGCGGCCTGAGCAAGCATCACGCCGCTCAGAACCGATACGGAAAGGAAGGCCGCAAAGCGGCGGCGCGAAAGAGTTTTCATTGGTGAACTCCCTGCAAGTCGATTGATGAGATTGCAGGGATTGTACCTAAACCACCGGACCCGCCGCGAATGACATCTTCGTGTGCGTCGGGGTTTCGGCGAAAACGCTTAGGCGACCCGGTTCAGCAACCGCGCGCGGATGGTGCCCGGCAAATCGCGGATATCGGCCAGAATCTTTTCCGCTTCTTCCACCGCGTCTTCGGCTTCCAGCACGACGTAACCGATTTCGCCGTCGGTCTGATAAGTCTGCGCCGCGATGTTAACTTGATGACGGGCGAACACTTCGTTCAAGCGCTGCAATTCGCCCGGCAGATTGCGCTGCACCTGGATGAAACGGGTGCCGCCCTGGCGCGCCGACAACTGCGCTTGCGGGAAGTTGACCGAGCCTTCGGTCGAACCGACATCGGAATATTCGACCAGCTTGCGG
>DJHY01000019.1:4125-5174 GCA_002433335.1 Rhodospirillaceae bacterium UBA6608 | reverse complement strand
CAGACGATCATCAAGGGCATGGGCGAGCTCCACCTCGACATCAAGGTAGATATCCTGAAGCGGACCCACGGCGTCGAGGCCGAGGTCATTCCGCCGCAGGTCGCCTACCGCGAGACCATCACCAAGCCGGTCGACGACAGCTACACCCACAAGAAGCAGACCGGTGGTTCGGGTCAGTTCGCGCGGGTTAAGATCAAGTTCGAGCCGATCGCTGAAGGTTTCGAATTCGAAAACACCGTCGTCGGCGGCAACGTTCCTCGCGAATACGTGCCGGGCGTCGAAAAAGGCCTCAAGTCCTCGATGGAATCCGGCGTTCTGACCGGCTTCCCTGTGACTGGTATCAAAGCCACCCTGCATGACGGCGCCTATCACGACGTCGACTCCAGCGTTATGGCCTTTGAAATCGCCGCTCGTGCCGCCTTCCGCGAAGGTTGCCGCGCAGCTGGCCCGGTTCTGCTCGAGCCGATGATGAGCGTCGAAGTTGTCACCCCGGAAGAGTACATGGGCGACATCATCGGCGATCTGAACTCGCGCCGCGGGCAGGTTAACGGCATGGAACAGCGCGGTATCGCGCGCGTCATCGACGCCCATGTGCCGCTGGCCAATATGTTCGGGTACGTGAACACGCTGCGTTCGCTGAGCCAGGGCCGTGCCCAGTTCACGATGCAGTTTGACCACTACGAAGTGGTTCCGTCCCAAGTTTCCGAAGAAATCCAGACTCGTCTGGCCGGCTAAGGCCGAGGCGTCGAAGGGAGTATCAAGAGATGGCGAAAGAGAAGTTTGAGCGTAATAAGCCGCACTGCAACATCGGCACGATCGGGCACGTTGACCATGGTAAGACGACGCTGACTGCGGCGATTACGAAGGTCTTGGCGGAAACCGGCGGCGCTGAGTTTTCGGCTTATGATCAGATCGACAAGGCCCCTGAAGAGCGCGCGCGCGGCATCACGATTTCGACGGCGCACGTCGAATACGAGACGGCGAACCGCCACTACGCGCACGTTGACTGCCCGGGTCACGCTGACTACGTGAAGAACATGATCACGGGT
>DJHY01000019.1:0-3793 GCA_002433335.1 Rhodospirillaceae bacterium UBA6608 | reverse complement strand
GATGGACGGCGCGATCCTGGTTGTTTCGGCTGCTGATGGCCCGATGCCGCAGACGCGCGAACACATCCTGCTTGCCCGTCAGGTCGGCGTTCCGGCTCTGGTCGTTTTCATGAACAAGGTCGACCAGGTTGACGACGAAGAGTTGTTGGAACTGGTCGAGATGGAAATCCGCGAGCTTCTGTCCTCGTACGACTTCCCGGGCGACGATATTCCGATCGTGAAGGGCTCGGCCCTTGCTGCGCTGGAAGACAGCAACAAGGAAATCGGCCACGACGCGATTCAGGCTCTGATGGCGGCGGTTGACGATTACATCCCGCAGCCGGACCGTCCGAAGGATCAGGCTTTCCTGATGCCGATCGAAGACGTGTTCTCGATCTCTGGCCGTGGCACGGTTGTGACGGGTCGTATCGAGCGTGGCGTGATCAACGTCGGCGACGAAATCGAAATCGTCGGCATCAAGGACACGACGAAGACGACCTGCACGGGCGTTGAAATGTTCCGCAAGCTGCTGGACACGGGCGAAGCGGGCGACAACGTCGGCGTTCTGCTGCGTGGCACGAAGCGCGACGAAGTGGAGCGTGGCCAGGTTCTGGCCAAGCCGGGTTCGATCACGCCGCACACGAAGTTCGATTGCGAAGCGTACATCCTGACGAAAGACGAAGGTGGCCGTCACACGCCGTTCTTCTCGAACTATCGTCCGCAGTTCTACTTCCGCACGACGGACGTGACCGGCACGGTCGAGCTTCCGGAAGGCACGGAAATGGTCATGCCGGGCGATAACATCGCGATGAAGGTCAACCTGATCGCGCCGATCGCCATGGACGAAGGTCTGCGTTTCGCCATCCGCGAAGGTGGCCGCACCGTCGGCGCCGGCGTCGTTTCCAAAATCATCGAATAGGGTAACCGGTTTTCCGGCCCCCATAATTCCATGGGGGCCGGTCAACATTTGGGGCCAAGGAATTTAAGGCAAGAGCCATGGACCAACAGAACATAAGAATTCGGCTGAAGGCGTTTGACCATCGTGTGCTGGACCAATCCGCGCGCGAGATCGTCAACACGGCCCAGCGGACCGGCGCCTCGGTGCGCGGCCCCATCCCTTTGCCGACCCGCATCGAGAAGTTCACCGTGCTGAAGTCGCCGCACGTGGACAAAAAGTCGCGGGAACAGTTTGAAATCCGCACCCATAAGCGGGTGCTCGACATCGTCGATCCGACGCCGCAGACCGTGGACGCGCTCATGAAGCTCGACCTGGCCGCCGGCGTCGACGTCGAGATCAAGCTCTAAGAGGGCCCTGACGATGCGGACTGGATTGATCGCACAGAAGCTGGGCATGACCCGTGTCTTCCAAGAAGACGGCCGGCACCTTCCGGTGACCGTCCTGAAGGTGGACAGCGTGCATGTCGTCGCTCAGCGCACGATGGAAAAGGACGGCTACTCGGCGGTCCAGCTTTCCTGGGGTAAAGGCAAGCCGAAGAACATGTCCAAGGCGCTGCGTGGCCACTATGCGAAGGCCAAGGTGGAGCCGGGCAAGCGTCTGCGGGAATTCCGCGTGACCGAAGACAACCTGGTTGAAGTCGGTGCCGAACTGTCGGCCGAGCACTTCATCAACGGCCAGAAAGTCGACGTCACCGGCACCTCGATCGGTAAGGGTTTCGCCGGTGGCATGAAGCGCCACGGCTTCGGTGGTCTGCGGGCCTCGCACGGTGTGTCCATCTCGCACCGTTCGCATGGTTCGACCGGTCACTGTCAGGACCCGGGCCGTGTGTTCAAAGGCAAGAAGATGGCCGGTCAGCTTGGTAACAAGCGTTGCACCGTCCAGAACCTGGCCATTGTCGCGACCGACGCCGAGCGCGGCCTGATCCTCATCGAGGGCGCCGTGCCGGGTTCGAAGGGCGGTTTCGTCCTGGTTCGTGACGCGGTGAAGAAGGCTCTTCCGGCCGATGTGCCGCTGCCGGCCGCGCTGAAGAGCGCGCCTGTCGCGGAGAAGGAAGAAGCGCCGGTTGAAGCTGCCGAAGCAGAAGCCCCCGTTGAAGCGCCGGCCGAAGACGCCGTCGCCGAAGCGCCTGCGGCTGAAGCCGACGGCGAGAACAAGGAATAAGAGCGATGAAGCAGGACATTATCTCGCTCGCCAACAAGAAGGTCGGTGATATCGACCTGGACGACGCGATCTTCGGGATCGACGTCCGCGGCGACCTGATGGCCCGTGCGGTCAATTGGCAGCTCGCCAAGCGCCGCGCCGGCACCCACAAGACCAAGGGCCGTTCGGAAATCAACGGTACCAAGGCGAAACCCTTCAAGCAGAAGGGTACGGGCCGCGCCCGTCAGGGTTCCAAGTACGTGACCCAGATGCGTGGTGGTGGCGTCGTGTTCGGCCCGCTCGTTCGGGACCACGGCCACGATCTGCCGAAGAAGGTGCGTCGTCTGGCTCTGAAGTCGGCGATCAGCTCTAAGCAGAAGGAAGGCAAGCTTGTCATCCTCGACACTGCTGCGATGAAAGCGCCGAAGACTGGTGAGTTGGCCAAACAGCTGGCGAAACTGGGCTGGGGCCGCACGCTGGTGATCGACGGCGAACAGGTTGACGTCAACTTTGCCAAGGCTGCCGCCAACATCATCGGCATCGATGTGCTGCCGTCCGGTGGTGCCAACGTGTACGACATCCTGCGTCGGGATACCCTGGTGATTACCCAGGCCGGCGTGGACAAGCTGATGGAGCGCTTGAAATGAGCCGCTACAGCCCCAACAAGGAAACGGTCTCGAAAGAGCGCATGATGGAAATCCTGCGCCGTCCGGTGATCACCGAAAAGGCCACTCTGATTGGCGAACACAATCAGGTTTGCTTCTTCGTGCCGATGGACGCCAACAAGTTCGAGGTCAAGGCAGCCGTTGAAGAGCTGTTCAAAGTCAAGGTGACGGCGGTGAATACGCTGATCTCCAAAGGCAAGACCAAGCGGTTCCGTGGCCGCCCGGGTAAGCGCAACGACGCCAAGAAGGCGGTTGTTACGCTCGCCGAAGGCAACACCATCGACGTCACCACGGGCATCTAAGTCCGAGACGTCCAGGGATTTGAGAAGAAAAAGGGCAGAGACCAATGGCTCTGACAACATTTAATCCGACCACGCCGGGCCGCCGAGGCCTCATTCTGGTGGATCGCAGCGACCTTCATAAGGGCAAGCCCGAGAAGACGCTGACCGAAGGCCTGCGCAAAAAGGGCGGCCGCAACAACAACGGCCGCATCACCGCGCGTCGTCGTGGCGGCGGTCACAAGCAGCGCTACCGCGTTATCGACTTCAAGCGTCAGAAGTTCGACGTCGAAGCGACCGTCGAGCGTCTGGAATACGATCCGAACCGGACCGCGTTCATTGCGCTGATCAAGTACGAAGACGGCGAACTGGCTTACATCCTGGCGCCGCAGCGCATTGGCGCTGGCGACAAGGTGGTTGCGGGCGAAGCCTGCGACATCAAGCCGGGCAACGCCATGCCGATGAAGAACATCCCGGTCGGCACCATCGTCCACAACGTGGAGATGAAGGCCGGGAAGGGTGGTCAGATGGCGCGTTCCGCCGGGACCTACGCCCAGATCATCGGTAAGGACCAGGGCTACGCCCAGCTGCGTCTGTCTTCCGGTGAACTGCGCATGGTGCGGGCCGAATGCATGGCCACCATCGGCGCCGTGTCGAACCCGGATCAGCAGAACACCAAGATCGGCAAGGCCGGTCGTGCTCGCTGGCTCGGCAAACGCCCTGCGGTTCGTGGTGTTGCCATGAACCCGATCGATCACCCGCATGGTGGTGGT
>DJHY01000225.1:488-2611 GCA_002433335.1 Rhodospirillaceae bacterium UBA6608 | reverse complement strand
GCTGAAGCCTCGCCCCAACGCCCGCCATACAACAGCGTGCGGGCCTTTTCCCGGAGGGCCTCGGCCTGATAGGGCTGTTTGCGTTGGGCGAGTTCGAAATCGGCGACCGCGGCGTCGATGCGGCTCAGCTGACGATAGGCCCGGCCGCGCAGGATCAAGGCTTCGACATCCGTTTCTCCACCGCCGCCTTGGGCAATCGCCGCCGTGGCGTCGTCGATCGCGGCATTGGCATCGCCCGCCGCGAGATAGGCCTTGCCGCGCACGAGCAAGGCCGGCACGTCGCCCGGGGTCTTGGACAGGACCAGGGTCAAATCCGCGATCGCGTCTCGGCCGTCATCCAGGGCCAAGGCCGCGCTCGCCCGGCGACGCAGCAGGGCCGTGTTGTGCGGCTGCAACTGCAACAGCCGCGTCAGGTCCTGTCGGGCCGCAGCGGGGCGGCCCGCGGCGGCATGCAGGGCTGCACGTAGATCCAAGGCCGTCGGGTTCGCCGGATCATTGACCAAGACATGATCCAGGTCCGTCAGAGCGCGTTTGCTCTGGTCCAGGTTCTTGTAGGCCATGGCGCGGATCAGCCGCGCCGTGCCGTTTTCTGGGGCCAGTTCAAGCGCCGAGGTCATGGACTGAATGGCGTGATGCGGCTCACCCAGGCGGAAATAGGCTTCGCCCCGGCGCACCAGCGCCGCCGTCTGGAACGGGTCGTCGCGCACGACGGCATTCATGTCGTCGACCACGGCGGCGTATTTCTCCAATCCGAAATTCTGTTCGGCCCGCAGGAACCGCGCCGTGGCGTTATGCGGTGCGTTGTCGATGGCGGCGCCCAGGTCGTCCAGGGCGATGCCGACTTCGTTTCGGCTGAGGCGGATGCGAGCCCGCAGAATGAATGCGTCCGCGTCTTTGGGGGCAAGGGCGATCGCCTGATCGGCATCGTCCAACGCCAATTGCAGGTGCCCCATGCGCCAGAAGGCCTTGGCCCGGTCGGCCCAGGTGCCGGAGACCTGGCGATCCTCTTCGAGCGAAGCCGACAGGTCGGCGCGGGCATCGGTCAGGCGCCCGCCCTCAAGATGGGCGCGCCCGCGCAGGTGCAACAGGTCGGGATCGCCGGGCGCCATCGTTAGGGCTTCGGAAAAGTCGGCGGCGGCCAGGTCGTAATCGTCCATCGCCATATGGACCAGGCCGCGTTCGCGGAAACTGTGGCGGGGTCGGCGTAGGTTACGGATCGCGCGGTCCAGGTCCGCGAGCGCCAGATTGTAGAGCCCCATTTGCCGCAGCAAGGTTCCCCGGGCATCCAGGGCTTCGCCGTCGTCGGGTGCGATTTCGATGGCGGCGTTCAAGTCAGCGCGCGCCAACTGGTACTGCTCAAGCTGCAGGTTGGCCCAGCCTCGCTGCGTCAAGGCGGTCAAATGCCGCCGGTCGATATCAAGCGCGCGCGAGGCGGCTTCTGCGGCATCGGCGTATCTCCGCAGGCCGTTGAGGATTCGGGCCTTCAACGCCAAGGCGTCGGTATCGCGTGGGGCGAGGGCGAGACCTTCATCGACGTCGCCCAAGGCAATGTCGTCGCGGCCAGCGGTGTGGTTGAGACGCGCCCGTAGGAAGTGAACCCGCTTGCGCCTGGGGGCCAGCCGGACGGCGCTATTCAGATCGCTGAGCGCCTTGTCCAGAAATCCCTGTTCGAGCAAGGCTTCGGCGCGGTTGGTGAACAACTCGGCCAGGACTTCGGGGTCCGTAACGGACCCTTGGGACAGGACTTCGGTACAGGCGAAGGCCCGCATGGCGGGGGGCAGGCCCTGATCGCCGCAATCCGTCGTTTGTGCCGATGCGGACGCGGCAAATCCCGCCGCCCAGGCGGTCAGCAAACAGAGTGGAAGTCGTCGGGTCAGCGTCATCGCCGCCTCATCTTCGCCAAGTACCGGTAATGCTTAGCAAAAATGCGGCGGCGATGCTATCCGGCTCAGGTCTCGGTGCCGCCGTTGATTTGGATCAGCTGGCCGTTCATGAAGCCGCCCCGGTCGGAAACCAGATACGAGATCATTCCGGCGATTTCCTCGGGCGTGCCCAGGCGGCCAAGCGGCACACGGGCTTTCATATGGGCGATATGTTCGGCCATGGCCGGGTCCTTGTGGTCG
>DJHY01000225.1:0-200 GCA_002433335.1 Rhodospirillaceae bacterium UBA6608 | reverse complement strand
GCCATGGCCGGGTCCTTGTGGTCGCCGCCGATCGGCCCGGACGAGATGATGTTGGTGGTGATGCCCTTGGGGCCGAATTCCTTGCCCAAGGCCTTGGTCAGGCCCCAGGAGCCGTGCTTGGACACGCTGACATGGGCGCGGCCGTTATAACCGTGGATCGCGTTCATCCCGGCGAAGTTGACGATCCGGCCCCAGCCCCG
>DJHY01000300.1:653-5957 GCA_002433335.1 Rhodospirillaceae bacterium UBA6608 | reverse complement strand
CAGAACCGCCTGTCGGACGGCGTGTTCTTCGGCGTCTGCTACGCCTTCCTGTTCATGACGGGGATCAAGCTGACCTGGGACGGCGTCAGCGGGATGCTTGGCTGAGCGACGTCAGGTCAACCGCATCTCCGCCGGAAGGTTGCTGAACATGGCGAGGAAGTCGTCGTTGTCGCTCGGCGCGCCATAGACGTCGCGGTAAATCTCGGCGATCCAACCCCGCAGGGTTTCCGTCTGTACAACTTGATCGCCCCCGGCTCCGGCGATCAGGATCGACATCGGCGGCGGGGCCGTGTCGGTTTTTAGCGGCAAGACGTAGTGGAAACTGTCGATCACGCGAGCACCGTGACGGCGGTAGAATGCGATCCGCCGGGCTTCGATGCTTTCGCCCGAACCGCCGGGCGGGGTTTCGACTTCCAACAGGATCGGGGCGTCGCCATGGGCGGCGAAGATATGACGAAGCAGGGCGCCGCCAATGCCTTGATTGCGGACGGCCTCATCCGTGGCGAAATATTCCAGCAATGCAAACGCCCCGTTCTGCGCCTGGTAGACGATGCCGAAGGCCTGAACCCGCCCTGCGCGTTCCGTGACGTGAAACGCGTACTCGGGTCGCTGCGTCATCTGACGTAGAGTGTGCCGATCCTTGCGTTCCGAGGCAGGGATGGCAGCGACGTATATGTCCCAGATTTCTGAAAATGCCGTCGCCGCTTCGTGCGTGCTTAGAAAGCGATGTGTCGTTCCGATGTCGGGAGAAGCGGTCATGCCGCGACGACGGTGTCGATATAGGTGATGAAGTCCTGCTTGAAATTTTTCGAGTTACCTTCGTCTCTTAGCCAAGCGATATGGCGTTCGCCCTCGGATTTGATGATCGGCGTCCAAGTTTCCTTGAGTTCGTCGTCTTTCAGACAGCGGTCATAGATTGCTTCTAGGAAGTTCCACATCATGAAGGCATATAGACCGTACTGTTTCATTTCCTCTGGTGCGGTGATGGCCTCGGGCGTGCGAACGAACGGCTTGTCGAAGGCGATCTTCAAAAGCTCGAAATAATTCTTATCGATGTCGTCGTAATGAATGAACTTCAGAGTCTGTTTGAACGATGTCATCGAATAGAGCAGGGCGATAGCGGCGAGTGTCACGCCGATGCTGCTGGTGATGCCCTGCACGGCATTCCAGTTCACTGAATCCAACATGGCCTTGCCTTTCAAATTCCTTGGGGTCGCGGAAGCCACCGGGGTGGCTAGGTCGAGTTAAGGCAGACAAAGACGGAGCGTTCCGTTTCGCGGGATTTTGGAACAAGGTGCGCGCGAATGAAAAGCGATTACTCGCGCGCGGCGTCAGGTGCGAAAGTATCGCCCCGGCGAGACGCCCAGCGCCTTTTTGAACATGGCGATGAAGGCCGACGGGCTGTCGTAGCCCAGGTCCAGGGCCGTGGAGGTCACGCCTTGTCCGGCGGCGAGCAGTTCCAGGGCTTTCAGCAGCCGCGCCTGTTGCCGCCATGCGCCGAAGGTCAGGCCCGTATCCTTGACGAACAGGCGGGCCAGGGTGCGCGCGCTGGCGCCCGCCGTCGCGGCCCAATCGTCCAGGGTGGCGTCGCGGGCCGGGTCGTCGACCAGGGCCTCGGCCAGGCGTTGCAGGCGCGGGTCCTCTGGCCAGGGCAGGTGCAGCGGGGCCTGATCGAGCACGCGCAGTTGATCCAGGATCACCGCCATCAGGCGTCCTTCCGGTCCCTCGGCCTGGTATTCCGACGGCAGGTCCACGGCGGCGCGGATCAGTTCGCGCAGCAAGGGTGAGACGGTGACCACGCAACAGGCCGTGGGCAGGCCTTGGGTCGCTTCGGCGGCGACCCATAGGCTGCGCATTTTCACGTCCGTCGGAAAGTCGACCCGATGCGGCATGCCGCCGGGAACCCAGACGGCGCGTTCAGGCGGCACCACCCAAACGCCGTCGCCGGTGGTCACGGCCATGACGCCGGAGATCGCATAGACCAGTTGCGCGCGTGGGTGTTCGTGCCAGCGCGTCGCCTGACCCGCCGGATAGTCGGTGGCGGCGGCGACGACTGGGCGCGGGATATCCTGCAGCGCCTGAACCCGGTCGAAATTATCCTGATGGGTTTGTTCGCGGCTCGGCCCGGCACCGCCGTCGGTTCGGCGCGAAACGCTGGGATCGTCCATGGGAATGGCCTTGATTGTCCGTTTCTCGATATAATTTGACAGAATAGCGAAAGACTGTCGATCCCCGCCTGGGGCACAAGAATACGGTACGGCTAATATGCCGTCTTACCCATTGGGAGGCCAAGACCGAAAATGAACTACCTCGACCGACGAGGTGTCCAGTTCCTGTTCCTGAACCTGGGGCACCTGTACGACCATCTTTTCATGCTGCTTTACGCCACGGCCGTTGTCGCCATGGCCAAGGACCCCGCGTTCCAAGGGTCCTATGGGTTCCTGCTGGCGCTATCCACAGCCAGCTTCGTGGCCTTCGGCGCGGGCTCGATCCCGGCCGGCTGGCTCGGGGACAAATGGTCGAAGCATGGCATGATCACGGTGTTCTTCATCGGTATCGGCACGGCCTCCATCCTTACCGGCCTGGCCACGGGACCCTACGCCGTGGCGGCCGGCCTTTTGGCCATCGGCGTCTGCGCCGCGATCTATCATCCGGTCGGCATCGCCATGGTCGCGGAAAATGCCCGTTCGCTGGGCAAGGAACTGGGCATCAACGGCGTGTTCGGTAACTTCGGCGTGGCTGCGGCGGCGATCGTCGCCGGCACCCTGACGGACCTGATTTCCTGGCGCGCCGCGTTCATCATTCCGGGGGTTGTTTCCATCGCCACCGGCCTTGCCTACATGGTGTTTTCGCGCAATGCGCCGGAGCCGCACCATCTGGCCAAGAAGGACAAATTCATCGGGGCCACGCGGTCGGAAATCCGCCGCGCCATCGCCGTGGTGATCCTGGCCTCCATTCCGGGGATGCTGATCTTCAACGCCACCACCAATGCTCTGCCGAAGGTGTTCGACGAACGTCTGGGCGATCTGGCGTCCAACCTGTCCCAGGTTGGGATGTGGACCTTCGCCGTGTTCGTCGTGGCCTCGATCGCCCAGGTCATCATGGGTATCATGCTGGACAAATACCGGCTGAAGCCGATTTACGTGACGGCGGTCGCGTTCCAGGCCCCGACCGTCTTTTTGGTCGCTTATGCCTATCACATGGGCATGCTGGGCGCGGCGGCGGCGATGATGTTCGTCACGTTCTCGATCATTCCGATCCATGACACGATCATCGCGCGGTTCACCAACAAGGAATTCCGCTCGCGGGTGTTCGCGCTCAAGTATCTCGTCGGGCTTTGCGTCGGCGCTGCGGCGCTGCCGATGGTCGGCTGGATGCACGAAAGCATGGGCGGGTTCCAGACCGTGTTCCTGGTCCTGGCCGGGTTCGCCGCAATACAGGCCATGATTGCCATGTTCCTGCCGGCGCGGGATCACCTGACCCAGGCTGACTCGCAGCCGGAAGCCCAGCCTGCGGAATAGATTACCCAAGGTCCTTCCGACCTGAAGTTCGGCCCCGTCGCAATCATCGGCGGGGCCGTTTTTTATGCGGGCTGGAGGTTAGAACTTTCCGGCTGCCCTGGCACGGCGCAGGGCCTCGGCCACGCAGCGGCTGTCGGCCAGACCTTGATGGGCGCGCCCGGGCGCTTTGAAATTCATGGCCTGCGGAAGCTCAGAGCTGTCAAGGTCCGGTTCTGCATCCAAAAGCTTGATGATACTGTCTCGGATATCGTGGCAGGTCGCGCGCGCCAGCGGATTGACCATCCCATAAAGCTGGCAATTCCAAACGATGTGGGACAGTTCGTCGCCAAAGCCGCAAATTTCGACTGCGTCATGCACGAATTCGGCAAAATCCGCCAAGGCAGGTTTCAGATCCATGCCGTCGCGATTTAAGCGATCCTGAGAAATGCCGGTCAAAGCGACGAAATAATCGTCTAAGAGGGAGTTAATCCGTGGTTTGATCAGAACCTCAAATGCGCCGATCTCCGGCAGTTCCGGCGTATCCGCCAGCTTCACTGCGCCAATCTGGACGATCTCCATTTCTTCCCCGGGCCCGGTCCAGCAGCGCTTCCGCGAGCCGTCCCAGGCGGTCCATTCCAGGTCCATGACGATGATTGGCGGACGGGGTTGCATCACGGCTCCATATCGTCCGTGCGTGCGGCACGGACCAGGCGGTCGTTGATGGCGCGGCCTAACCCCTGGTCGGGGATGGGCATGACGGCGATGGCTTGCGCCGGGCCCGCGTCCAATTCGTGGAGCATGGCGAACAGATTTGCTGCCGCTTCGGTCGTGTCGCCTCGGCGGCTCAGGTTCAGGCAACCGTCCGGGGCCGATGGGCCGAAGCCGAGCAGGGCTTCTCCCGCGTCCGCCGCGTCGGCGTTCAGGCGCACGGGTTTGCCCGGGGCGTAATGGCGCGCCAGCATGCCGGGCGAGCGGGGGCCATCCGGGCCGATCTCGTGGCTTTCAGCGACAGGTGTGCCGCAGGCCGATTCCAGGTCTTCGCGCGACAGGCCGCCGGGGCGCAGGATCACCGCCGTCTCGCCGGTGGCGTCGACGACAGTGGATTCCAGGCCGACGCCGCAGGACCCGCCATCGAGGATCACCTCCGGCCCGCCTTGGTCGGGGCCGGGCAGGGATCGCGCCACATGGCCCGCGGCGGTCGGGCTGATATGTCCGGATCGGTTGGCGCTGGGGGCCGCGATCGGCAGGCCGCTGGCCTGCAGCAGCGCCCGTCCGACAGGATGATCGGGGGCGCGAATTGCGACCGTGTCCAGCCCGGCGGACACCAGCATCGACAACCGGCAATCGGCTTTGCGGGGCAGGACCAGGGTCAAGGGACCGGGCCAGAATTTGTCGATCAGCAGTTGCCCCAGCGGCGTGATTTCGGCGAACTCCGCCGCCGCCGTCGCATCCAGGACATGGACGATCAGGGGATTGAACTGGGGTCGGTCCTTGGCGGCATAGATCGCGGCGCAGGCCGCGTCGTTCGTGGCATCGCCGCCCAGGCCGTAAACGGTCTCCGTCGGGAAGGCGACCAAACCGCCCTGTTTCAAGACAGCCGCCGCCCGGACCATGGCTGCCGGGTCCGACGCCGCGAGAATGGCCGACGTCTTATCCGTCAAGGCCGATCCCCTTGCCGACGACGATGAAATGCGGATTGTCCAGGCCGTCCTTGCCATAGGAAAGCGGCGCGCCGTCGGTGGTCAGGACGCGGCCCCCGGCGCAGTCGACGACCGCTTGGCCCGCCGCCGTGTCCCATTCCATG
>DJHY01000300.1:0-347 GCA_002433335.1 Rhodospirillaceae bacterium UBA6608 | reverse complement strand
GCCGCCGTGTCCCATTCCATGGTCCGCCCGAAACGGGGATAGATATCGGCCGCGCCCTCGGCGACCCGGCAGAACTTCAGCGAGCTGCCAGCGCCGATCCGTTCCGCGACCTTGTATCGGGTCAGGAAGGCGTCGGCTTCCTCGGCCCCGTGGGAGCGGCTGACCACGGCGGTCAATCCCTGCGGCGGGGCTTCGCGGGCGGCGATGGGGACGGGGGCGTCATCGCCCACGGCCTTGAACGCGCCCAAACCCTGGGCAGCCATGAAGGTCTCGCCCAATACCGGCAGATGGACCACGCCCAGCACGGGGCGGCCATGATCGATCAGGGCGATGTTGACGGTGAACTC
>DJHY01000037.1:4303-4649 GCA_002433335.1 Rhodospirillaceae bacterium UBA6608 | reverse complement strand
CTTATCGAAGTGCTCGCGCATGGATTCCGCCGCGTCGGGCAGGAAATTGGCGAACAAAACGTCCTGAAAGCTCTCTCGCACCCCTTCGAACACCGGAAAGGCCGCCAGCATGGCGAAAGCGATCGCCGTCAGCGGCACGGCGGCGAGCAGCGAGGTGTAGCTGAGCGAGGCCGCCATTCGCAGGCATTGATCGCCCTGAAAGCGTTCCACAGCGATTCCCAGAATGCCGCGCCACATGCGCCACTCCGCCTTTACCCGCCGCACGAAATCGCGGTTTTCCATGGCCTTGCGCTCCCCCGGGGAACCCGTCGTTGACGTTCTCGGCCCCATACTATATGGCATGGGG
>DJHY01000037.1:3764-3997 GCA_002433335.1 Rhodospirillaceae bacterium UBA6608 | reverse complement strand
CATGGGGGTTCGGGCAAACCTCAACATATTGCCCGGACCGATACCGGCAGTGGGCCGGAACGTGACCCGGTAGACAACAAAAATTCGAGGAGACTCATGGCTTCTGCATCGCCCCTGATGTCCGGTAAGAAAGGCTTGGTCATGGGTGTGGCCAACGATCGCTCCATCGCCTGGGGTATCGCCAAGGCTGCTTACGACCAGGGGGCCGAATTGGCCTTCACCTATCAGGGCGA
>DJHY01000037.1:3085-3461 GCA_002433335.1 Rhodospirillaceae bacterium UBA6608 | reverse complement strand
ATTGGCCTTCACCTATCAGGGCGAAGCCCTCCAGAAGCGCGTCATGCCTCTGGCGGAAAGCATCGGCTCGGACCTGGTTCTCCCCTGTGACGTGACCGACATGGCTTCGGTCGACGCCACCTTCGACGCCATCGCCGAAAAGTGGGGCAAGCTGGATTTCGTGATCCACGCCATCGCTTATTCGGACAAGGAAGAATTGAAGGGTGATTACATCGACACCACCCTGGAAAACTTCCTCAAGACCATGAATATCTCCTGCTATTCATTCACCGCCGTGGCCCAACGGGCGCGCAAGCTGATGACCGATGGCGGCGCGATGATCACCCTGACCTATTTCGGGGCCGAGCGCGTGATGCCGCATTACAACGTCATGGGC
>DJHY01000037.1:1404-2775 GCA_002433335.1 Rhodospirillaceae bacterium UBA6608 | reverse complement strand
GCCGAACTACAACGTCATGGGCGTGGCCAAGGCCGCACTGGAAGCCAGCGTACGCTATCTGGCCGAGGACCTGGGCAAGGACGGCATCCGCGTCAACTCGCTGTCCGCCGGTCCGATGAAGACCCTGGCCGCCAGCGGTATCGGCGATTTCCGCTATATCCTGAAGTGGAACGAGTTCAATTCGCCGCTGCGCCGGAACGTGACCCTGGAAGACGTCGGCGGTGCCGGGCTGTACCTGATTTCCGACCTGTCGTCGGGCGTCACAGGTGAAACGCATCACGTCGATTGCGGATACAACATCGTCGGCATGAAAGCGGTCGACGCGCCCGATATTTCCGTCGTCTGATCAGGCGCTTGTGCTAAAAGGGGCGCACCATGTCCCATAACACCTTCGGCCATCTGTTTCGGTTCACGACCTTCGGCGAAAGCCATGGGCCCGCGCTTGGCTGCGTGGTCGACGGCTGCCCGCCGGGTTTGTCGCTGAGCGAAGCCGATATTCAGGTCCATTTGGACAAGCGCCGCCCCGGCCAGTCCAAATACACCACCCAGCGTCAGGAACCGGATCAGATCAAGATTCTGTCCGGTGTGTTCGACGGCGTGACCACGGGAACCTCGATCGGCCTGTTGATCGAAAACGTGGACCAGCGCTCCAAGGACTACTCGGAAATCGCCGAGAAGTTCCGCCCCGGCCATGCCGACTACACCTATTGGAAAAAGTACGGCATCCGCGATTACAAGGGCGGCGGACGGTCATCCGCCCGCGAAACCGCGATGCGGGTCGCCGCCGGTGCTGTGGCGCGCAAGGTGCTGGGCCCCGGCATCACGATCAAGGCCGGCCTCGTCGCCATGGGCGAAAAGGAAATCGACCGCTCGCACCTGGACTGGGCCGAGGTCGATAACAACCCTTTCTTCTGCCCCGATGCCCAGGCGGCCCTGGAATTCGCCGATTACCTGGACGGTATCCGCAAGTCCGGCTCTTCCGTCGGCGGCGTGATCGAGGTCGTGGCCTCGGGCGTGCCCGCCGGTTGGGGCGCGCCGATCTACGGCAAGCTCGACCAGGACCTGGCTTCGGCGATGATGAGCATCAACGCGGTCAAAGGCGTTGAGATCGGCAACGGCTTCGATGCCGCTCGGATCACCGGCGAACAGAACGCCGACGAAATCCGCGCCAAGGGCAACGACGTCGAATTCATGTCCAACAACGCGGGCGGTATTCTAGGCGGCATTTCGACCGGTCAGGAAGTGGTCTGCCGCTTCGCCGTCAAGCCGACGTCGTCGATCCTGACGCCGCGCAAGACCGTGACCAAATCCGGCGAAGACACGGAGATCGTCACCAAGGGCCGTCATGACCCCTGCGTCGGCATCCGCGCC
>DJHY01000037.1:0-1117 GCA_002433335.1 Rhodospirillaceae bacterium UBA6608 | reverse complement strand
CCCTGCGTCGGCATCCGCGCCGTCCCGATCGGCGAAGCCATGATGGCCTGCGTCCTGGCCGATCACATGCTGCGCCACCGGGCGCAGTGCGGCTAGGCTTCTCTCACCGCTCCGGGTTCTTGCGTTTGCAGCCGCGCCCATAGATCGTCGGCGGCCTTATTGCGGCAATCAGGGGCCCGGAACAGCCTGATCTCCATCGCCACGTCCAAATGCGCGCCCCCGGCGCGGACCAACCGCCCATCCCGCAGGTCGTCTTCAACCAGAACTTGGGGCAGCCAGGCGACGCCATGCCCCTCCCTTGCCATCGACTGAAGGGTCGCGGCCAGATGCGAGGTAAAGGCGGTTTCCATTGCCGATGCTTCGTCCCGCACCGCCGCTACCGCGTCGAGGATACGCCCCAGGGCCGACGCCGGGCTGTAGCCGAGCAGGCGCCCCTCCGCCCCCGCAGGCGCCCGCAGCGGCAGCAACGTATCGCCGCCGACGACAATGCTGTCGAACCGATCCGGGGACAGGCGGTTCGCGACGCCCGGATGACAATGGCAAAGCAGAAAATGAACTTCGCCTGCCAGCATGATGCGCTCGCATCCTTCCATACTGTCGGACAGCAGGTTGACCGCCCCCAGGTCGTGGAAATCAGCATGTGCGCGAAGCCAAGCCGGGAAGAAGGTAAAGGACAAGGCGTGGGTCGCAGCGATGGACAAAGACGCCGTATCGCGCTCCCCGATGGCGCGGGTATCGCGGCGGGCTTGCTCGACCGCGCGCAGCAAATCGCCTGCCTGCGGTTTGAAATGCACCCCGGCCTGGGTCAGTTCCGCCCCCTGCGCCCCACGCCGGAACAAAGGCGCGCCGATCCATTCCTCGAGCGCGCGAATACGGCGGCTGAACGCCGGCTGCGAGACGTTCCGGGCGTCGGCCGCACGGGAGAAATTTCCATGCTCTTCCAGCGCCAGGAAGTCCTTCAACCAGTCAATTTCCATGGCGATGTGGCTCTTGCATAACTCAATACGATCTTGGCATTGGCCTTCGGGCCGGGGCCTTATGTATCACTCTTAGCAATATTCCCCGAACAGCTTTAGCCGAAGAGATTTCCCCAATGCGCATCATCGACATCCGCGAA
>DJHY01000036.1:2107-3483 GCA_002433335.1 Rhodospirillaceae bacterium UBA6608 | reverse complement strand
ATCGGCGACGGCAAGGTCTTCGTCTACAACATGGATCAGGCGGTGCGTATCCGTACCGGCGAACAGGACAACGACGCCCTGTAATCCCTGCCCGAAATCAGAGAGGCCTTCGTCGATGCCCAAATTCGCCGCCAATATCGGCTGGATGGCCCAGGAAGTCCCCATGCTGGAACGGTTCCAGCTGGTCCGCGACCTGGGGTTCACCGCCGTCGAATGCCCGCTGTTGTACGAATACCCGGCAGCCGATCTGGCAGAAGGATATCTGTCCGCCGGATTGGATTTCGTGATGTTCAATTCGCCCGGCGGCTCGGGGCAGGGCGAATACGGCATCGCTGGGTTCAAGGGGCGCGAAGCCGAATTCCAAGACACCATCGGCCTCGCGATTGATTACGCCAAGGCGCTGAAAACCGAATACCTGCACATCCTGGCGGGCTATGCCGACGGTGACTGGCGGGACGGCGGGTTCGAGACCTTCATCGAGAACGTCAAATGGGCCTGCCCGGTTTTGGCCGAGGCCGGTCTGGTCGCCCTGATCGAGCCGATCAATACGATCTCGCGCCCCGGCTATCTGGTGCAGACCACGGTCGAGGCGCAACGCGTCGTCGATGCGGTCAAGGCCGCCGGTTCCGACAATATCGGCATTCAGTACGATTTCCATAATGCGCAGATCATGGAAGGCAACCTGACCCGGACCTTCGAAGCGCACCTACCGTCGATCAGCCATGTGCAGATCGCGGGCTATCCCGGCCGGACCCCGCCGGATGAAGGCGAGATCAATTACGGCTACATCTTCGATCTGATCGACAGCCTGGGTTACGAAGGCTGGGTCGGCTGCGAATACGCCCCCCACGACAAGACCCAACCGGGAGCGACCAAGGCCTCGCTCAAATGGGCGGCGTCCTACGGCTTAGGTTGATCGCCGGTCGTTAGCAGGCCGGCGTGTTCTGCGCCAGGAACCCGCTGATGTGGCGAACCGCGAGGGCGATCTTCTTGTCGTTCTCTTTCCACGGATACAGGCTGACCTGAGAATTGGGCGCCAGCAGGGCGCTTTCCATCGCGGTAGCGTAGGGATGCGCCGGGATATCGTCCGGCAGGATCAGCACCGGCGTCTGGCAATTGCGTACGAAATCCCGGTCGACCGTCAGCACGAAATCGGCCCGTTTGGTGTACATGTTGTTGAGGAAATCCTCGACCATCTGCTGGGTGATCTCGGGCCGCTGCTTCATGAATGCGGGCGCCCAGCCGGAGATGTTGTTGCGGAAATAAAGATCCGGATGGCTCGAGGTATAGCCGCTGGGATGAACCAGCGTCGCCGCGACGACGCGGTCGCCCGCGCGCTTCAGCATGTTCCAGATCATCGGCCCGCCGATGCAGAA
>DJHY01000036.1:1120-1810 GCA_002433335.1 Rhodospirillaceae bacterium UBA6608 | reverse complement strand
GATCATCGGCCCGCCGATGCAGAAGCCCATCACCATAAAACGGTCGATGCCCAGGTGGTCCATCAGGCCGAGCTGGTCGTCGGTAAAGCCGTCCCAGGTGCGATCGACCTCCAGCGGGCCTGTGGTCTCGCCGCCGTTGGCGTTGCGCAGGTCCAGCGCGATCACGCGGTAGCGGTCGGAGAATTCTTCCAGCGGGTTGAAGGCATGTTTGGCCAACCCGGCGATGGTCGCATTCAGGCCGCCGCCCGGCAGCACCAGCAACGGAAACCCGCTGCCGGCTTCTTCGTAATGAATGCTCACGGCGCCGTTGTTGAAGATAGGCATGGTCGAACCTCCCTTTCGCGTAGCTTATCTTGTCGTCGCTAAACGATGCTTGGCCGCCGGTCAGGCGGCGTTGGCACCTCGGAATTTCTCCAAGACGTAGGGCATGACGCCGCCGTTCTCGAACCAGGCGATTTCGCGCGCGGTATCCAGGCGACAAAGAACCTTGGCTTCCGTCTGTTTCCTATCCGGCTTGGTGAAGCGAACGGTCAGGTCACAGCCCGGGGCGATACCCCTTTCGGGCACCAGGACATCGACTTTCTCGGTGCCGTCCAGGCCCAGGGTCTTGCGGGTCGCGCCGTCCTTGAATTGCAGGGGCAGTACGCCCATGCCGACGAGGTTGCTGCGGTGAATGCGTTCGAAGCTTTC
>DJHY01000036.1:0-751 GCA_002433335.1 Rhodospirillaceae bacterium UBA6608 | reverse complement strand
GGCGGCCCAGTCGCGGGACGAACCGGTCCCATATTCGGCCCCGGCGATGACGACCGCCGGGCGGTCTTTGGCGGCGTAGCGTTGGGCGGCGTCGAAGATCGTCATTTCTTCGCCTGACGGTTGGTGCAGGGTCCAGCCGCCGCGCCGGTCGGGCGTCATTTCGTTTTGGATATAGGGATTGTTGAACGCGCCCCGCATCATCACTTCGTGGTTGGCGCGGCGTTGCAGGAAGCCGGAATAGTCGGCGGCGCCCACGCCGCGGGCCGAGAGGAACGCGCCCGCAAGGCTGCCTTCCTGGATGCGGCTGCCAGGCGAGATATGGTCCGTCGTCACGTTGTCGCCCAACAGCGCAAGGACGGCGGCGCCCTCGATGCCGGAGAACGGAACCTGGCGGCGCGCCGTTTCCAGATAAGGCGGCTTGACGATGTAGGTGCTGTCGTCGTCCCAATCATAGGCCCCAGCCTGACCCGGATCGATCGCATCCCAAAGGGGGCTGCCCTCGTTCATCTTTGCTTGGCGTTCGACGAACAAGGCCTGGGTCACATGGTCGCGGACGGCGGCGTCCACTTCCTGAGCGCTCGGCCAGATGTCGGCCAGATAGACGGGATTGCCGTCCTGGTCGTCGCCCAGCGACGCGGTAGTGATGTCCTTCAGCACCGTGCCCAGGATGGCATAGGCAATGACCAACGGCGGCGACCCCAGGTAGTTCAGCTTGATCAGGGGATGGACGCGGCCTTCGAAATTGCGGTTG
>DJHY01000202.1 GCA_002433335.1 Rhodospirillaceae bacterium UBA6608 | reverse complement strand
GACATGGTCCAGTTCCGTGGCGATGACCGCCCCGTGGCCGAGGTCGCCGGACAGGATTTGAGCCGCCGCGACGTCGAGACCGAGGTCCGCCGCGAAATGGCCCGCCTGAACCCGCGCTTCGCCGGACAGCTGACGCCGGAAACCGCGCGGATGCTGGGCCTGCCGCAATCGGTGCTGGGCCAGATGATCAACGACATGCTGCTGAACGCGGCGGCGCAGGGCATGGACAACGCCATTTCCGACAACGTCGTGCGCGACGCCGTGCGGTCGTCGACGGCGTTCCGCAGCTCCCTCGGCGCGGGCGGCTTCGACCGCGAGAAATTCCAGCGGATGCTCTATCAATTCGGCCTCACCGAACAGGAATTCCTGAACCGCGCCCGGCTTGAGCTGGGCCGCAACCAGTTGCTCGATTCCGTCGAAACCGGCGTGGTAGCACCACAGGTTCTGGCCGATACGTTCTATCGCTATCGCGAGGAAACCCGCACCGCGCAAACCCTGTTCATCAGCGACGCCGGGGCGCAGATCGCGTCGGAGCCGACGGAAGAAGAACTCAAGGCCTATCACAAAGACAATCCAGGCCCGTTCACCGCGCCCGAATACCGCGCGATCACCCTGGCCATGCTGGCCGCCAAGGATCTGGCCGACCCGTCGACCGTGACCGATGCCGATATCGAAAAGGCCTTCACCGAGCAGGCCGACAGCCTGGGCATTCCTGAGAAGCGGACGTTGTCGCAGATGATCCTGCCGGATCAGGCCGCCGTCGACAAAGCGGTCAAGGCCCTGGGCGAAGGGCGTTCGTTCGACGACGTGGCCAAGGAAATGGCCGGGATGGACGCCGCCGCGACGGACCTGGGTTCGGTCACCAAGGGCGATCTGCTGGCGGAAATCGCCGAAGCGGCGTTCTCAACCGACGCCGGCAAGGTCACCGCTCCCCTGCCCGGCCCCGGCGGCATCGGCTTCTATCTGGTCAAGGTGCGCGAGGTTCAGCCCGCCCATCCGGCTAAACTGGAAGACGTCAAAGAAAAGCTGCGCGCCGATATCGCCCGCGAGCGCTCGATCGACGCGCTCTATACCCAGGTCAACCGCATGGAAGACGATCTGGGTAAGGGCATGACCATCGAAGCCACCGCCGAAGACATGGGCATTAAGCCGATCAAGATCGATGCCGTGGACGCCCAGGGCCTGGGCCCTGACGGCAAACCCGCCGCCGGCCTGCCGGAGAATGCGCAGCAGATCGTCGCCAGCGCCTTCGAAACCGAGGAAGGCACGGATTCCACCCTGCGCGAGATGGGCAACGAAGCGTTCTTCGTCCTGCGCGTCAATCAGGTGACCAAACCGGCCCTGCGCCCGTTCGAAGCGGTCAAGGACCAGGTCAAGGAAGCCGTGATGGCCGAACGCCGCCGCGATGCCGCCCTGGCCTATGCCAAGCAGATCGCCGACCGCCTGCGCGGTGTCGAAGATATCCAGGCCGTGGCCAAGGACACCGGGACTGTCCCAACGGAAACCTCGGTCCTGAAGCGCTATTTCTCGCAGAAGCAGACCGGCATTCCGGCCCAGTTGCTGCAGGACATCTTCAGCCTGAATCAGGGTGAAACCAAGGTTACCCGCGGCGACGGCGGCTATTACGTGTCGCGCCTGACCTCGGTCGTTCCCGCCGACCCCGCCGCCGACAAAGACGGCGTAACCGGCGTGCGCGACGAACTGGCGACCGTCATGAAGGACGACCTGATCACCCAACTGGCGGGCGCCCTGCGCACCGAAAAGGGCGTGACCATCAATCAGGACGTCCTGGGCCAGATCCTCAACGCCGGCGGAACGCCGGGCGCGGCCAACTAAGCCGCCGCCTGAAACCGGGATTACGCCGACCATGAAGATCGAACCCGCCTTTGACGGTTTTTCCGCAGCTTATGACAGGGGCGAACCGCAGGTGTTGTGGACCACCCTGGTCGCCGACGTGGAAACGCCTGTTTCGGCGTTTCTTAAGCTGGCGCGGGGTAAGCCAAACAGCTTCGTCCTTGAAAGCGTCGAAGGCGGCGCGGTGCGGGGCCGCTATTCGTTCATCGGTCTGGCTCCGGACCTGATCTGGCGGTGCCAGGGCAATATGGCGGAAATTAACCGCGATGCCCTGACCGACCTTGAAGCCTTTGCCCCCTGTCCCGTGGCCGAAGCCGAAGGTGCAATCGCCTCGCTGCGCTCCTTGGTCGCGGAATCCCGCATCGAACTACCCGAAGGTTTGCCGCCGATGAGCGCCGGTCTGGTCGGCTATGCATCCTACGACACGGTGCGCTTGGTCGAGAACATCCCCGACACCAATCCGGACGTTCTGGGCATTCCCGACGGCATGTTCATCCGCCCGACGGTGATGGCCGTGTTCGACACGATCAAGGACATGATCTCGATCTTCACGCCCGTCTGGCCCAAGGACGGCGTCGATGCACAGGACGCCTACGGCGCGGCCGTGGAACGCCTGCGCCACATCGTGGCGGAGTTCGACACGCCCCTGCCCGAAGCGGCGCGCGCCCATCCGGAAAGCGACGTGGCGGTGCTGAACCCGGCCTCGAACACCAGTCAGGCCGAATTCCACGCCATGATCGATAAGGCCAAGGAATACATCAAAGCCGGCGACATCTTTCAGGTCGTCCTGTCGCAGCGGTTTTCCGTGCCCTTCCCCTATCCGCCGTTCGCCCTTTACCGGGCGCTGCGCCGCCTGAACCCCTCGCCGTTCCTGTTCTTCCTGGATTTCGGCAAGTTCAACATCGTCGGCTCCAGCCCGGAAATCCTGGTCCGCGTGCGCGAGGGCAAGGTCACGATCCGGCCGATCGCCGGGACCCGCCCGCGCGGCAAGGACGAGGCCGAGGACAAGGCCCTGGCCGAAGACCTGTTGTCCGACCCCAAGGAATTGGCCGAACACCTGATGCTGCTGGACCTGGGCCGGAATGACGTGGGCCGGGTGTCCGTTCCCGGCACCGTAACGGTGACGGAACAATTCACCATCGAGCACTATTCCCACGTCATGCACATCGTTTCCAACGTCGAGGGTGAATTGAAGCCCGAGATGGACGCCCTGGATGCTCTTTATGCCGGGTTCCCGGCAGGGACCGTCTCCGGCGCGCCCAAGGTCCGGGCGATGGAAATCATCGACGAATTGGAAAAGCACCGGCGCGGCGTTTACGCGGGCTGCATCGGCTATTTCGGGGCCAACGGCGATATGGACACCTGCATCGCCCTGCGCACCGCCTTGGTCAAGGACGACACGATGTACGTCCAGGCCGGCGGCGGCGTGGTCTACGATTCCAGCGCCGAAGGCGAATTCCAGGAAAGCATCAACAAGTCCCGGGCGCTGATCCGCGCCGCCGAGGAAGCGGTCAAGTTCGCAGGGTAACCCGGCGTCAGCCGCCTAGCCCGATGTCCCGTTCAGGCTCGTGTGGGCCTGCGCCGGCCGGTGCAACAACCGCGACACGCCGACCAGTTCGAACCCTTCGGCCTGAACCTTGGGTAGCCATTCCTTCAACGCACGCAGGGTGATATCGCGCGGATGGCCGATGGCGATGGCGGAGCCATGTTTACGGGCCTTGGCCGCGACCTTGTCCAACTGTTTGTGGACGTAGGCTTCTTCATCCTTGTGATCGATGAAGACGTCACGGGTCGCATAGGGAACGCCGGCTTCCCGCGCCGCGCGGGCGCCGACCGTGTCGTGGCTGGTCACGGAATCCAGGAAGAACAGGCCCCGCTGCTTCAATTCGGTCATGACCACCCGCATTCCCGGAAGGTCACGAGTAAAGCGGCTGCCCATGTGGTTGTTGATCCCGGCATAGCCGCCCATCTGATCCAAATTCCAGCGCAGGCTGGTCAGCAGTTCCGGCGCGGGAACGCCGGTCAACAGGACGTTCGGGCCAGGATCCACCTCGGAGCTTTCCGGCTCCATCGCAACGTGGAGCATGACTTCATGCCCTGCCGCCGCGGCCTCGGCCGCCTGGCGCTTCAAATCCCGCGAATACGGCAGGAACGACAAGGTCACCTTAGCCGCCAGCTTGATCGCCCGGGCCGAGCGGCGCTGATCCACCCCCATGTCGTCGATCACCACGGCGATCAGCGGGCGCGACGACGCCACGGGCGGCACCATCTCAGGCGCCGGGGTGACGGCCGCCTGTTCCACCGGTGCGGTGGCCTCGACCGGCGCGCTTGGTGGCGTTTCCGTCGGCGTTTCAACCCGCTCGACCGGCAAATCCGGATAAGCGGCGGCTTGCTCGATCAGCGCCGTCGGCACGGATTCCGCACGGCCCATGTCGGTTGATTCAGGGGCGGACGGCGGCGCTTCGGCCAATTCAGGCCGGGAAACCAAGGGGGCCACATGCTGCGGCGGCGGCACGTTCAATGGCGCAACGCGGGGCGCATCAACCGGTGCCGCAGCTTGGCGTGCGACCACCGGCGTTACCTTGTCGCCATGGTTCCCGAACAGGACGACCACGGTCAGCACCAGGATCGCCCCGGCAACGGCGCCGCCCAACGCGGCCAAACGCACAGCCGGATCCTTGACTGCCGTCTTCAGCAGCCCGTCCGTGTTCGCCCCGCCGTTATTTTTTTGCGTCATTTCCGTGCCTT
>DJHY01000155.1:518-6840 GCA_002433335.1 Rhodospirillaceae bacterium UBA6608 | reverse complement strand
TCTGCTGGCCCCGGAAAAATTCCGTACCCAGGTTCTCGTTCCGCTGATGGCGAATACGCCCGGCGTGACCATCGAAAACGTGCATCAGACGCTGATCGTCGATGGCGCCAATCAAGAGGCCGCCGAACACCTGGACCTGCCCATGGGCGCGCCGGTGGTCAACGTTCGCCGTACGATCCGCGATCAGAGCGGCACTTGTATCTATGTCGCCGACATCACATATCGGGGCGATGTCGTCCGGCTGGACATCGACCTGTCACCCCGAAAGCAGACGCCAGACCTTAGCTAAAGAATTTTCCCTTGGGCAACCTTCGCCCCGGTCCCGGGCAACGACCCGGCGACCGTACTTAATAACAACAAAACATCACAACCCATCTGGAGAGGAAACAGACATGAAGTCCACTCGTCGTGCGCTCGCTTTGGCGGGCGCGGCAGTTGCGTTCGCGGCCAGCCTGAGCCTGACCGCGTTTTCGACCCCGGCCCAGGCCGAGTATCCCGAAAAGCCCATCAGCTACATCATTCCCTTCGGCCCCGGCGGTGAATCCGACATCACCGCCCGCATGCAGCAGCCGTTCTTCAAGGACAAGTTCGGTCAGGACCTAGTGATTTCGTACAAGCCGGGCGCCGGTGGCGCCGTCGGTTGGGCCAGCCTGAACACCCTGAAAGGTGACGGCTACACCATGATGGGCGTCAACCTGCCGCACATCGTCCTCCAACCGCAGCAAAAAGACGTCGGCTACAAGACCGACGACATCACCATGCTGTACTGGTTCCACTACACCCCGGACGCCATCGTGGTGACCGAGGACAGCCCCTTCAAGACCCTGCAGGACCTGATCAAGTTCGCCAAGGAAAACCCCGGCAAGCTGATCTTCTCCGGCTCGGGCAAGGGCACGGCCCCGCACTTGGCCCAGGTCCGCTTCGACAAGCTGGCCGGCGTCAAGACGACCTATGTTCCCTTCAAGGGCACGGGCGCCAGCGTCGCGGCCCTGATGGGCAAGCAGGTGACCGCCGCCATGGCCTTCACCACCGTTGCCGCCAACTATGAGAAAACCCGTCTGCTGGCCGTCGCCATGGAAAAGCGCCACCCGCGCTTCCCTGACGTGCCGACGTTCAAGGAACTGGGCATCGACATCGTGTCCGGCGCGTACCGTGGTATCGCCGTTCCGAAATCGACCCCGGAACCGATCCGTCAAAAGCTGACGGCGATGATCAAGGCGATCAACGAAGACCCTGCCTTCCGTAAGAAGATGGAAGAAGGCGGCTTTGCGCCGGTCGACTTTGCTTACGGCGAAGCCGCGGACAAGTTCCTGTCCGATTTCGCCAAGGGCGTCACCGCCTCCGCCAAGGAAGCGGGGATGCTGAAGTAAGCATCCGTTTTCATGGGCCGGTCGCCAAGTCGATCGGCCCATCCTTTTTCCCGCGGCCACGCCTGACGTGGGCCGCTCTTTCATTTACGGAGACACTCCATGGCAGGGCTTGAGCATCTGCTCGACGCGCTGACTCCGCTTAACCTGTTGTTCGCGCTGTTCGGCGTGGTCGCGGGCACGGTGATCGGCGCCATTCCCGGCCTGACGGCGACCATGTCGGTCGCTGTGCTGGTTCCCCTTACATTCGCCATGCCGACGTCATCGGCGTTGATCCTGATGGGCGCGATCTATACCGGCGCGATCTACGGCGGCGCCTATTCGGCAATTCTGTTGAACACCCCCGGCACGCCTTCGGCCATCGCCACGACCTTTGACGGCTATCCGCTGGCCAAGAAAGGCGACGGGGATTTCGCCATCACCATCGCCTGTCTGGCCAGCATCATCGGCGGCATCGTCGGCGCGGTCGCCCTGATGACCCTGGCGCCGCCGCTGTCCGAAGTCGCCTTGGCGTTCGGTCCGGTCGAATATTTCTGGCTGGCCATCTTCGGCCTGTCGCTGATCGCAGCCCTTTCCGAGGGCAGCCTGCTCAAAGGCATGGCCGGCGGCGCGCTGGGCCTGATCCTGTCGTGCATCGGCGTGGCCGAGGTCGCGGGCGACGTGCGCCTGACCTTCGGCTCGCAGACGATGCTCAGCGGCATTCAGATCGTCGCGGCACTGATCGGCCTGTTCTGTATCCCGGTGCTGATCGATCTGGTCGCCCAACCGGGCCATCACCTCAAGGTCGACAGCGGCAACAAGGGCTTCCGCCTGGGCGAGGCCGTGGCCTACCTGTGGCGGGACAAGGTCAACGCCATCCGCTCATCGGTGATCGGCACCGTGGTCGGCATTCTGCCGGGTGCGGGCGGGTCCATCGCCAGCCTGGTCGCCTATTCCGAAGCCCGCCGGACCGCCAAGAAGGGTCAGGTCTACGGCAAGGGTGAACCGGGCGGCATCGTCGCCTCGGAATCGGCCAATAACGCAACCGTCGGCGGCGGCTTCATCCCGACCCTGGTCCTGGGCATTCCCGGCACGCCGCCCGACGCAGTGATCCTGGGCGCCTTGCTGGTACAGGGCGTGCGCACCGGGCCCAGCCTGTTCACCAACCAGGGCGAGATCGTCTACACCTTCATCTGGGGCTTGATCCTGGCGACCCTTCTGATGCTGCCGACCGGCCTGCTGATTGGCCGCTACGCCTATCGCACGATCATCACCCTGCCCAAGGCGCTGTTGGTTCCGGCCATCGCCTTCATGACGATCATCGGCAGCTACGCCATCCGCAACAACATCAGCGACGTCATCATCATGATCGCGCTGGGTGCTGGCGGCTGGATCATTTCCCGGTTCGGCTACACGGCGTCGCCGATCGTGCTTGGCCTGATCCTGGGCCCGATCGCGGAGTCCGGTTTCGTTCAGGCCTGGACCATCGGCACGGCAACGGGCGACCGCTTCGGCATGTTCTTCGGACGGCCGATCTCGATCGCGATCATCGTCTTTACCGTGTTCACGCTACTGAGCCCGCTGGTGCTGGCCCGGTTGCAAAAGATCAAGGACAAAGCCCATGCAGACTGACGCCAAACACGACACCGGCGGCGCCGTCATCTCGACGATCTTCATCGGCATCGCCTGTCTGGTCATCTGGGACACGCAAAGCTACGTCGACCCGGACTCGGCGGTCTTTCCCAAGACCTTCGCCCTGGTTCTGATCGCCGCCTCGCTGGCCTATATCCTGCAGTGGATTTTCCGGCGTACCGGCGTTCAGGAAGAAACCGGCGAGGACACCGGCGGCGGCTCCGTCATCCGCCGCGTATTGCTGATCGCGGTGATGCTGGGCGGAACCCTGGCCATGCCCGTGCTCGGGTTCATCGGCTCGGCTCTGCCCGTTTTCGCAGCACTGACCCTGGTCGCCATGTACGACCCCTGGACCCGCTTCCGGGCAATCGTCTATCCGCTGGTCGGGATCGCCGTGGTGCTCGGGTTCTTCTATCTGTTCCGCGAAGTCCTGCAGGTACCGTTGCCGGTCGGCAGCCTGTTCGAAGGCTGATCATTTACGAAAAGAGGGGGCCGAAGGGCCCCCTCTTCATTTCCGCACTGACCTATCGCCTCAAGGCACGATGGCCGCCCGCAGCACCGACCGGTCGGCCGCGCGGGCAAAGGCTTCGTCCAATTGATCCAGCGAGAATTTGGAATCGACCAGATCCTTGAACGGGAAACGGTCGCGGTTGGCCATGACGAAATCCAGGGCCTGCACCAAATGGCGTGGGTGATAGTTATGGACCCCGCGGATGGTGATCCAGCGACGCAGGATTTCGTTGCCGTCGACCGTGAACATGGCGTTGGGATTGACCAGACCGCCCAGCACGTAACGACCGCCGACGCGCAGCATCTTCAACCCCGCCGGAATCACCCCCGGCAGGCCGCAAACCTCAATCCCAACGTCGGCGCCGTCGGGCGGGCATTCGGCGCGCACGGCAGCGACCAGTTGCTCGTCGTTCATCTTGCTGACGTCGAAGGTCACGTCCGCGCCGAACTTACCGGCCAGGGCCAGGCGGTCGGCCACGGCGTCCAGGCCGATGACCTTGCGCGCGCCCCGCGCCTTGGCGATGGCGCAACCGTAAAGGCCCAACAGCCCCAGGCCCTGCACGACCACCGTATCGCCGACATCGATCCCGCCGGCTTCCGTCACCGAGACCATGGTCGCGGCACCGCAGTTCAGCGGCGTCGCTTCTTCGTCGGAGATTTCGTCGGGCAGCTTCAGAATACCCGTACCCGGCAGGATGTAGCAGTAGTCCGCGAACCCGCCCAGGAAGTGGGGATCGTCCTCGACCAGATCGTGGCCGTACTTACGCAGGCCCGCCGCCTTCTGCGGCATGTCGTGGATATCGGCGTAATAGGAATCGCCGTCGTGGAAGAACTCGGTCCAGGTCACCCGGTCGCCGACGGCCAGCTTGTCGCCGCGCATGTCAAGCTCACGCTCCGGGCCCAGTTGCTCGATCACGCCGACGATCTCGTGCCCCAGGATGCCCGGGCATGGATTGGGCCGGTGCCCCTGGTAGGAATGAATGTCGGAACGACAGATGGTCGACATGGTGATACGGACCAGGACCTCGTTCGGGTGGACATCGCGCACGGGATATTCGCGGACGACGAAGGGTTCGTTCGGCGCATCGTAGACGACGGCCCGACCTTTTTTTGACATAGGCTATTCTCCGTTTCTTCGGACGGCGCCGATCGGGGCGCGGTGCGGATTGCGGTGTTGGATCAGCATGCGGCGGCGCCTCACTTCATCTTCATGACGGCGTTGCGCGCCCAGGCCGACAGGATCTCGGAAATCAGAACCAGGACGATGATCGAAAGGATGATCGCGGCGACGCGCTCCGTTTCGATCTGCATCACGTTGCGCTTGAGGTACCAACCCATGCCTCCCGCGCCGAAGAAGCCGACGACGGTGGCCGCCCGGAACGCGACGTCCCAGGTGTAGATCGCGATGCCGGTGAAGGCGACGCGGACCTGCGGGAACACCCCGAACACCATGACCTGAAACAGGTTGGCCCCGGTTGCCCGCATTGCTTCGACCGGGCCCATGTCGATGGCTTCGATTTCCTCGGCGAACAGCTTGGCCGCGAACCCGGCGCTGAACAGGGTCAGCGCCAGCACACCCGGCAACATGCCGTAACCCAGAATGGCCACGAATAGGATCGTCCAGATCGTTTCATGTACAGCACGGCAGGACATCGAGAACAGGCGCGCCACCGGATACACGGTCCAGCGCGATGGCGTCATGTTGTAGGCCGCGAACCAGGCCAGCGGCACCGTGATCAGAAGCCCGAACAAAGCCCCTAGATACGCCATCTGGATCGTCTCGATGACGTAGCCCAGATAGTCGCGGTCCATGATGTAGTCGATATCCGCCGGATAATAGCGGTCGGCGATGACTTCGCCCATGCGCCCGAACATGCCGAACAAGCGGTCGAGCGGGATGTTCAGATATTCGATGCTGAACACCACCACCGAAAAGGCGATGATCCATCCCGCATAGCTGAACAGGCATTCCGGTCCCTTGCAGCGCGACCACCGCTTGGGCACGGTCTCGGCGACGGCGTGAGTGACATTGGTCGTCATGACGTCCCTCCCCTAGATCATGCGGCGGCGAACGGCATGAGAAATCGCCTCGCCCAAGAAGATGATGGCCAGGATCGCCAGGATCACCGCCGTCACGCCGTGGAAATTGAAGGTGTTGAGTTGGCGGAAGAACACCAGCCCCAAACCACCGGCGCCGACCAGGCCCAGCACCGCCGAGCGGCGAATGTTGATTTCCCACTCGAAGATCGCCGTGCCGATAATCTGCGGCAGGACCTGCGGCAGGATGGCGTAAAGCAAGACCTGAAACCCGTTAGCCCCGGTCGCCCGCATCGCCTCGACCGGCCCATGGTCAATGTCTTCGATCGCTTCCGCCGACAGCTTGGCGATGAACCCGATCGAGCGCATGCCGATGGCGAACACCCCGGCCATGGCCCCCAGGCCGAACACCGCGACAAAGAACAAAGCCCAGACGATTTCGTGGATCGAGCGGCTGAGCGTCATCATCAAGCGCGCCAAGGGATAAGTGATCGGCGCATAGGGCGTGATGTTCATCGCCCCGAACCAGGTCGCGGGGATACACAACAGCACCCCCAACGCGGTGCCCAGGCAGGCGATCATCAAGGTCTCCAGGGTCGGGCCCAGCAGGTCCGGAAACAGGGAAACATCGACACCGCCGAACTGCCCGGCTGCTTCCAGCACATCGGCCAGGCTGCCGATGCGGTCCCAGTCGGTGT
This sequence comes from Rhodospirillaceae bacterium UBA6608, assembly GCA_002433335.1. Next base: position 617 of record DJHY01000155.1, on the reverse strand, counting down.
CCTTGACCACGGTGACGTCGATGCTCCAGACCACCAGGGCCAGAAGCACCAGACCGGCCAGGATGGTATTACGCTGGCGCCGGGTACGGCGGGCGAGAA
>DJHY01000155.1:0-213 GCA_002433335.1 Rhodospirillaceae bacterium UBA6608 | reverse complement strand
GTACGGCGGGCGAGAATGTCGTCCGTCCTCATATCCATGACGCGAAATCCCGTTGAATTGTCCATCGCCCGCCCCTCACAGCACTTCCATGGCGTAGATCTCGTCGAGCTTGGCCTCGTTCATGTCGGCGGTCGGCCCGGCGAACATGGTCACCCCGTCCTGCAGGCCGATCATCTTGTTGCAGAACTCCATGGCCAATTTGACGTCATGGAT
>DJHY01000127.1:1793-6930 GCA_002433335.1 Rhodospirillaceae bacterium UBA6608 | reverse complement strand
GTTCGGTTATTCGGGCTCATACGTATTCGATGCAGGGAATGAAACGCTTTATCACGCAAAAGATAATCCGGACCTGCCGGCTGAAGGATTGCAGTTCCTCGGCAGTGGCGGCGAGGCTTTTCTTACTGCCCTGAGAGCGACACCGACGGCTCGATCAGAGTCCGGGAGCAGTTTCGTCACCTGGAATGGGCGTGTCTATTTAGTGGCTGCCGGATCAATTACCCCGGAAACCCCGACCGAGGCGGAAGCTAAGCTGAAGGACCGACCGATCCTTGTGTTCTTCCGGGAGATGAATTCTGAACTCATGGAAAGCCTGGGCCAGCGCTTCCTTCTGGGGGGGCTGCGCCTGGGAGGGGTTGGAAATGACGGTGGCGGGCTCTCGCTGTCTTCGTTGACCGGTAAACCGCTTGCAACCGTTATCTGGGCGCAGGACAAACCGGGGGACCGGCTGTTCCAGGATCTTGCCCTGAGGATCGGCGCGGTCACACTGGTGCTAGTGGTCGCGGCTGTCGCGCTATCTTTTGTCTGGTCCCGATCGGCGATTACCGCGAACCTGGCGAAGTCCCGGTTCCTGGCCAAAATGAGCCACGAATTGCTGACGCCGCTCAATCCGATCATCGGTTTTTCGCAGGCTATGTCCGACCAGTTGTTCGGCCCCATCGCCCCAAGATACCGGGGATACGCCGACGACATTCAGCGCAGCGCCCGCCACCTGCAGTCGGTGGTGCAGGACGTGCTGGATTTCTCCCGGATCGAAACCGGGGAACTTGGGCTTCAGGAAACCTTGATCGAGCTGCCGGTGCTGGTCCGCGACTTGCCGCCGGTGACTGTCTATCGGCCATCTTTGGATGGCGAGGAGCAGGTCTGTCCGCTCGCGGTGCGGGCCGAAATTCCCGAAGATCTGCCACGGCTGGTTGGCGATGAACGCAGGATTCGCCAAATCCTGATCAATGTTCTGTCCAATGCCGCCAAATTTTCGGACGGTCAGGAACTGACATTGCGCGCGAATTTGATTGATGGCGGCGCAATGCGGATCGAAATCCAGGACAAGGGGATCGGGATCGCGCCGGCCGATATTCCAAAGGCGTTCGAGCCGTTTGTGCAACTTGCGCCGACCGGGGGACGGACGCGCAGCCGCACGGGGGCAGGCATCGGTCTGTCGATTTGTCGCGATCTGATGAATATGCACGGCGGGACCCTGGACCTGGAAAGTGACCTTGGGAAGGGGACCACCGTGATTATGACGTTTCCCGCCGATCGGATCGCCGAGCGGCGTGCAACCTTCTCCAGGTGAAAACTGAAACGCGGTTGTCTTGCCCCGGTGTTTGGCGGCGTGCTAGCAGTGAGCTCCCACCTCTAGACCATCCTTCGGAGCCCCCCTTCCGTGGCCTTTAAACCCGATTATGCCTTTGACGGCGAACCTTCCATTGGTGAAACCTGGGAAGTCGCGCCGGGCGTGCGCTGGTTGCGTATGCCGTTGCCCTTCAAACTGGATCATATCAACCTGTGGATGCTGGAGGACGGCGACGGCTGGACCCTGGTCGACACCGGCATCAGCACGGACGAAACGCGCGACGCCTGGGACCAGGTGTTCGCGAACACGCTGAACGGCAAGCCGGTCAAACGGATCATCGTCACCCATTTTCACCCGGATCATGTCGGGTTGGCCGGTTGGTTGTGTTCCCGCTTCAAGGCGCCGCTGTGGATGCCTTACGGGGAATGGACGACGGGGCGTATGCTGGCCGCCGAAACGGGGCAGACGGCTGGGCCGGTGTTCCATGCCTTCTACAAGGCGGCGGGCATTTCCGGGGACCTGCTGGCCCAGGTCGACAGCCGCGTCGGCCGGTATGGCGGTAACATTTCGCCGATCCCGCCTGCGGTGCGCCGCATCGCCCATGGCGACGAAATCGATATCGGCGCCCACAAATGGCGCGTGATCGAAGGCAACGGGCATTCGCCCGAGCATGCTTGTCTGTTCTGTCCGGATTTGAAGGTGCTGATTTCAGGCGATCAGATTCTGCCGAAGATCAGCCCCAACGTCTCGCTTTGGCCGCAGGAACCCGAGGCTGACCCGCTGACCAAGTTCCTGGATAGCCTCAAGCGGTTCAAGGACTTGCCCGCCGATACGCTGGTTCTGCCGTCCCATAACTGGCCGTTCCGTGGTTTGTTGGAGCGGCTGGACGACTTGGCGGACCATCACGTCGAGCGTCTGGATGAAGCCCTGGCGGCCTGCGCCGCCCGCGACGATGTCGGCGGGGCGACGGCGACGGACGTGATGGCCCATCTGTTCAAGCGCGAGATGGACACCCATCAGAAGTTCTTCGCCTTAGGCGAGAGCCTTGCCCACCTTCATCGTCTGATGACGCAGGGGCGGGTGCGGCGCTACATCGATGCGATGGGTGTCCACCGGTTTCAGGCTTCCGCCGTATAAGGCGGGGCGGGGAAGTACTCGATCCCTTTCTGAACGAAGCGGGCGAACTCGGGGCTGACCAACTGCCCGGTCAGCCAGAGCGACATATCCATGCCTGCCGAGATCCCGGCCGAGGTCACGACATTGCCGTCGCGGACGAAACGGACATCGTCAAGAACCGTGACGTTCCCGCCGCCACGCAAGAGATCGACAGCGCCCCAATAGGTCGTGGCCCGCTTGCCTTGCAGAAACCCTGCGCGGTGCAGCAACAAGGCCCCGGTGCAAACGCTGGTCACCCATTGGCAATTCGGCGCGACTTTCTTCAGCCAGTCGACCTCGACCCCGCCGTCGCGAAAGATCGCGCGGGTGCCTTGGCCGCCGGGGACAAGCACGATGTCCAGCGGCGGATGGTCGTCAAGGGTGTAGTCGGTGACGATCTTCAAGCCCTTGGCGCATGTGATCTCGCGACCGGTCGAGCCGATCATGCAGACGGCCATATCCGAGTTCTCTTGCTTGGCGGCCCAGGAGAAAACCTCCCACGGGCCGATGGCGTCGAGTTCTTCCATGTCGTTGAAGGCGAGGATGCCGATTTGGCGAGGCATTGCCGATGCTCCTTTTGCTTGGCTGAGGGATTAGGCGGTGGGGGAAGAAAAACGGGTGCGGTAGTCCTGCGGGCCGACGCCGAGACGGCGATGGAAGGCGCGGCGCATGCGTTCCTCGTCGCCGAAGCCGCAATGGCGGGCGATGGCCTTGATCGGCAGCTCGCTCTCTTCCAGCAGGCAGCGGGCGTTGTCGACGCGCAGGTCCTGGATATAGGCCGCGGGGGTCTGGCCCGTGGCATCCTTGAACCGGCGGTTGAAGGTCCTGAGGCTCATCGCCGCGCGGTCGGCCATGGCTTCGACGTTGATCGGCGCGTCCAGGTTTTGCACAAGCCAGGTCTGAACCTCGCGAATGCCGCCGCTGGGCGCCATCTGCGCCGCCAGGTGGCGCGAGAACTGCGCCTGCGTGCCCGGGCGCTTCATGAACATTACCATTTCGCTGGCGACGGCCAGGGCCAGGTCATGGCCGTGATCTTCCTCGACCAGGGCCAGGGCAAGGTCCATCCCCGCGGTAACGCCGGCTGAGGTATAGATCTGGCCGTCTTGAATGAAAATCGGGTCCGCTTCGACCCGGACGGCAGGATATTCGTTCGCCAACTGGCGACAATGCGCCCAATGGGTGACCGCGCGCCGACCGTCCAGCAACCCCGTGGCGGCCAGGACATAGGCGCCGGTGCAGACGGAGACGATCCGCTGGGCGTCGTTCGCCAGTTGCCATACGGCATTGACCGCGTCTCGGTCCTGGGCAAACGCGCGCGACCCTTTCCCGCCGGCGCAGATCAAGGTGTCGAGGGGAGTGGGGCTCAAATCTCGATCTGCATGCAAGGAAACCCCAGCGGAGCTTTTCACTGGGCCCGTGGCGCGCGCATGTACGGTAACCTCGTAGAGCGGGCCGCCGCCGTGTCGTTCGCGCCAGACTTCGTTGGCGGAGCCGAATACGGCCGCCGGGCCGGTGGCGTCGATCAGCTGGCATCGTTCGAAGACGACGATCCCGATGCGATGCGGCCCAGGGGTATGAGGTGGGGTATGGGGTGACGTTGTATCCATGGCGTCAGTCTGCGGGGATCGGCATTTTGGCGCAATGACAACAAGGCCTCATTTTATGCCAATATCTATATTGTTTTCCCGTTCCAAGGCCATTTCCGCCGGGCACCGCGATGTCTATGATCGTTCGCGAATAAACCCAGGAGGAAACGGCCGTCATGAGCCAAAAGACCATCATTACCTGCGCCGTCACCGGTTCGGCGCCCACCCCCGCCAGAACCAAGGCAACCCCCGTCACCCCCGAACAGATCGCGCAATCGTCCCTCGAGGCCGCCGCGGCCGGGGCTGCGGTATGTCACATCCACGTGCGCGACCCGGAAACCGCAGCGCCGAGCATGGAATTCGAGTTGTACAAGGAAGTGACCGAGCGCATCCGCGATGCCGGATCGAACATGATCATCAATCTGACGACGGGGCCGGGCGCGCGTTATATGCCCAGCGACGACGATCCGCTGGTTCCCGCCGAAGGCACGGAATACTTCGGCCCGGCCAAGCGGACCGAGCATATCGAAAAGCTGAAGCCGGAAATCTGCTCGCTCGATGTGGCGACCATGAACTTCGGCGAGCGGGCGTTCATGAACGTGCCGCGCCACATGCGCCTGATGGCCGACCGGATCAAGGCGGCTGGCGTGAAACCGGAATTGGAAGTTTTCGACAGCGGCCATATCGAGCTGTGTAAGCAACTGATCAAGGAAGGCCATATCGACGAGCCGCCGTATTTCCAGCTGTGCCTGGGGATCTCGTACGGCGCCACGGCGACGCCGGAATCGATGATCCATATGCGCAACCAGTTGCCCGAAGGGGCGCCGTGGTCGGCATTCGGCATCTCGCGCACGCAGTTCCCGATGGTCGCGCAGGCGGTCCTGCTCGGTGGGAACGTTCGCGTCGGGCTGGAGGACAATATCTATCTCGGGCCGGGCGAATTGGCGCCGTCGAACGCCGCGTTGGTCGAACGCGCTGCGACGATTATCGAAAATATGGGGTCATCGGTCGCGACGCCGGACGAAGCCCGGGAAATGCTTGGCCTGAAATAGGCTGAGGACCGGAAAGAAAGTGGCTCGGCGTGGGGGGCGGCTGTCGCCGC
>DJHY01000127.1:0-1468 GCA_002433335.1 Rhodospirillaceae bacterium UBA6608 | reverse complement strand
CCGCTCCCCCCGCTGGGCTTGCATCAAACGGCGATGCGGGTCTCTTCGACCATTTGGGCGGCCGGATACAGGGTCGCCAAGGCTTCCAGAATGGTCTGGGCGCCGTCTCCTCGCAGGGAGTAGTAGATCGTCTGAGCATCGCGGCGGGTCTTGACGACGCCGTGTTGGCGCAAGCGCGCCAGATGCTGGGAAAGAGCGGACTGGGAGAGCCCGACGATGGATTCCAATTCGCCAACGCATTTTTCGCCGCGGGCGAGGTGGCACAGCACCAGAAGACGGTGAGGATTGCTCATGGCCTTGAGGAGAGCGCTGGCCTGTTCATAGTTCTGTTCGACGGTGAAAGTGGGCATGACGGTTCTTATTTTCCTTGTTACTTCGATTGTTGTTGCTATTGACCGCGCCCTTGTATGCGCGCGGCTGGTTTAACGGGACCTTATATAAGCTTTTTTGCGGTGCGATAAAACCGGGCAAAAGGCTTGGGGTATCCCATACTTTTGGATAGACCTTTGTATAGACCTTTAGCCGATTTTCAAACTCTGACTGCGAAAAGTGGCCAAAAAAGGTTCGCAAAACATAATAAAACGAGTGCATGTAAGTTTGCGAGCAATCTTCACGGTTGTTTTGCGGATGATGAAAAGTCGGTTGGCAAGGCCCGCGCGTTTCTTACAAAATAACGACATGCCGATCCTCAGCGCACTGCGTGTCCGCTGCCCGTATTTCGGGAGAGACCGCTCGAAAGACCGCTTTCGAATTTTCGATTCGCGGAGCCGAGCAGCTTTTGCGGTTTTTCTGGCGATGGCCATTTCCTTGATGTGCGGTGCAGCGCGCGCCGACCTGATCGGGCACGGCGGGATGGTCCGGTCGGTCGATATTTCCCCAGACGGGCACTTCGTCATTACCGGCAGTTTCGATTTTACGGCCCGATTGTGGGACTTCGGCACGCAAAGCGAACTTGCCGTACTGGATGCGCACGAAGGGCCGGTGACTGGGGCCGTGTTCTCCCCGGATGGCAAGTTGGCGGTCACGACCAGCGACGACAGGACGGCGATCATTTGGGACCTCGCGTCCAAGACGCCGGTCCGGCATCTGCGCGGCCACGAGCATAAGGTCATGGCCGCGGCGGTTTCGCCCAACGGTAAACTGGTGGCGACCGGGTCCTGGGACCGCACCGTTCGAATTTGGGACCTGAAAAGCGGCGAAAATCTGCGGGTTATCAACCATTCGTCACCGGTCAACGATTTGGCTTTCGTCAACGGCGGGGCGTGGCTTGCCGCGGGCGGTCACGACGGAAAGATCGCTGTTTGGTCCGTGGCGGATGGCAAACTGCAGGGGGTGCTGGAAGGGCACCGCCAGGGAATTTCCAAGCTTCGGGCCTATTCCGGCGGCGCGAAACTGTTGTCCGCCAGTATCGACCGCACCCTGCGCGTATGGGACATCGCGACGCTCAGCCAATCTAAGGTGTTGGTTC
>DJHY01000160.1:3763-3953 GCA_002433335.1 Rhodospirillaceae bacterium UBA6608 | reverse complement strand
GGCGCAAGACCGCCAACGTGGTCCGCAACATCGCCTTCGGCGAGCCGACCATCGCCGTCGATACTCATATTTTCCGGATCGGAAACCGTACCGGCCTTGCCCCCGGCAAGACGCCGCTGGCGGTTGAAAAGAAATTGCTGAAGGTCACGCCCCAGGCCTACATGCGCCACGCCCATCACTGGCTGATCCT
>DJHY01000160.1:0-3452 GCA_002433335.1 Rhodospirillaceae bacterium UBA6608 | reverse complement strand
TGGCTGATCCTGCATGGCCGCTACGTCTGCAAGGCGCGAAAGCCCGATTGTCAGGTCTGCGTCGTCGCTGACCTGTGCCGGTTCAAGGGAAAGACGGTTTAACCAGTTCGGCGTGTTAACCGCGCGTGCGCGGGGTCACGCTGATGCAGGCCTCGCGGTCGACGGTCTTACCCTTGGTGTTGCGGGCCTCGACATGGGCGACGCGCCCGGCGGTGTTGTCCTTGCCGTCGTGATACAGGAACACGTCCAGCATGCAATCCGCGCCGCGAAAGCGCAGGATTTCCGCCTGCTTGTCGACCCGGCGAAAGGCCGGGGGGCCGAACGTCGCCAACAAATCCGGGCGGGTGAAGCCCAAAACCTCATCCGCGGTGACATGGGGCAGGGGCGGGAGGGCCGTGACCTCGGGTCCGTTTGAAGACGGCATTGTCGACGACGGGGCGGCGGCGGCCTTCATCGGGGTTTCCGCCACGGGCACGAAGCCGGCCATGTCGTCCGTCGCGCAAGCGCTCAGCAGGCCGCCCGCCAGGAGCGGCCCGAGAAGGACGTGAAATCGGGGAAAGGCCACCGACCTAGTCGCGGCTGTCGTCCAGGGTCTGCATGTCGCCGGCGATCTCGCCACCCTGTTCGATGACGATCCGGCCATAGCGGATCTTGCCTTGGACCCGGCCACCGGCGCGCACGATCAAACGGCCGCGGGCAGTCAGTTCGCCTTCGAAACGACCAGAAATGTCCGCTTCTTCGACGTCGGCGTTGCCTTTGAACACGCCCGTGGGGGCGATTTCGATCAACCGCGCGCCGGGCAGGGTCACTTCGACCTGGCCTTCGACGATCAGGCGGTCGCAGGAATTGATTTCACCGGTCAGGGAAATGTCGCGTCCGACGATCAATCGCTTCTGGTCCGAGCCGGAATCCAGCGAACGGGCGCGTTCGATGCGCCGCGCGGTGCTGGGCACTTCGGGCGGGCGGCGATGCATGTCGCTGCTCATGCCGGACGAAGCCGGCGGCTTCGGCGCGTGCGAGCCCTTACGGGAAAAGGGTTTCAGGGGGGGAGCGGACAAATCGCCGCTGTCTTCGTTGTGTTCGTCGCTCACGTCCGTTTCCTTCCGGGCGGCCGGCGCCGTTTCGGGCGAGCCGCCCTTCTTCTTCCCAAACATAGACACCTACTTACGCTCTGGGTCCCGATCCGTCCAGCACGGAATTGGCCCCGGCTTGGGCCACGTCGGTGCCCGTCGCTCGGGCGTTTCCGCCGCCGTTGATCCCGCCGCCCGCGCGCCGCCGCCAGCCCTCGAACAGATGGACCATGGCCGCGGTCGCGATCACAGGCGTCAGCAGGTTGACGACCGGAATTGTCAAAAGAAAGGCAATCGCGACCCCGGTCAGGAACAAACGCCCGCTATGCGCCCGACGCAGGGCGAAGGTGCTGCGCATGTCGATCCGCCGGGCGGCGACCATTTCAAAATATTCGCGGCCCAGCAGATAGCCGTTCACGCAATAGAACAGCACCGGATAAACCGGCCCCATCAACATGGTCGGCAGGATCACCAGGTTAAGGACGACCATCACACCGAGAAAGCGCAGTGCCGTCATGACCTGTTCGCCCGCGGTCTGGCCCAGGGCCGGGCCGAGGCCGGGGTAATGGCGGGCTTCGACCGATTCCGCGACCTGATCCAGGAACAAGGCGACCACGGCGGACACCACGCCCGGGAACAAAACCCAGGTGACGACCAGAACCAGGGCCCAGCCCAGCCCGTCGGCGATGGTCTCAAGCCAGCCCAACTCGAAGATCGCGGTGTATTTGATCAGCGCGCCGAGGCCGATCCAAAGGGCGGCGAACACGCCGATGGCCACGGCCACGGAAATCCACAGCGGCTTTTGGGTGCGTTTGTCACCCAGTTGTTGCACGCCTTTGATAAGGGCATCGATCATGGGAAAGGGACGTCCTGTTGTCGTTGCTGTCGATCAGGTCCTGTCAGGTTGTACGCCGTGCCGCCGTCTGGCCGCAAGGCCCGCGCCTTGCGCATGGGGGGCATGTCGCCGTCGGGTTGCCGCCGGGGTGGACGCCGGGCCCGCCATCGCTATACTCCGCGCCGACTGGCCCCCGATTCGAACCCATATTTTAAAGTTAAAAGCAAAGAGAGGCTTTCATGAGCGATCCCCGCTTCGACGTCGTCGGCATCGGCAACGCTATTGTCGATGTCCTGACCCAAACCGACGATGCCTTCCTTGAAAGCGAGGGCCTGAGCAAAGGGGCCATGACCCTGGTCGATGAAGCGACCTCGGCCAAGGTCTATGACAAGGCCGGACCGGCCATGGAATGTTCCGGCGGTTCCGCCGCCAACACCATCGCGGTGCTGGCCGGTCTGGGCGCCAAGACGGCGTTCATGGGCAAGGTCAAAAGCGATGCCTTCGGCCGTATCTTCAGCCACGATATCCGCTCGCTCGGCGTGCACTTCGATACCGCCCCGGCAGAAGATGGTCCGGCCACGGCCAATTGCCTGGTCCTGGTCACGCCCGATGCCCAGCGCACCATGCTGACCTATCTGGGCGCCAGCATTCACCTCGGCCCGGCCGATGTGGAATTGGACGTCATCAAGGCCGCCAAGGTGACCTATCTGGAAGGCTATCTGTGGGACCCGGAAGAAGCTAAAGAGGCCTTCCGCACCGCCGCCGCCGCCGCCAAGGACGCGGGCCGCGAGGTTTCCCTGTCCTTGTCCGATGCGTTTTGCGTCGACCGTCACCGCGCCGACTTCCTGGACCTGATCGAAGGCCATATCGACATCCTGTTCGCCAACGAGGACGAGATCATGTCTCTCTATCAGGTCGATAACTTCGATGCTGCCGTGGAAAAGGTCAAAGGCCACTGCAAAATCGCCGCCCTGACCCGTTCGGAAAAGGGCTCGGTCATCGTCAGCGCCGAAGGCATGCAGACCGTCGCCGCGACACCTGTTGAACATGTGCTTGACACGACGGGTGCTGGCGATGCTTATGCCGCCGGGTTCCTTTACGGATATACCCACGGCGAAACACTTGTCACCAGCGCGCGCATGGGCGGCATTGCCGCCGCCGAAGTGATCTCGCAGATCGGCGCGCGCCCGGAAACGGATCTTAAGGCGGCCCTGGCGCTGAAGCTGCGGGCGGACGCCTGACCTTAAATCATCGGGGGCGGCAGCAGCGCCGCCACCAACAACCTTTTTCAGGATAACCCCTCAATGACCCGGACCTTGCTCCGCAATATCGCCATCATCGCCCACGTCGACCACGGCAAGACCACGCTGGTCGACCAGCTGTTCCGCCAGTCCGGCACCTTCCGTGAAAACCAGCGGGTGGAAGAACGCGCGATGGACTCCGGCGACCTCGAAAAGGAACGCGGGATCACCATCCTCGCCAAGTGCACCAGCGTCGAATGGCAGCACGGCGACGAGACCACCCGGATCAACATCGTCGACACCCCC
>DJHY01000285.1 GCA_002433335.1 Rhodospirillaceae bacterium UBA6608 | reverse complement strand
GCGTGGAACGCGACGGGACGGCCGATCATCTTGTCGTGCTTGCGCCCGGCCCAATCGGTCCAGGGCTGATCAATCTCGATCGTTTCCTCGAACGCGACCTGGGCCAGTTCAGCGGCCAGGCGGCGGATGGTGTCGGCGTCGATCCCCGTTTCCTCGGCGACGGCCTCGGGCGTGTATTTCTTGTCCAGATAACGCTCGGCCATGATCTGGAACGCCGGAACGGCCTTGCGCCCGTCGGCCAGGGTCACATCGGCGACCAGAGCCGGCTTGGTGTCGATCGAGTTGGCGTCCGCAATGGCCTTTTTCTCGCCGTCCCAGGCCAGCGGGTTGCCGTCGGCGTCACGGACGAACAAGCCGTCGTCGGCGGCGCCCGGATCCTGGATCACCAGCCAATGGGCGTTGGAATAACGAACGAGATATTCTTCGTCGATCTTCCCGGCTTTCAGCAGCTCGTGAATGATCGACATGATGAACAGGCCGTCGGTGCCGGGGCGGATGCCGACCCATTCGTCGGCGATGGCGGAATAGCCGGACCGAACCGGGTTGACGGAAACGAACTTCGCCCCTCGGGTCTTGATCTTGCCCAGGCCGATCTTGATCGGGTTCGAGTCATGGTCTTCGGCAACGCCGAACATCATGAAGTATTTGGTGCGGTCCCAGTCGGGTTCACCGAATTCCCAGAAGCTGCCACCGATGGTGTATAGCCCGGCCGCCGCCATATTGACGGAACAGAACCCGCCGTGGGCCGCGAAGTTCGGGGTACCGAACTGCGACGCCCACCAGCCGGTCAGGGCCTGGCTCTGGTCGCGGCCGGTGAAGAAGGCCAGTTTCTTGGGATCGGTGGCGCGAATGCGCGACAGCCAGTCAGTCGCGGTCTCGAGCGCCTCTTCCCATTCGATTTCCTTGAACTCGCCCGACCCGCGGGGGCCGACGCGCTTCAGCGGCTTGGTCAGCTTCGCGGGGGAATTCTGCGTCATGATCCCGGCGGAGCCCTTGGCGCAAAGAACGCCACGGTTCACCGGATGGTCCGGATTGCCTTGGATATAACGAATTTGACCGTCTTTCATGTGCACGCGGATGCCGCAACGGCAGGCGCACATGTAACAGGTGGTCGTCTTTACTTCGTCCGCTACTTCGGGAGACGTATCTACGGGGCTTTCCGTATGTCCTTTGTTCGTTGCCATTTTGCTTCTTGTTTCCTCCCCGCTTGGCTGAGAACGGCTGGGCTGCCGCGCCGAGATTGCTAAAGGCCCGTTATTTCCCTGTCAATCAGGGTGCGGCTTATTTGGCCTTTGGGCTCGATTAAACTTGTATTTAAGACATGGCTGTTAAAACAGCCCCTGCCAATCGGATGCATTCAAGGGGTCCAGCCAGTCTATCCCCTGTTTGCACCGGCTATGAACTGGATTAAAAGCGCGCTTTCAAGGCATTACGGCAACAAGCTCTCATGAACGACCTCGACAAACTGGAAAGCGAAAGCATCTTCATCCTGCGCGAGGCCTATCAGGCATTTTCGCGCCTGGGAATGCTGTGGTCGCTGGGTAAAGATTCCAACGTCATGGTCTGGCTGGCCAAGAAGGCGTTCTTCGGCCATGTGCCGTTTCCGCTTATTCACGTCGATACCGGCACCAAGTTTCCGGAAATGTACGCCTTCCGCGACCGTTACGCCGTGGAATGGGGCGTCGAGTTGATCGTCGGCGGTTGTCCGCCGCTGGAGGAAATGGATCAGGACCTCCCCCCCGCGACGCGGCGCGCCCAGCGTAAGACCAAGGGCCTGAAGGAACTGATCGAGCGCGAGAAATTCGACGGCATCTGCGCCGGTATCCGCCGCGACGAAGAAGGCACCCGCGCCAAGGAAAGGGTGTTCAGCCCGCGCGCCGCCGATGCCGCCTGGGACGTGCGCGACCAACCGCCGGAGTTGTGGGGCCAGTACAACACCGACTTCCCCCCCGGCACGCACGTTCGCGTTCACCCGATCCTGCATTGGACCGAGATCGACATCTGGCGCTACATCGCGCGGGAAAACATCCCCGTGGTCGATCTGTATTTCGCCAAGAACGGACAGCGCTATCGCTCGCTCGGGGATAAGGACATCACCCACCCCGTGCGAAGCGATGCCGCGACGATCGAGGCCATCATCGCCGAACTGGAGCAGACTTCGGTGGCCGAGCGATCCGGCCGCGCCATGGATCACGAGGCCGAGGATTCGTTCGAGCGCCTGCGGACCGAGGGCTATATGTGATGAGCCCCGCTGCCCCCACCAAAAGCAAGCCCGTGGTAAAGGTCGTATTCGCCGGTCATGTCGACCACGGCAAATCGACCCTGCTGGGACGGCTGCTGACCGACCTGGGTGCCTTGCCCGAGGGCAAGGTCGAAGCCGTGGCCGAAAGCTGTAAACGACGCGGCGTGGTCTTCGAATGGGCATTTCTGTTGGACGCCCTGAAAGCCGAGCGCGACCAGGGCATCACCATCGATTCAACCCAGGTTCAAGCGGAATCGGATGACCGCCGGTTCGTGTTCATCGACGCCCCCGGCCATCACGAGTTCATCAAAAACATGGTCACCGGCGCGGCCCAGGCCGATGCCGCGGTGCTGATGATCGACGCCAAGGACGGCATTCAGGACGAAACCCGCCGCCATGCTTTCTTGCTGGGCATCCTGGGCATTCGGGACATCATCGTCGCCGTGACGAAAATGGACCTGGTCGATTTTGCCGAGGCCCGTTTCAACGATTTGGCGAATGCCGCCCGGTCGCACCTGGAAGCGTTGGGTTTTTCATCGGATCAAGTCCACGCCATCCCCATCGCCGCCAGGGACGGCGAAAACGTCCTATCGGGCCAGGGCGCCATGCCTTGGTATCAAGGGCCGGCGCTGATCGCCCGTCTGAACGCCTTGACGCCGGGCGCGGTCGAAAAGGCGCTGTCCGCAGCCCCCCTGCGGTTTTCCGTGCAGGGTGTCTACAAATTCGATGAACGGCGCATCCTGGCGGGGCGTGTTCTGTCCGGCCAGTTGTCGGTCGGCGACGACGTGTTGTTTTCGCCCGGCAACCGGGTTGCCCGGGTTAAATCCATCGAAACTTGGCCCGCTACCGGAAAGGCTCCTCAAACAGCTGAAACCGGTCAGTCCATCGGCATCACCCTGGATCAGCAATCCTTTATCGAGCGGGGTGCCATTGCCACCCATCGCAATACGCCGCCCGAACTCAGTAGCACGTTTCGCGGGCGTATCGTGTGGTTCGGCTCTGTCCCCTTGGCTCCCGGCAATCGATTCAAGATGAAGCTCAACGCCGCCGAACACCTAGTCATCGCCGAGAAGGTTGAGAGCCTGTTGGATACGGGCGATCTGTCGAAGAACGAGGCAGACGCCGTGCACCGCAATCAGATCGCGGATGTCGTCTTCCGCTCGCGCGGCCTGTTGGCGGCGGATTCACATGGCGATTGCGCCGCAACCGGGCGATTTGTCCTGGTTCAGGATCACCGGATCGTTGGTTGCGGCCTGATCGATTTGGAAGGCTTCGCCCAGCGCGACCGCCAAGCCGCGCCGAAGTCGGAAAACATCCTGCGGGTCGAGCATCGGATTGAGCAATCCGAACGCTGGCAGACAAACGGCCATGCCAGCGGCATCCTTTGGCTGACGGGCTTGTCCGGGTCCGGCAAATCGACCCTCGCCCTGGCTTTGGAAGAAGAACTGTTCCGCCGCGGCAAGCAGGTCTTCGTGCTGGACGGCGACAACGTTCGTCATGGCCTGTGCTCGGATCTGGGCTTCTCGCCCGAAGACCGCCAGGAAAACGTCCGCCGGGTCGGCGAACTCGCCCAGATATTGGCCCAGGCGGGTGTCATCGTGATCACGGCCTTCATCTCACCCTATCGCGCCGACCGTGATGGCGTGCGGGCCCGCGCCGGCGACCTGTTCCATGAAATCCACGTCGCCGCCGACCTTGCGGTCTGCGAACGACGCGACCCCAAAGGGCTGTACAAAAAGGCGCGCGCTGGAGAAATCCCGGACTTCACAGGGATCTCCGCCCCCTACGAAGCCCCCTTCGCGCCGGAGTTGGTCGTCGACAGCGCCAATCAGGACATCGACGCCTGCGTCGACCGCCTGGTTGAATATGCTCTCAGGGAATTCGATCTGAACGGCGACTAGCTCGCCCGCTTACCACGCGCCGCCATATCGGCCAGGAAGCCCTCGGTCGACCCGGCCCGCAGGAACGAATAGGCGCATCCCAGAACACGGTCCTTACGCTCGCCCTCCTCGGGGCAGGCCTTTTCGGGAATGCGCGGCTTGCCATCGACGCCGGTCTCGCCCTCGCCCGGCAACGCACCCGGCAGGTCTTTCTCGCGTTGGGCGGTTTTGGCCTTTTCGTCTTCCGGAAGGATGACGATGTCCGGATGCACGCCCTCGGCCTGGATGGTGTGGCCGGACGGGGAATAATATAGCGCCGTGGTCAGGCGCAGGGCCCCTTCGACCGGTAGCGGCATAATCGTCTGCACCGACCCTTTGCCGAAAGATCGCGTGCCCATCACCGTTGCCCGGTGATGGAATTGCAGCGCGCTGGCGACGATTTCCGAGGCCGAAGCCGAGCCGCCGTTGATCAGCACCACGATCGGTAGGTTCCGAGCCAGATCGCCCGGCCGCGCGTCGTATTCCCGCTGGTTGGACGCCGTCCGCCCACGAACGCTGACGATCCCGCCATCGTCCAGAAAGCTGTCCGCCAGGATCAGCGACTGATCCAGCAATCCGCCCGGGTTAGACCGCAAATCCAGGACCACGCCCCGGATCGGCGTCCCCGGTTGGGTCCGCAGTTCGGCCATTGCCTTGGCGATCCCGCTTTCGACTTTCTCAGAGAACCGGGTGACCCGGACGTAGCCGATATCACCATCGACCCGCCACCGCACGGCTTGGACCTTGATCACCGCCCGTTCCAGCGTGACGTCGAACTCAGGCTGTTCGCCGCGCCGGATACGCAGGGTGATATTCGTCCCCGCGGGGCCCCGCATCTTCGCGACGGCCTGGCTCAAGGTCTTACCCAAAACCGGATCTCCGTCGACGGCGGTAATCCGGTCGCCCGACTTCAATCCTGCGCGCGCGGCCGGGGTGTCTTCGATCGGCGATACGATCTTGACCAAACCTTCGTCCATGGTGACTTCGATGCCCAGGCCGCCGAACTCACCCCGGGTCGAGATAAAGGTTTCTTCGAACTCGCGGGCGTTCATGTAATCGGAATGGGGGTCGAGCGACTGCAGCATCGCATTGAGGGCCCGCTCGACCAAATCGCGGGGCGCTAAGCTGCCCGGCTCCGGCGTGTCTTTTTCGACCCCTTTGATAGCGGCGTCGATCAGTTCCGCGTCGCTGACTTCGCGGACGTAGGACGCCCGCACGCGACGGAATGCAAAGCGGAAGTAATCCAAGCGCGCTTCCGCATCCTGGGAATTGGCATAGCGGTCGTAGACGACATTGAAACGCTCAAGTTCCCGGCGGGATTCATCACTGAGCGCCAGATGATCGACGCCCAGCGCTTCCATCACCCGGGCAACGCTGGATTCCTGGGCCGTGCACCCAGCCATCCCAAAGGCGAGAACGCCCCCAAGAACAGCCGCTATCGGCCATGCGACGGCGGCGCGCAGCGCCCGTGGCATGCTGTGGTTCTGACGTTTCGAAGCGTCCCGCCGATCCATTAGCCGTCCGTGGTGATTTGCTCGATCAGTTCCCCCAGAACCCGTTCGGCATCGTCGTTTTCCACCTGACACGTCCCCGCATTCAGGTGCCCACCGCCGCCATACTTCAACATCAGCTCGCCGACGTTGGTGTTGGACGTCCGGTTGAGGATCGATTTACCCGTGGCGAACACGGTGTTCATCTTCTGCATGCCCCACAACACATGGATCGAGATGTTGGTGTCGGGGTAGAGCGCATAGATCATGAACCGGTTACCGGCGAAGATCGTTTCCTCTTCGCGCAGATCGAGAACGACCAGATTGCCATGCACGGTCGAGCACCGCTTGATCTGATCAATCTGCTTTTCACGGTGTTCGTTGTACAGTTCGACGCGTTCCTTGACGTCCGGCAAAGCCAGAATCTCGCCGATCGAATGACCGCGGCAATAGTCGATCAAGTCCATCATCAACTGATAGTTCGAAACCCGGAATTCACGGAACCGGCCCAGGCCCGTGCGCGCATCCATCAGGAAGTTCATCAGATCCCAGCCTTGAGGGTCGAGAACTTCGTCCTTGTTGAACTGCGCGGCATCGCCCTTGTCGACCGCTTCCATCATTTCGTCGGAAACGTTGGGGAAAGCAGCCTTACCGCCGTAGTGATCGTAGACGACGCGCGCGGCGGACGGAGCCTTCGGATCGATAATATGATTTTCCGGCTTATCTTCCATGCGCAGCGTTTCGCTGAGGTGGTGATCGAACGCCAGATGAATGCCCGGGACATACGGCAGGTTGGTCGAAATATCGCGCTCGGACACCAAAATGGTGCCGTCCTGCATGTCCTTCGGATGCACGAACTTGATGTCGTCGATCAGATCAAGTTCCTTCAAAAGGACGGCGCAGACCAATCCATCAAAGTCGCTTCGGGTAATCAGGCGAAATTTATCACTCATAACCAGGTCTTCCCCCATCCATGGGTCTTTTTGGTCCCGTTTTAATTTGGGCAGATATCTGCGGCGCAGTTTGCCGGGAAACGGGCCGCTAGGGAACCCAAATCTATCAACACGATACCAACCGCCCGCTTAACGGCGGGCTTGGTGCAAGGTCCAGGTCCCCGCCGTCAGCAAAACCACCGCTCCGGCCTGATGCAGGGCGCCGAGCCAAACCGGCACGACCATCAACAACGTCGAAATCCCGATCGTCGCCTGCGCGAAAACCGCCAGAACCATCAAGCCTGCGGCCTGCTTCACACCGGGCGCCGCATCCGACCGCCGCACCCAAATCCAATAGGCGAAAACCAGGCAGACCGTGGTCATCGCCAAGACGCGGTGATCGAACTGAACCGTTGCCCGATCCTCGAAAAAGTTGAGATAAGCCGGCGTCAGGCCGAAACCGTCGGCGGGAAACAACCTGCCATCCATCAATGGAAAGGTATTGTAGAGAAAACCCGCATCCAATCCTGCGACCAGCGCCCCGGAAAACACGGTCAAGAAGACGATGGCCAGCAAACCTGCGGCCAGCTTGGCCGCAGGCCCCTGCCCCGCCGCAAGCGCTTTGGCGCGCGGTTGCACGATGTCCAGCGCCGTCCAGAGCGCGAAAAGGTATATCGCCAACGCCAGGGACAGATGCGCGCCCAGACGGTACTGGCTGACGGAAGGCTCATCGATCAGGCCGCTTTTGACCATGTACCAACCCAGAACGCCCTGCAGGCCGCCCAGGACGAACATGACGGCGCACTTGGTCCGAAGGCTGCCCGTCAACCGTCCACGCACCATGAACCACACGAACGGTACGAAAAACGCGATACCGATCACCCGCCCGAACAGACGATGCAGGTATTCCAGCCAGAAAATCCCTTGGAACCCTTCCAGGCTCATGCCCCGATTGATGTGATGGTATTCAGGGCTTTGCCGATAGGCGTCGAACGCCGCCTGCCATTCGGCCTGGCTCAGGGGCGGCAGCCAGCCGGTCACCGGCCGCCAATTGACCATCGACAGCCCCGACTCAGTCAAGCGCGTCACCCCACCCAACACGACCATGGCGAAAACCAGCGCGCAGATCAGGAACAACCAGGCAGCGACGGGATCAAATCCGCGCGCAGGCGCGATTCCAGCTTGGCGGGCGTCCGAGGCTGTATTCATGGGCGGATATCCGTATTCCAGTTGGCGCGCAGGCTTAGATGGGGACAATTTGTCGCCTGCGCCATTGATTTACCGGGAATTTTGCACAAAGGTGTGGCCAATCGGCGCATCGCCTTCCCGGGCCCCCGCGTCATATCTCAATCACCGAACGAAGCCAACCACATGAACGGAAATTCCCGCCCCGCCGTTACGCCCGTCGCCATTGTCGGCGCCGGACCGGGCGACCCGGACCTGCTGACCATCAAGGGTCTGCGGCGGATCATGGGAGCAGATGTGGTCGTCTATGACAAATTGGTGTCCGATCAGGTGCTTGACCTGATTCCTGCCGGGGCCAGCCGCATTTTCGCCGGCAAGCAGGCCCGAAATCACCATATGCCGCAGGAAGATATCAACGCCCTGCTGGTAAAACTGGCGCTGTCCGGCCGCCGAGTGGTGCGCCTGAAAGGCGGCGATCCGTTCGTATTCGGGCGCGGCGGCGAAGAAGCCCTGCACCTGGCAAAAGCCAACATTCCGTTCGAGATCGTGCCCGGCATCACCTCTTCCGCGGCCTGCGCCGCCTATGCGGGCATTCCCCTGACCCACCGTGGCCTGGCCCACGGCGTGCGCTTCATTACCGGCCATTTGGCAACCGAAGGTTCGCTGGAATTGGACTGGGACGGTTTGGCCGATCCGGAAACGACCCTGGTGGTCTATATGGGCCTGACCAATCTGGAGACCATATGCCGCCGCCTGATCGACCACGGATTATCACCCGACACCCCCGCCGCCGCGATCAACCAGGGCACGCGCCCCGATCAACGCACGGTCCGCGCGCCGTTGCGGGATCTGGCTGATACGGTCGAGAAAGCCAAGCTTGTCGGGGCGACATTGATGGTCATCGGCAAGGTGACGAGCCTGGCCGACGACCTGCGCTGGTTCAATCCGGCGGATGCCCTAGACAGCGACGAAGGTACCGGCAGCGGCGACTGATTCCCGCGTCAGATATTTCGGCCCAACGCCCGCGCCAGGATCATGTACAGCTTGCCCACGTCGGATGACAGGAATGTCGTACGCAGGATGTTGTCCGGATCGCGCTTGGCCGCATCCTGAAGGACCCGTTCGAATTCGGACAGATAGCGCCCAGCGTAATCGCGGAACTCGCTGTTTTCGCGATATAGCTTGTTGATCGCGTCCAGCTTCGTCTTCTCGCGGAAACCCAGCATCTTGCGGACGAAGATACCCTTTTCGCCCTGATTGAAGCGCCGCCATTCGTCTTCGCTGATCGGCACTTCCAAAGTTCTGTTGAGGTCGACCGCGACCGACTGCAGACGTTCGGCGACAAAGGCCATTTGCTGCAGGAAGTCCGATGCCTGCACGTCGTCCTTGCGCTTGTTCAATGTATCCAGGATCGAGCGCGCCTCGTCGGCGGCGAAATGCAGTTGCCGCGACTGAGCCTCCAGATTGGTGCTGGTTTCCTGCGCGCGGCGGCTGAAGTCGCCCAGCGAACGGTTGATGTTCTCCGCCTGATTGCGCAGGGCGGAATCCCACAGGCCGACCTTGGAGATCGCCTCGTCCGAGGCCTTGCCCAATTGCCGCCCGCGTTCGGTGATCGATTGCCCCAGCGCGGAAATGCTCTGTTCCGCCTGGCGGTAGTTGGACGACAAATGGTCCATCTGGCGACGCAGGGTTTCGGCGGCGCCGTCCATCTTGGACAGGACTTTGTCGGCCAGACCGCCCGCCTCGTCCGTATGGGCCCGCAGCCCTTCGGCCAGACGGTTGATTTTTTCACTACTTTCACGCCACAGGCCGTCGGCCTGGGCCGAGGTCCGGGCCACGGCTTCGCCCGCCTGATCCAGGCGTTCGACCGCCCGCTCAGACACCCGATCCAACTGAGCGGCGCGGCTGTCGAGCGAGTGCGAGGCCTCGTCGACGCGCGAGGTCAGGTCGCGGGACACGTTTTCCAGTTCGTCCAAGCGGGTTCGGAATTCGCGGCCCAGGTCGCGCAGACCGGTCAGCGTGCTGTTCGACATGCCTTCCAGTTCGGTCGTCCGCTGGCGCAGCATGGTGCCGATGGCTTCGACCTGGCCCGAGGCCCGCTCGACCACCGAGGTCAATTGCTGCGACGACGAATGCAGCGCGTCGGAAATCAGCGTCACCATGTTCGACGACTTGTCGACCGTCTGCGCGACTTCGTTAGCGCGACCCTGCAGGCCCTCGCCGACCCGCATCAAGCGAGCCGCGGCCTCGTTCGCCATGCGGGTCACGTTACCCGCCTGTTCGTTCAGACGTTCTGAGAAGACGGTCAGGTCCCCGCCCGCCGTCTCGGACGCCTTGTTCACGTCGGCAGCGGAATTGCGCAGGATCGTTCCCAGGCCGACCAGCTTTTCACGAGCGTCGGTGACGGCGCTTTCCAACTCGCCCCGGTACTGGGTCAAGCCATTGCGGATACCCGCCAAACGGGCCGTGGTGCGGTCGGAATCGGCAACGGCCTCTTCGACAACATCCTTGACCACATCGCCGATGGTCCCCAGGCGCGAAACCGCATGGTCGACGACTTCCTCGACCTTGGCGCTGCCATCACTCAGGGCGGTCGAAGCTTCGGAAACGCGCTCCGACGCGCGCGCCGTGGCATCGTCCAGATCGCCCGCCGCATCCTTCAGGAACCGCCGGGCGCTGGTGATCCGCTCGTCCGCCAGGGTGCTGACCCGCTCCAATTCGACCGTGCGCAGTTCCATAGCGTCGCGCAGAGCGCCAACCTTGCGGCCCGCCGCATCCGAGGTTTCGGAAACAATTTCTCCCTGCCGGAACAGGGTTTCCGTGACCAACGACAAAAGGTTGGCCGCCTGATCGGAGACCTCGCGGATGGCCCGCGCCTGACCGTTCAATTCGGCCCCGGCCTTTGTCATTTCACCGATCGCTTCAGCACCGGATACCTGCAACCCGGCCGAGCCGCGCTTAACCGCATCCAGGGTCGCGCCGATTGCGGCCGTGGTCTGCGCCGAGGCGGAAACAATCTGATCCAGGCGCGACTGCATGTTCGCATCCAAGGCACGCAGCTGCTTGTCGGCCTCGTCGACCTTGGTCGTGATCTTGTCGCCCGCCCCTTCCACGGCGCCACCGGCAGCACCCATCTGTTCGACCGCGCGCTGCGACATCTCCCGCAACCGATCGGAATGGAAGCGCAGCAAAGCTGAGACTTTTTCCAGGTTGGTGACCGCAAGACCCGACGCATCGCCAATCCGCGACGATTGCGCACTCATCTGACCGCCCAGTTGATCCAGGCGTTCGACCGCCTGAACACTGGCTTCTGTCAGGCCAAGCAAGGTTTCCTGCAGGGTCGCGGCAATGGTTTCCGTGCGCTGGGTCGAGGCTTGCACCCGATCCGCGCCATGCAACAGCGCACGGGTGACCGAGGCCACGTCCGCCGTCCCCTTTTCGACTGTGCGGGCCAGGGTCGATTCCGTTTCGCGCAGTCCTTCGATCAACGCGGTGACGCGGCCATCGGCGACGTCAGAGGCATTGGAAAGATCACCCTGGCGGCGGGCCAGATCGGCCCCGACAGCGGCCAAACGGTTGGCGGCGGAGTCTGCGGCCTGGGCCAATTCGTTGCGCCGCTGACCGACATCTCGACCGAATTCCGCCAGCCGACCGACCGCATCGTCGGCAACGCCGCGCAGTTCCTCGGACCGGCCGCGCAGTTCGCTCCCCGCTTGTTCGGCGCGCGTCAGCACATGGTCGGCGCTATCGCCCAATTCATTGGTGGCTCGGCGCAGGTTGTCGGCGGCGGCATCGCTTTGATCGGCGATGCGTTGCGCCTGACCGTGAAGGTTGTCGACCTGGGCCGACAATCCATCGCCGGATTGCAGAAGGCGCGTGACGGCACGATCGACGGTCTCTGAAATAGCGGCAGCCTGACGGTCCAAACGCCCGCCCGCGTCGGTCGCCTGAACGACCGCCTGTTCGGTTACAGTCGACAAGGCTGCGGCGTTTTCATGCAGTTCCGTGCTGATTTGCGAAATACGCGCGGACACGCGGGCCCCGACCCCGTCCAGGACGTCGGCCTGACGGCCCAAGCCCATTTCCAGTTCCGCCGCCGTTTCCTTGGCGCGATCAGCGCGCTGCGACAGGTTTTCGGCGCTGTTCTCCAGCGTCCCGGCGGCATCGGTCACGGCTGCATTGGCCTTGCCCGCAGCTTCCTGAATTTCGCCAATCCGACGTTCCAAAAGGCTGTCGGCCTGAACGCCGCGGGCCAGCGCCTCGCGGGACACGGTATCCAAACGCTCGGAACGACGGTCGAACGCTTCGACCGCCTTGATCGTCCGGTTGGAGGCTTCCTGCGCCACACCGTCCAATTCCTCGGCACGGCGTTTCAGGGTTTGGATCATATCTTCGGCGCGGGCCGAGGCGCGGTCCGTGGTAACCGTCAGGCCATGCGCCTGCTCGAACAAGGTTTCGCCGACATCCCGTGCCCGGTCCGCCGCCCGCTCGGACGCCGAGGACAAATCCTGGGTCTGACGTTTCAGGGCATCGGCCACGGCATGGGCGCGCAGATCGGCGTCTTCGGACACTTGGGCCAGGTCACGCGTCCGTTCGCGGATCATATCGCTCAGCGCCTGACCGCGGCGCGCGGCTTCGTCGGAAGCCGCGATCAGTTCCTTGGTCTGGTTACGCAGGGCGTCGGTGATTTCCTTCATCCGGCTATCGGCACGGTCGGACGGATAAATTAATTTTTTCAGATGGTTGCGAAGAACCGCCGTTTCATGACGCAATTGCCGCCCGCGTTCGAAATAGGCGATCAACATCCACAGAAAGGCGACCGGCGTAAAGGCCCCGGCGGCCAAGCCGCCGACTTCATGCGGCAACAACTCGTTCAGATTGGAAAGGCCAAGGCTCTCGTCCAGGAAATCCAGGACCACGGAGAACCACAGAACCGTCAGGACTCCACCGGCCAGGATATGCAGCTTCCAGCGCAGGTAGAACGGCGCGCGCCAGTCATCAGGCGCCAAAAGGTCATCGACCTCGGGCAATTGCGACCATGTGGGCGTCGGCTCGCTACCGGTCGGAATGCGTTCGCTTTCCGGGGTTGCCTCGTCCTGCGGAGTCCCTTTTCGAGATACCTGCTTGGCCATGGTTCGCGCCCTCCTTCCCGGGCAACACGCGCAAAAATCATCATACACCCCCGCCGAACGGGGACGAAACGCCATTACAGCGCACTGCACGATAAGCGAACGTGGTTAAAGCGCGGTTAAAAACCGCATGAAGGTTTCGCCTTAACCCACCGTAAAATCAGCAAAAAAACCGCGCGCTGCCGATTGCGCAATTAGAACATATGCTGCCCACCGGTGACCCAGATCTCGGTCCCGGTGACATAGCGCGCATCGTCCGAGCACAGATAATGGATCGCCCCCGCGACATCTTCGGGCGAGACCATCTTCTCCAGCGGAATGCGCGAGATCAGGGCTTCGCATTCC
>DJHY01000076.1 GCA_002433335.1 Rhodospirillaceae bacterium UBA6608 | reverse complement strand
TGGAACTGGGCGGCAAGTCGCCCAACATCGTGTTCGACGACTGCAACATGGAAAACGCGGTCAAGGGCGTGATTTCCGGCATCTTCGCCGCCACCGGTCAGACTTGCATCGCGGGTTCGCGCCTGTTGGTGCAGAAATCGATCCATGACGAGTTCGTGGAAAAGGTCGTGGCCCTGGCCAAGACCGCCAAGATGGGCAACCCTATGGACATGGACACCCAGGTCGGCCCGGTTACGACCCCGCCGCAGTACGAAAAAATCCTGGGCTACATGGACATCGCCAAGGGCGAGGGGGCCGAGGCCGTCCTCGGCGGCGGCAAGGCCGAGCGGCCCGAATGCGGCAACGGCTGGTTCGTCGAGCCGACGATCTTCACCGGGGTGAACAATCAGATGCGGATCGCGCAGGAAGAAGTCTTCGGCCCGGTCCTATCGGTCATTCCGTTCGAAGACGAGGAAGAGGCGCTAGCCATCGGCAATGACGTCGTCTACGGGCTTGCGGCCGGTGTCTGGACCGAGAGCATCCGCCGCGCCTTCATCATGTCGCAGGAGCTTCAGGCCGGGACGGTATGGGTCAATACCTACCGCGCGGTCAGCTACATGACGCCGTTCGGCGGATACAAGCAGTCGGGCCTGGGCCGGGAAAGCGGCCAGGATTCGATCGAGGAATACCTGCAGACCAAGTCCGTTTGGATTTCCATGGCGACGGAAGTGCCCAACCCTTTCGTCATGCGGTAAAATCCCCAATCCGTCCGGGCGCTTCGGCGCCCGGACCCGATTGGAGGTCTGGCAATGTCAAAGACGGTATTGATCACGGGCGGCAGTCGCGGCATCGGCGAGGCCATGGTGCGCCTGTTTGCCGAGCGGGGCTGGACCGTCATCTTCACCTTCGTCAGCAACGCCCCGGCGGCCTTTGCCGTCGCCAAGGACGCGAATGCCCATGCCATGCGTTGCGATTCCGGGCGGGAAGAAGACATCCTTGAATTGTTCGCCGCCTTGGATAAGGACGGCATCGTCCTGGACGCCTTGATCAACAACGCAGGCGTGTCCGGGCCCAAGCGACGCGTCGCCGACGTGACTTGGGCAACCTTGGAAGAAGTCTCCCGCATCAACTTCATGGGGCCTGTGGTGTTCTGCCGCGAAGCCGCCAAGCGCATGTCCACCGCCCGGGGCGGCAAGGGCGGGGCGATCGTCAACGTGTCCTCGACCTCGACCAAAAAGGGCGCGCCGGGACAATGGGCGGACTACGCCGCGCTAAAGGGCGCAATAGACGTGTTCACCAACGGCTTCGCCCGCGAAGTCGCTGCCGAGGGCATCCGCGTCAACGCCGTCGCACCGGGATATGTTCTGACCGATATGGCGCGGGACGGCGGCATCGCCGCCAGCTTCGACCAAGCCCTGAAAACGGAGATCCCCATGGGGCGGATCGGCGATACCCGGGACGTGGCAGAGGGCGCGTTCTGGCTTTGCTCCGACGCCGCCAACTACGTCACGGGCACGGTTTTGACCGTAGCAGGCGGCCGTTAGGCCGAATTTCGCCGGTCTGTGGATAACTTTGGGGATAGAAAACGGTCGTGCTATCGACTGTCCAACCCGTCCCAATAGGCGAGACGTTCGGCGGGAAAGTCTTCAGGCAATGCGCCCGATGTATCCCCAAGTGAAGCCTTTACGTTGTCGCTCGGCACCCTTTGAATTTTCCGCCGTAGACTCACAGGTTGTGTCGGTCACGTTGTGCTGAGTGTTTTTGCGTGCCCCAATTAATGAGAATTCATCCGTTTTTGTCGGGCGGGCCGTGTACCCCTTGAGAACCCAGGCTTTTTGCGTTGCGTGCCGACGTTGTTCGGGGCTCGGCGAGGGGTCCGTGAAAGTAGTATTTCGCGACTGGGTTCCGGGCGAGCTGGCGATGCGGCGAAATTTTCGAACGCTGCGCTTGGTTTCGCAGGTCTTCACAACCGCCGGAAGCGCCAAGCGGTGGTGCTGGCCCGGATGGTTTCTGCAAATATGAATTTCTCGAGACGGCCTGGAAAAAGGCTTTGAATCAAGGGTGTGGATATCTTGCGCCGCAATCTCTGGGATACAGTATCAATACCCGAAATTCGCGCACAAGGTGCGTCTGGCGCGTTCGGCGCCTAAGGAACGGTGCCTCGACCGGCCCGTCTTCACTACGCAATGCGAAAGGGTGAAATGTTTACACCGGCTGCGAAAGCCCCTGGTGAATGACGCTTGCCCCCGGAAAGCCGGGATGGTAGCTGGGATGTACACAGGCGACGGGGTGAAAAGCCCGGCCAAAGAAGAATAGCAAGGAGACTCCCCCATGTTCGATCGTGACCGTTTTACCCAGGACTGCCTGGACGCCATCAAGGAAACCGACAGCCACCTGGCAGTGAAGGAATTGATCGAACGCGCCTGCAGCGATCCGGCCGATCTGCTGCGCGGCCTGGGCGAGCCGACCAAGGCCGGCCCGGATAAGATCTATGTCTCCGACGAGTTGACCATCCTCAACCTCGTTTGGGGCCCGTACATGACCTTGAAGCCGCATAACCATAACATGTGGGCGGTCATCGGCCTGTACACCGGCGCTGAAGACAACGTGTTCTGGAAAAAGGTTGAAGGCGAGCCGGGCAAGAGCCGGATCGAAGCCGCCGGCGCCAAGGCCATGCGCCCGGGCGACGTCGCACCGTTGGGCAAGGACATCGTCCACTCGGTGACCAACCCGATCGACAAGCTGACCGGCGCGCTGCACGTCTACGGCGGCAACTTCTTCGAGATTGAACGCAGTGAATGGGAGCCGCAGTCCCTGATTGAACGTCCCTATGACGTCGAAAAGAACATGGCCCTGTTCGAGCGTTACAACGCCGACCTGGCGGCGGCGGAATAATCCGCGCGCGGGACTAGCTGGATACGGGGCCCTCGCATGACGGCGACGTTCGAAGCGTTTCAGGAAAAGTTCCAGGTCTCGCGCCTGGAACTCTGGCGCTCCGATCATTGGACATGGTCGTTACGGCCGGTTCACTGCACGCTGGGGGCCTCGGTCCTGTCCCTGAACCGCTGGTGCCCGCAACTGGGCGAGATGACAGCCGATGAGGGTGCCTCCTTCGCCAAGGCCTGCGCCTATGTCGAGGGCCGTTACGCCGCTACCTTCAAGCCGGTAAAGATCAATTACCTTAAGCTCGGCATGGTCGATGCCCATCTGCATTTCCATGTTATCCCGCGCTATGACACGGCCCAGCAATTCGCTGGGCAGCACTGGTCCGATACGGGTTGGCCGGGGCAGCCGGATGTGGGCCATGGCGCGGACATGGCGGACGATCCGCATCTTCTGGATATCCGCGACGCCCTGAAGGGCTGATCGTTTGCGCTCTTTCCTGATCAACTTGGCGGCCTTGGCCGTCACCGCCTGTGCGCTGGCCGCCCTATGGGCCTGGCAGGGCCGACCGGTTCCCATGGCCGATGTGCCGGACGGGCGGTTCCAATGTTTGTCCTATGCGCCGACCACCGCCGACGGGCACCCGTTGATGGGGGCGGACTATCGATTGCCCCCCGGTTTGATCGAAAGCGACCTGACGGCGCTGTCCAAGCTGACCAACTGCGTGCGGACCTATTCGTCCTACGGTGTGCAGCAGAACGTTCTGCCCATTGCCGCCAAGTTGGGGATGAAGGTCCTGCTCGGCATGTGGATCGGGACCGACAGCAAACAGAACAAGGCCGAGATCGAAG
>DJHY01000221.1 GCA_002433335.1 Rhodospirillaceae bacterium UBA6608 | reverse complement strand
AATGGCGCCGGCTGGATCAGGAAGAACCAGTGGTAATAGCCGGTTGCGAATTCCATATCGGTCAGGCGGTACATATGCTCGGTCGGGGCGATGTCCAGCACCGCTAGCTTGACCACGCGGTCGCCGTGGTCGGCGGCCAGGCGATGGGCGACGCGCCCGCCCCGGTCGTGCCCGGCCAGGGCAAAGCGCTCGAATCCCAGGTCGGTCATCAAGGCGGCCAGGTCGCCCGCCATCGCCCGTTTGGAATAGGGCGTATGCTGGGCGTCCGTCGGCGGCTTGGCGCTGTCGCCATAGCCGCGCAGGTCGGGCATCACCAGCGTGTAATGGGCCGCCAACTTGGGCGCCAATTTGTGCCACATGACGTGAGTTTGCGGATATCCGTGCAACAACAGCAACGGCGGCCCTTCGCCGCCGATCCGGAAGTTGACGGCGCTATCGCCGACCGCGCGGCGGTCCAAGGTAAAGTCTTCAAACATCAGAGGATCATCCGTGCCGTTGGTCGCGCCGTCAATTGCTCATCCGGCGGACGGTACTGGCCAGAATCTTCAACAGGCCCTGAACGAACGGGTCGGACTTTTTAAGGCGATGTTGGAAATTGGCACGGTTGATGACCACAACGCTGCACCCGCCCGAAGACCGGGCCGAGGCCGCGCGCGGCTTACCGTCGATCAACGCCATTTCGCCGAAAATCCCGCCGGCGCCAATGGTCGCGATGACCTGACCGGTTTGTTCGCGATAGATTTCGACAGCGCCGCTTTGGACCAGATAGGCGAACAACCCTTCGTCGCCTTCTTTAAAAATGCGGTCGCCGTCTTGGTACATCTTGCGTTCAAGAACGCCCGTGGCCGACATGCGAAGCCCCTGTTCACCAAAGTTCAATCAGCCGGCATCCCGGCCATTCACCGCTCGTCAGGCGCAGGGATTCGTTTCCCGTTTCAGCGTCGCGCCGTTGCGGTTAGTGTAGCCGCTCCAGCCGCCTTGGGGAGCCTTTTTTACATGTCCGATTGTTCAATCCGCCGCGACCCGGCACGGGTGCAGCCAAGATGAGCCGCGAATACCCGGAACGCCCGATCGTCGGCATCGGTGCTGTCGTGATCAAGGACGAGCATGTGTTGATGATCCGTCGCGGCAAGCCGCCCCGGCTGGGTAGTCTGTCGCTACCCGGTGGCGCGCAAAAGCTCGGCGAGACGGTATACCAGGGCGCCATTCGCGAAGTGCTGGAAGAAACCTGCATCGAAGCAGAGGTCCTGGGCCTGATCGACGTCGTCGACAGCATGACCAAGGACGACGAGGGCCGATTGCAGTTTCACTATACCCTGGTCGACGTCGTCTGCCGCTGGGTCGCGGGTGAACCGAAAGCCGCCGCCGATGCCGCCGACGCCTTGTGGATGCCGCTATCGGAAATTCCCAGCCTGCCGCTGTGGTCGGAGACGCAACGCATCATCGAAATGGGCGCCAAGTTGGCGGCTGATAAAGCGGACTAAAGCAGCAGCCGAGCACTGCTGGCGGGACGGAACAGGTATTCAAGCAAGGTTTGCCGCCCGGTCCTGATTCGGACATCGACCTGCATGCCGGGCAAAATCTTGTTGGTATTCGGGTCGTCGCCCGTAAATGCTTGATCCAACACGATTGTTGCGCGGTAGAACGGTGCACCATGCGCATCGGTAAATGTTCCGGCTGAGACGTCGCGCAACTCACCGCCGACGCGTCCCTTGCGGTCTTCGCCAGCGCCGCTGACATGAACAACGACCGGCTGGCCGACCGTCACCCGCCCGATATCGCGCGGCATCAGGCGCACCTCGGCAACCAGATCATCGTCAACCGGGACGACTTCCATCACCGTCGAGGCCGCCGGGACGATGCGGCCTTTAGCATAACCGTCAATTCCTTTGACGAAACCTTTGACCGGCGCGCGAATATCGAAAGCCGCGACACGCGCCGCCAAGCGTTTGGCTTCTTCCTGGGCCTGGGCGAGTTTGGCGCTGATCACGCCAAGTTCCGCCGTGGCTTCCTCGCGCGCCTGACTGTCCAAGCCGTCCAATTCGGAATTCGCCTCGTCCAGCGCTTGGTTGAGCTTGTCCCGCTTGGCGATGTTGCCCGCCAGGTCGCCGCGCACATCCGCGACCTGCCGCCGAACGTTCAGCAGCAAGATCTTGGGGCTCAGGCCTTTTTTATAGAGCTCTTCCCGCATGGCCAATTCCTCGGCCAAAATCTGCGCTTTGCGGGTCAGTGTGTCGTCGTCGCCCTTGAGGCGCTCCAAATCGGCGCGGCGCTGCTGCACACGAGATTCCAAGATCACCCGGCGGTTTTCCTGTAGGCGCTGCCAGCCGTTGTAAACCGCCCATTGATCCTGAACCAGGTTTTGGAACCGAGGGTCGGCGAAGGCGAAATTGGGCTCCCGCCCCTCACCGATCGCGCGCAGGCGCTCGGCCTTCAGGGCCAGCGCCGTTTCTTCGATCCGGGCTTGTTCGTACTGTGCCTTGATCTGGGTCGGATCCAGGCGCATCAGCACCGCTCCTTGTTCGACCAACTGCCCTTCCTTGGCCGCCACCTCTTCGATCACGCCGCCTTCCAAATGCTGAATGGCGCGGATTTGTCCGGCGGGCACGACGGCCCCGGCGGCTTCGACCGTTTGCTGCACTTCGGCGAAGGACGCCCAAACAGCAGTCGCGGCCACCACGGCGATGATCCCGGCGATCACGCCCCTGGACCAAAGCCGCCGACGCCCCTCGGTAGCGGAAGCCGAGCCGTCCTCAAGCAGCGTCAGCGCCGCCGCGTCGGTCGCGGGCGCTTGGGTCTCCGCCGTATAGGCCTGAGGCGTATGGCCGGGTTGAGTCGTCATGATTCGCTCAAAGTCTGGCCGACGCGGCCTTCGGCGTAAAGCTGATCGAGAACCGTCGATGACGGTCCCTCGGCGCGCGAACGGCCGCCATCGAGCCATAACACCCGATCGGCCAGACGAATGATCTGCGGCCGGTCGGTGGCGACGATCACCGTCGTATGGCCGCGCAGGCTTTCGATCGCCCGCAGCAAGGCCTGCTCGCCCTCCGGGTCCAGTTGGCGTTCCGGGCCGTCCAACAGCAGCAACCCACTGTTTCGAATGTATCCGCGCGCCAAGGCTACGCGTTTCAGGAATCCCGGGTGCGGATCGCGCTTGAACAGGCCCATGTTGATGTCCAGGCCGAACCGGCGGTGCGAGCCCACGCCCGTTTCCATGACGCGGATTTCTTCCATCACCCCGGCTAGATCACAGGCCGCCTGCATATCGGCGTCGGATGCGACCGGGTTCATCAGGCGCAGATTCGCCTCGATCGGCAGCGGCAGGAATTCAGGCGTTTCCGGCACATAAGCGACGGACTGCCGCAATTGCACCGGATCGAACAGGCTGGTTTCAACACCATCCAGCCGCGCATGGCCCGCCGTGGCAGGCTGCAACCCGGCCAGAACACGCAGCAATGCCGACTTGCCCGATTGATAATCCCCGACGACGGCGACGACCTCGCCCGGATCTGCATAAAGGGATACATCGTCGAGCGGCGCCTCGACCCCGCCTGCGGGCGCGGTCGACAGGCCACTCACATCGACATGGCCGCTCATCAAACGCGGCGGCGTCGAGGGCACGCCCAATTGACGCTCGCCCGGCAAGGCATGAAGCCGCCGCGCCTGCGCCAGACCACACCACAGCCGCGCGGCATCACCTGCGGTTGCGGCAAGCCGCGCCCCTGCCGCCAGCACGCCCCAGGAAAGCAGGACCGAAGCCGCCAATGCACCGGGGCTCAGCGTGCCCATAACCACAAGGCTTCCGCCGACCGCAGCCGTCACGGCAACACCAACCCAGGCCAGCCATCGGGAAATGATCGCAACGGCGCGCGATCGCCCGGCGGCTTCTCCCGCCGATTGCGATGCCTCGGCCGCGGCGCTCTCCAACCGTCGTTCCGAGACCACTTCCGCGCCGGTATCGACGACCGTCTGATGAACGATAGAGAAGTCACGCCAGCGTTGGGTAAAGGCCCCAGCGGCGCGCACGGCACGCGCCGTGGCCTTCCGCAAGCCGCCGCGCAGGATCCACGCAGCCAAGGCCATCAGCACCAAACCGCCAATCGGCACGGCCGCCAGAACCCCACCAAGAACAGCGACCCCGATCAAGCCGATCAACGCAGCAACCATGCCCAAGGCCGCCCCGGTGACGCGCATCACCGCCGCCGGTCCCCCGGCCTGAAATTCGTCATACCGAGCGCGGCGGGCCCCGGACGTCGAGCCCAAAACCATGGCGGGCGACAGCGCCACGGTCCGGGCCAAGGCACGAAGCGCCAAGCTACCCGGCGCGGTCGCAGCCGGCAAAGCGACCCGATCGCGCCAGGCGCGAAACGGTTGTTCGAAGATCAATGCCAATCCCGCCGCCCCGGCGAAAAACAGTGTCATCGGCAAGGAGCCTGCCGGAATAGCATGATCCAAGGCGACCAGAAGCAACAATGGACCGACTAGGGCCAAGGCGCCTTGGGCGACCGTGGCAACGGCGAGACTTTTGGCGCGCGGCCCCAACATCGCCCAAAGCAAACCGGTCGCCGTGGCGGGCGGCGGCGGATCGGCGCTCTCGGTCGTATCGGCCGCAGCAAAGGCGAAAACCCATCCCGCGCGGCGGTCGCGGGCAATCGGACGGCGGTTGCGCGTCGCCCCATCGAAACCTGGGAAAGAACTTTGCCCAAAGGCCTTGAGAACGATGGCATCCTCGTTCTTGGACACGAACAAGGCCGGGAAATCCTGCGGCCCCAACTCGTTCAGGCGGGCGCGGAAGGTCCGACAGCGATACCCCAGCCGCGCCATGATCCGTTTGACGCCCGCCGCATCCAATGCCGTCCCGCGCGGGGGCATTGCCTCGGCGACTTGGCGCGCGGCCCCATTCCAATCCAACGCGACCAGCAATTCACGCAGGCAATGCGCGACGTTCGTCCCCCCGCCCTGGGCGACGACAGTGGCCCAGTCGTCGGGCAGATCGACCGCTTCCGAAAGGGCGATTTCAAGATCAGCCGGGCTTGGCGGTGGTGAGACCGGCTCCGGTTCCGCGATGTCGATCGCCTCTTCGGGTGACAGCGGCAACAGCGGTGGCGGTACTTGAGCCTGAGCATCCAGGCCCTGAAGGCGTTGCAGGCGCAACGACCGCCAAACCTGGGACGGCTTGCTGGCACCTTCACTTGCGTCGCCAGGATGGTCTTCCGCGCCGGACACGCGGGCGCGCAGGAACAGATCGTCGGTCGCCTCCAGATGGGGAATGCCGCGCATCGTCAGCCCTCCCCGTCCCGATCGGCGGCATCGTCGACGCCGTGTTGTTCCAGGGTCGGTCCGATTTCTGGCGCCGGCGCCAGCTCGTCCAGATCGACCGCGCGGTCGGCAAGCGACCGCAGGCCTGTTTGCGACGAGGAATAGACGATGGTCACACGCCCTTTGAGGCGCTCCAAAACCTCGGAGAACACGCGCAGGTCCTGGCTGTCCAGGTTTTCCGTCGCATGGTCGAGCAACAACACCTTGGGCTTGAACGCCAGGGCGCGGGTGATGGCCAGATGCTGCCGAAACCCAATAGGGAAGCCAGCCGCACCACCGGACAAGCGGGTATCGAAACCGTCAGCCATCCGCGCGGCCTTGACATCCAGCCCCGTCAGCCGCGCCGCCCCCATCGCATCCGGGGTCCGGCCGCCGTCATACGCGGTCAGGTTCTCCATCAGCGTTCCCGGCAGGACCTCGCCCAAGGGCGGGACATAGGCGATCTGACGGCGGATGCTGTCGGGCCGAAAATGCGAAAGGTCATAACCGTCGACGGATACGGTTCCGGCCTGCGGCAGTTCCAAACCGGCCATCAGGCGCAGCAGGGCCGTCTGCATCGCCCTATCGCCACTGGAGAGAAGGACCATTTCCCCGGCCTCTACCTCGACCCGAACACGGTCGAGCAGTTGTCGAGAAACCGTTCGCAAGCCTTCGGCGGGTTCTTCGAAGCTGACCCGATTGACCATCAGGTTGCCGGTGACGCGCGGCAAAGGTTCCGTTTCCACGCGCCGGGGGGTGGCGATGGCCTCGGGCGGGGCGACACGGGACAGGGTCCAGGCGGCGGTCCCACGATAGGCGTCGCGCACCAGCACCAGCGAGATCAACGCCCCCGCCGCCAACTGACCGAAGGTGATCAGCCCGTTCAGACAAAGGACAGTCCCGGCAAGAACGCACAACACCAAGGCCAAACGCTCGAACAGGTCGGCAACGCGGATCGCGCCCAGGACCGACCGCACGCGCGCGCGGTCGTCGGCGGCTTTGCGCCCGGCCACGCCCTCGGCCAGACGCAGAACGAGGTTCTCCGCCCCCATGGCCTTGATCTGCCACAACCCATCCAGAATATCGGTGGCGAAGCCATGATCAGGCGCACCGGTATTTGACGCGTTCATGTTTCGATGAAGAAGTTTGGCCGCCAAGGCAGCGCCCGCAGCCAGGAAGATCGCAGGGGCGGCCATCATGCCGGATACATAGGCTATCGCCGCCGCCAGCACCGGCAGCCCGCTTAGGATGGACAAGGCGGAAGGCCCCGCCGGGACCTGCGATAAACCAAGGGGCGGTTCTGCCATCGCGCCGTCGCCCGTGAATAAATCTCCGATCGCGGACAAGACGACCAATCGCCCCCGCGCCGAACGAACGGCATCCGCGGCGGCAGCAGCCGCGATATCCAGGCCGGCGCGCAGCGCCAGGGCACTGATCACGGCCGCGAGCACCGGAACAAGCCCATCAGTCCGCAGCGATGGAACGACGCGGTCGAAAACCTGCAGGATCAGGACGGAAACGGCGAGCCACAACAAGGCGCGGACCAGGCCCGCGGCCACACCTTCCCAGCCCGCGCCCCGAACGGACGCAGGCCGAAAGGCCGCACCAAAGGTCTCTGCCTTAGGAACCATGTTACCCCAGTATCGCCGACCACGCCGCAGATGGGCCGGATGCTCAAGGCTCAGGGTATCGCCCAGGGGTTAACATTCCACTACCCCAACGCGTCCTGAGCCATTGAAAAGCTTACGACTTTAACGCAATGCCGCCAACTGTTGGGCGATCAGCAACCGGGCGATGACCATCGCCGCTTTGCGGGTCATTCCGGCCTTCAGGCGCGGATGGTACAGCGTGCGCACCAGAATTTCGTCGGTCGCGCTGAGCGCGCGCAGGGTATCGTGGTCGGAAAAGATCGACGGGCGCACCAGATCCGTATCGTTCGGAAGACCCAGCGACTGGGTCAATTCTTCAAGCAGGCAATGATCGATCATGGCCTCGCCGCGGTCCGTATTGACGACAATGAATGCCCGGTCGATCTGGCCGGGCTGACCGCCGGTGAAGGACAGGAAGTAGCATCCCCCGGGCGCCGCCAATTCCTGTTGCAGTTTCGCATCCACGCCTG
>DJHY01000006.1:3525-4565 GCA_002433335.1 Rhodospirillaceae bacterium UBA6608 | reverse complement strand
CTACAAATGTGCCGGCGCCGACCACGCCCGCCAGGACACAGGCCCCGGGCTGACCGGCATTTCCCCGGCCCTTGAATTCGTATTCAAGTCGCTTCACGGCTGCCTCACCAGTTTCTGAATTTCTTGGGCGGATCGTATAGACCGCCGGACCAATGGACGAGGTCCTTGACCGAACGCGCCGCCAACAGATCGCGGGTCGCGTCCCGCGTATCGACGCCCAGATCGTCCGGGCGGCGGATCGCCCCCCGGTCGCGCAGGTTTTCGACCATTCGGGTATCGCGCGCCATGCCGACCGGAGTGAACCCGGCGACGCCGCGCACGGCCTGTTCCCGTTCCTCGGGCGTGCGACACAGCAACAGGTTGGCGATGCCTTCCTCGGTGATGATATGGGTCATGTCATCGCCGTAGATCATGACCGGCGGCAGATCGAGGGTGAAATCCGCCATCAGGTCCCAGGCGTCCAGCCGCTCGACGAAGGTCGGCTGCATCGCACCCTGGAAGGTTTCGACCATCTGCACGACCAGCTTGCGCCCACGCGTCAGCGGCCCACCGCCGTGATTGGCCTCGCGACCGGCGCGGAGCCAGGCCTCGCTGACATGACGGCGGGAACGACTTTCGCTGCCGTAATTGGGGGCACCCCCGAACCCGGTGATGCGGTTCTTAGTCGCGGTCGAGGAATTGGCATGCACATCCAACTGCAGCGTGCCGCCGATAAACATGTCGGCGTAATGCCCCGCCAATTGGCAATAGGTGCGGTTGGACCGCATCGACCCATCGGGCCCGCAGAAAAACACATCGGGCCGGGCCGCGATGTAGGGGTCCATGCCGACCTCGGTCCCCGCCGAATGGATCGAAGAGATCCAGCCCGTCTCGATCGCCGGGATCAGGGTCGGATGCGGGTTGACGTTCAGATGCTTGGCGACCTTGCCGCGCAGGCCCAGACGCTCGCCATAGGTCGGCAGGATCAACTCGATCGCCGCCGTGGAAAAACCGATGCCGTGGTTCAGGCGGGTCACGCCATAGGGCTCGTAAATGCCCTT
>DJHY01000006.1:0-3127 GCA_002433335.1 Rhodospirillaceae bacterium UBA6608 | reverse complement strand
TAAAACGGCTTGGGCGCGGTGACGACGAAATCGACCCAATCGCCCGGCACGTCGACACGCGGCAATTCATCCACGACCTCATTCACCTGGGCGATGACCACGCCGTTGCGGAAGGCCGCGGCCTCGACGATCACCGGCGTGTCCTCGGTCGCGGGGCCAGTGAACAGGTTCCCGGCCCGGTCGGCCTTTTCGGCGACGATCACCGCGACGCGCGGCGACAGGTCCAGGAAATAGCGGCTGTAAAGCTCAAGATAGGTGTGGATCGCGCCCAGTTCCAACTTGCCAGATTTGATCAAGTTGGCGACGCGCACGCCTTGCGGCCCGGAATAGGAAAAATCGAGCTTGCGGGCGATACCGCGCTCGAAGATGTCCAGATGCGGCGCCAGCGCGAGGTTCGATTGCACGATATGCAGGTCGTGGACCCGCGCCGGATCTACCTTGGCCAGTTCCGCCGCCAGGTAGTCGGCATGCTTTTGGTTGTCGCCTTCGATGCAGACCTTGTCGCCCGGCTCCAGCACCGCTTCGAACAGGGCCACCGCCTGCTCCGTCGCGACGACCTTGCCGTCGGCCAGCGACCGCGCGCGCTCAATCCGCGCTGCCTTGTTGCGGGCAAGCGTATCCCACCCGCCCGGAGGCGCGCCCGCCGATGCGGACGTATTCAGGCCGGTCATGATCCGGTCCCGAGCGCCTCGTCGATTTCCTGGCTGGTGATCTTCCATTCGTTGTCGAACAGAGAGACCTGATTTTCCATGAAGGCGTCGACGTGTTGGGCGGTCTTGGCGGCGTCCTTGAAGTGTTCCATCAGGATCGCATGGGCAAGCTGCTTGGACGCCTGCCCGACATAGCCCCATTCGATGCCGCCCGGGCTGTAATCCGCCGTGTCCTTGTGATCGCCCATGGGTTGGCCGTCGACCGTAACGCGAAGCCCGTCGATGGTTCGCGCCCCTTCGAATACCGGCATGTCATCCTCCAGAATTATCGTTGATATATTACTGATATAGTTATGACTGTCGGCATTCATTGTAAAGACGAAACGCGCCTTTGACCAAAGGCGCGTTTCGAAAAAGGACCCAATGTCGCGGCCCGAATTTGCTTGAGCTCAGTCCTTCGCCCGCCAGATATCCCCGGTCGAGGTCAACCCGCCGGATGTATTGGCAAGCCAGGGGCGGCCATCGATATCGACCGTCACCTTTTCCATGGTTTGGGTGATGTTGACGTCGTCGAAACGTCCGTTACTGGCGTTCCACTTTTTCAACAAGCTATCGGAGTTTTGGATCACATAGACCGACCCGTCGGCCCCAACGGCCATATCCTGCGCCTGGAGCGCCGTTCCCTTGGGCCGATTTTCGAACTTGCTGCCCGTGTACTGCTGAACGCGGGAGTTCTGGTTCATGATCCAGAGGTCCCCGCCCGGACCGACGTGAACGTAAAAGATGTCGTCATCGATGATCTTTTTGAAAACGCTTCCGCCCGCTTCCATCTTGTACAGCGACTGTCCGGCGGCGACGTAAACCGTGCCATCGGCCGTAACCGCCAGGTTACGCGGCGTATCCGTATTGTTGACGACGGTATAGACCTTTTCCTGCGTTCCCTTGATGCGATAAACCTTCGCCGGTGAAATCCCGCCCAGGGCCCAAAGCGTGCCGCTTTCATCTTCGCCGACATCGGCAATAGACGAGGTCGAGAACGACTTGGTCAGCGATTCGAACTTCTTGGTCTTGGTATTGAATTTAAAGACCCCGCTGTCGCCTCTGATATAAACCGCGCCCGTATGGCCGGCATGAACGTCTTCCAACATCGCCATGCTGGCATCCGGATCGGTCGACTTGTAGGTCTCCCACTTCAGGTTCTTGGTAAAGGTAAAGGCGCTGGAACTCTGCGATGCGACAACCGCCGCCGTCGCGCCCGTACCGCCGGTATTGCCGCTCGATTTCTGCGCCAGCACCCGGTCGCCACTTTCGTCGCGCTCAAAGAACTTTGTCGACAAGACTTTGCGCGCGCTGGTCACCACCCAGGGATACCCGTTCGGCCCGACCGCGACCTGCGCAGGCGTATGGCCCGGCACCACGATCTGCTCAAAGGTTTTTTGGTTCTCGCGTTTGCGCAGCAACTGGTCATTCGTCGTCACCAGAAACAGCGTGCCGTCCGGCCCGATGGCGATGCTTCGCGCCAGCTTGAACAGCGATGAACAAGGCGAGCTGTCGCACCGTTGCACGACCTGATCGCTACGGATCGTCCAGGGCGCACCGTTCTTGTCGACCGCGACTTGCACGCCCAAGCCGGAGATACGATCAAAGCGCCCGGTCGAGGCATTGTATTTCGATAGCAGCCCCTGTGCGTCCGCGAGGATCACCACGTCATCGCGGGTTCCGATCGCGATGTCGGATCCAGTCGCGCCCTGCACCTGCCGCCAATCGGTGCCATCGTGGCGGAATACCCGACCGCGCCCGGTCACGCCCCAGGGATTTCCCTGGCTGTCCACGGCGATACGCGCCAACTGCCCGGGAAAGCTCTCGAACTGCTTCCGGCTATTGCTCCAACGGGTGATGCCGCCACTGGTGTCCAGGGCGAAGACACTGCCGTCCCGCCCGATGGCGATCTGCGACGCCGTCGTTCGCGTATCGACGAATTCCAACTTACCCTTGGCCGATGTTCCGGCCTGGTCCGACAAGCCGCCGCCGCTGCTTGGCGAGACCGAGCCGCTCGACTGTCCCGAGCCGCTGTCGCCACCGCTGCCCTGCCCACCGCTGGACGAGGTTGAAATCCCCTTGGCGGTGATCGTCTTCGCTTTCGGGTCGGATGCCTGAACGTTGCCGGCCTGGCTCGACTGCGCCTGGATACTGCTGGTTTGAATTTGCGGCGCGTTGGCCGGTTGCGCCTGTGCCGTCGGGGCTTCAGGCACAGTCGCGTGCGGCGTCTGGGCCTTGTCCTGATCTTCTTCCGTCAGGGGCACTTCATCTTTGATCAAGACCGTTGCGAAGATACGCCCATCGCCTAAGGCGACCCAAGGCCCGCCATTCGGCGTCAAGGCTACGGCAACGACCCCCGACATCCCTTCGTCCGGCACCCAACGCGTCGGGTTCCGGCGCAGGATACGCAAGCGCCCATTTACATCGATGCTCGCCGC
>DJHY01000169.1 GCA_002433335.1 Rhodospirillaceae bacterium UBA6608 | reverse complement strand
TTGGCATAGACGATGGCGTTGGATTTGACGTGCTTGGCGACGGTGAACGCGAAGCGCAGATCGGACATTTCCTTGTCCGTCGGCGCGCGCTTGGTCACGACCTTCAGATCGCCGATCAGGTCGGCGTCGCGGCCCTGCAACAGATAACCCCCGGCAAGCGAGCGCACGGTCATGCCCGTGGCTTTGGCGTCCGGCATATCGCCGGTAACCAGAACGCGCAGGTTCTTCTTGGCTGCCAACACGGCCTTGGCCGCGTCGTCGATGGCGGGCGCGATCACCACTTCGGCGAACAGCTCAGCCACCGCCTCGGCGGTCTTGGCGTCCAGGGCTCGGTTGACGGCGATGATCCCGCCGAAGGCACTTTCCGTGTCACAGGCGAGCGCCCGCTGATAGGCGGTAAAGAGGTCGTCCGCCCGGGCGACGCCGCAGGGGTTGGCGTGCTTGACGATGACGCAGGCCGGGCCGTCGGTGAATTCGGCGGCCAGTTCGAATGCGGCGTCGGTGTCGTTGAGGTTGTTGAAGCTCAACTCCTTGCCCTGCAGCTGCTCCGCCGTGGCGATGCCCGGTCGGGCGTCGCCGCCGACATAGAACGCGGCTTCCTGGTGCGGGTTTTCGCCATAGCGCAGCACCTGACGGCGTTCGCCGGCCATGGTCATGCGCTTGGGGAAGGTGTCGCCCAACTGGCCAGCGAACCAGCCGGAAATGGCCGAATCATAGGCCGCCGTGCGGGCATAGGCCGTGGCTGCCAGCTGTTTGCGGAATTCCGGGGTCGTGGCGCCGCCGTTCGCGGTCATTTCGGCGATCAGGGCATCGTAATC
The DNA here is from genome assembly GCA_002433335.1 of Rhodospirillaceae bacterium UBA6608. The sequence continues at coordinate 31,289 of DJHY01000169.1, read as the reverse complement.
GTCGGCATCGACGACCACGCTGACGTCGCCGTGGTTCTTGGCGGCGGCGCGGATCAGGGCCGGGCCGCCGATGTCGATGTTTTCGATGCAGTCGTCGAAGGCGGCGCCCTTGGCGACCGTCGCTTCGAACGGATACAGATTCACGATCAACAGATCGATCGGCTTGATCCCATGATCGGCCATGGCCTTCTGGTGTTCGGCATTGGCGCGAACGGCCAACAGGCCGCCATGGATCATCGGCTGCAGGGTCTTGACCCGGCCGTCCATGATTTCCGGAAAACCGGTGAAGTCGGAAACTTCGACCACGGGCACGCCGGCGTCTTTCAGCAATTTGGCGGACCCGCCGGTCGACAGGATCTCGACGCCCTTACCGGCCAGAAAGGCACCCAGTTCGGCCAAGCCGGTCTTATCGGAAACGGAAATCAGGGCGCGGCGGATTGGCTCGTTCATGCTTGTTATGCTCTCTTTTCCTGAACTGCAGGGGAGGTTTCGGCAACGTCGCCGGAAAATTCGGGCACCAGGCCGTCAACGACCCGGGCGGCGGCGGCAAGATCGCCTTTTCGGCAGGCATTGGCAAGGTCGTCGAAGGCGGATTCGACCTCGGCAAGATCGATCAGGCGCGGCGTGGCCAGAAGCACGCCCGGCTGTACGGTCGGCACCGGCGCTTCTTCGCCGTGGAAGATCTCTTCGAACAGCTTTTCGCCGGGGCGGATGCCGGTGAACTCGATCATCACGTCCTTGTCGGGGGTCAGCCCGGCCAGGCGGATCATTTGCCGCGCCAGATCGACGATTTTGACCGGCTTGCCCATGTCGAGCACGAAGATGCGTCCGTCGGCATCGCTTTTCACGCCAAGCGTCGACGCGGACAGGACCAGTTCCACGGCCTCGCGAATGGTCATGAAATAGCGGGTCATTTCCGGGTCGGTCACGGTCAGGGGGCCGCCCGCCGCCAGTTGACGTTCGAACAACGGCACCACCGATCCGGTGGATCCCAGGACGTTGCCGAAACGCACGGTGATGAAGCGGGTGCCGCCGTTTTTGCGGCTTTCCACGTCCATCGCCTGACAGACGATTTCGGCCAGCCGTTTGCCGACGCCCATGACGCTGGTTGGGTTTACGGCCTTGTCGGTCGAGATCATGACCATCGCGACCGATCCGGCGTCGCGCGCCGCGCGGGCCAGGATCAAGGTCCCGATGGCATTGGTTTCCAGGCCTTCGGCCTTGTTGGCTTCGACCAGGGGCACATGTTTGCGGGCGGCGGCGTGGAACACCAGTTCCGGCCCATGGTCGGCGAACACGCGGGCGATCTGTTCCGGGTCGCGAACATCGGCCATCACGGCGATGCGCGGGATGGCCGGGAAGTTGCGGCCCAGTTCCTGGTCGATTTCATAAAGGGCAAATTCGGATAGCTCCAACAACACCAGGCAGGACGGCTCGAACTGGCAGACCTGCCGCGCCAATTCCGCGCCGATCGACCCGCCGGCGCCGGTCACCAGGACTCGCCGACCCTTGACCAGGGCGGCCATGGCGTCGCGGTCCAGCGGCGTTTGCGGCCGACCCAACAGGTCTTCGACCGCGACCGGCCGCAGGTCCAACTTGTCCTGCAGGCCGTCCTTGAAATCGGTCATCTTGGGCAGGCGCGCCAGATTGAGGCCCAGGCGTTCGGATTCCGTCAACAGGTCGCGGACGATCTCGCCGTCCATGTTTTCCCGCGTCAGGACAACGCGGCGCGGCTGATCCGGTGTGCCTTCCAGGCGCGCCGCGGCGCGGCCCAGGTCGCGGACGGTGCCCAAAACTTCGACACCGCGAATGAATTGTCCGACCCGGTTGGCCCGTTCGGACAGCATGCCGACGACGCGGTAGTCGGGGCGGTCGGTCGCAGCCAAGGAGCGGATGAACAGTTCGGCTTCATCGCCGGCCCCGGCCAACAACACGGGAATGCGGGTATCTTCGCCGTCCAAGGTCAAGCTCGGGGCCCGTTTGTCCTTCAATATGCGGTGGATGAAGCGCGGCCCGCCCAGCATGCCGATCAGGATCACCCATTGAATGGCGAACAACGAGCGCGGAAAGTCTTCCAATCGGACCCAGGCGAACATGGCGATCAGGAAGACCAGAACCGCCAACGTCACGGCTTTGGTGATGGCCAAAAGGTCGGCGATCGAGGCATAGCGCCAGACGCCCCGGTAAAGTCCCATGAAATAGAAAATCGCCGCGGCTTCGACGGTGAAGAACAGGCCCGCCGAGATCATGACCTCAAGCGGCTGCAGCCAGATGTCGTCGCCCATGCGCAAGACGAGGGCGAGCGGAAACGACGCCGCCGCCATGAAGATATCATGGCCATAGGCGATCCATCCCCGAGGGGGTATGCGGCGCAGGGCAAAATTGAACAGGTTCATGGTCGTTTTGCTACGGGGCCTGGGCAAAGCATCGGCGTCGGCGCCCCTGCTTTTACCATCAATATGGCGAACCTCAAGCTTTCGAAGGCCCCAATACGGTATGTTATCCGCCGGTATTTCGCCGGGTTCCGGCATGATGCAGGGAAACCAGCAGAATAATAACGGGAACGGCCGCCATGGCACAGGCCAGCAACGGGTGCAATTGGGCCTGGAAAACGGCAATTCCGATCAATACGAGATTGCAGGCGACGATCTCGAGCGTTACCCGCGAATGGGGAACCCCAGCGATCACCGGACGTTGGTAGAAATGCTCCCGGTGGGCCCGCCAGACCTTTTCACCCCGGGCCAACCGGCGCAACAGGGTAATCGTCGCATCCGACAGGTAATAGGCCGGAAGGATCAGCGCCGCCGCCCAGGGGCCTTGCGCGGCTAAGGACAGCAACAACCAGCCCAGCAGGAAGCCCAACGGTACGCTGCCGACGTCGCCCAGGAAGATCCGGGCCGGGTGCCAGTTCCATAAAAGAAAGCCGCAGGCGACGGCGACGGCGCAAATCCCCAATGCGCCCAGGTCGAGCGCCAATCCAGCCATCATCACGACGGCGGCGACGCCAAGCCCGATCGCGGCCGTTTCCGCCCCCGTAATCCCGTCGATACCGTCCATAAAATTGAACAGGTTGATGAACCAGACCCATCCAACGGCGATGATCGCCACGGCAACGGGGCGGGGTAGGATGTCCGCCAGGGGCTGCGCCAGGGTCGGTTCGACCCAAAGGGCGATGGCCACCGCCAGGATATGCGACGAAAACCGGACCAGCGGTGACAGACTGTGTTTATCGTCAAGCCAGGACAAGGCGGCCAAAACGAATGCCGGGACCAGAACGTGCAGCGTCGGGCGGTCGGCGACCAGCCACCACAGCGGCAACAAAACGGCGATGACGACGAGTCCGCCTCCCTGCGGCGTCGGCACGGTGTGATTGCTGCGCTCGTTCGGTCGCGCCAACAGGTCGCGGTTGATCAGGTAGCGGCGCAACGGCCCCATGGCCAGCGCGACCAGGGCGAAGCCGGTCGCGGCCAAGGCCAGAAGCATGGGCGTGAAAAGGGTGATTTCGTCGGTCATGGTTCAGCTGCGTCGATCAGGACGATAAGACCGTTTTGTACAACGCCACGATGCGGCCGCCTACTTTATCGGCGGCGTAGATCTGTTCGGCGTCGTGGCGCGCGGCGGCGCCCATGCGGGCGCGCATGGCCGGGTCGGCGGCCAGCCGGTCGATGGCGTCGGCCAGAACGGCGGCATCGCCGACGGGAACGAGAATGCCCGTTTGCTCGGGCTTGACCAATTCGCGGCAGCCCGGCACGTCGGTCGCGATCATGGGCCGTCCGGCGGCGGCGGCTTCCAGCAGGCTTTTCGGCATCCCTTCGCGGTAGGACGGCAGAACGGCGATATGCGCTCCGGCCCAGACAGCGGCGATATCCTTGGTTTCGCCCGGCCAGTCGACGATGCCGTCGCGGACCCAGGCTTCGAGCTGATCGCGGGTGACCGAGGTCGGATTGCCGTCGTCGGGCGCGCCGATCAGAACCATGCGAATCTCATGTCCCCGGTCGCGCAGGATCTGCGCCGCCTGGGCGAATTCCTCGACCCCCTTGGTTTTCAGCAACCGTCCGACCAGGACCGCGCGTACGGGCGGGGCAGGCGGTTCCGGCGTGGCGGGGAACTGCTCGAGATCGACACCCGATCCGGGGATCAGGGTCATCCGTGCCGGTCGCCCGATCCCCCGGCTCAACAGGAAATCCCGGTCGTCGGCGTTCTGGACCAGCATATGCACGCGCCGGTTCCGGCACAGAAGGCGCAGGACGCCTGTTAGGACGGTGCCGAGGATGCGAGATTTCAGGGACCGCCTGCCGCGACCGTCGCCGGTGAACAGAATTCCCAGCCCGGTGAAGGCATTGACGATCCCCGCGCGGGGCGCGGACAGGCGCGCCGCCAGGGTGCCGTAAAGGATCGGCTTGGCGGCGACGTTGTGGATCAGGTCGGGTTTGAACACGCCCAGAATACGGCGCAGTTCCGCCAGGTATTCCAGGTCTTTGCTTGGCGACAACCCAGCCCGCTCGACCGTGGTCGGAAAGACCTCGATACCCAGGGCGCGGATCGCTTCGGCATGATCCGATACGCGGGTCGCGACGGCGACGCGCAGGCCCATGCCCAACGCGGCGCGGGCCATGGGCAGGCGATGGCGCAGGAAGGCCCAATCCTCGGTAACGATGAACAACAGCCGCGGGGGCGTTGTCGCCGCGTCGGTCATCGGGCTGCTACAGCCGCCACAGATCGACCGGGGCGGGGCGGGCGTCGCGATCCAGCCGCGCGCGAACGTCGACGACCAGACCGTCTTCGGCGGCGAGCAATCCGGCGATCCAGTCCCAGCCGCGCGTGAGATAGGTTTCGTGGGCGACGGCCAGGATCACCGCATCGGCTTCGGCAAGGTCGCTCTCCGCCGCCAGATCGATCCCGAATTCGTGGGAAACCTCGGCCTTGTCGGCCAAGGGATCATGGACCCGGACCTGCACGCCGAAACGTTCCAGTTCATGAACGATGTCGATGACCTTGGTGTTGCGAACGTCGGGCACGTTTTCCTTGAACGTCAGGCCCAGGATCGACACCCGAAGGGGGCCGGAGCGACCCTTGTTCAACAAACGGCGCACCGTTTCGCGGGCGATGAACGGGCCCATCTCGTCGTTGATCTGGCGACCCGCCAGGATCACTTCGGGGCGGTAGCCCGCCTTTTCGGCCCGGTGGGTCAGGTAATAGGGGTCGACGCCGATGCAATGTCCGCCGACCAAACCGGGGCTGAACGGCAGGAAATTCCATTTGGTCCCGGCGGCGGCCAGAACGTCCGAAGTATCGATGTCCAGCCGTTCGAAAATCAGCGCCAGTTCGTTCATCAGCGCGATGTTCAAGTCGCGCTGGGTGTTCTCGATGACCTTGGCGGCCTCGGCGGTCTTGATGGTCGGCGCCATATGCACACCGGCGGTGACGACGGCGCCATAGGTCTCGGCGACGATCCGGGCCGTCTCGGCGTCGCAGCCGGAAACCACTTTCTTGATCGTTTCGAACCGATGTTCGTGGTCGCCCGGATTGATGCGCTCGGGCGAATAGCCGACAAAGAACTCGCTTCCGTAGCTCAGGCCGGATCGTTCGGCCAGAAGGGGCACGCATTCTTCCTCGGTGGCGCCGGGATAGACCGTGGATTCGTAGACGACGATGTCGCCTTTCTTGAGCACCGCGCCCAGGGTTTCAGTCGCCGCAGTCAGCGGGCCCAGGTCGGGGCGGCGCATGTCGTCGATCGGCGTCGGCACCGTGACGATGTGGAAGTCCGCGGCAGACAAGGCCTCGGGATCGTTGGTGAAGGTCAGATTCGCGGCCTGCAGGTCCGCTGGGGCAACCTCGTTGGTGCGGTCATGCCCACGGCGCAGTTCTTCCAGGCGCTCGGCCGAAATATCGAACGCCACGACGGAAAAACCGGCGCGCCCGAAGGCGACGGCAACAGGAAGGCCGACGTATCCCAGCCCGATAACGGATATGCTGCGTTTACTCATATTCTGGCTCTTAACCTCTTCCCGTCATTGAAACAACTAGGTTCCGCATTGGCGCATCAGCGCCTAAGATCGGCCCGCCCGCCCGAGGACCATTTGCAACAACCGGATCTTGCCCATGACCACCGGCCCTAAGACCGCAATCATCGTTTCTTCCGACGCCAATTACTTCGATCTACTTATGGGCACGGTGCAGTCCTTGAAGGATCGCGCCGCGGGGTTGAGTTTCGATCTGTGTATTTTGGACGTCGGCCTGACGCCGGAGCAAGTGGCGACCTTGAAAGAGATCGCCGTGTCCGTGGTAACCGTGGGCTGGGAGTACGATTTCCCGGGCCGGGATCGCACGCCTGGCTATTTCAAGGCGATGACCTCGCGCCCCTATCTGCCGGATCATTTTCCCGGCTATGACTTGTATATGTGGATCGATTCCGATGCCTGGGTTCAGGATGCCTCGGTGCTGTCCCTGTTCCTGGATGCCGCCTGGGCGGGGCAGCTGGCCGTGGTGCCGGAAATCGACCGTGGCTACACCATGTATTACAAGCGGCCCAAGCCCTATTGGCGGCGTCTCAGCCACCGTATGTACCGCTGGGGATACGGCTGGAAAATCGCCGACCGTCTGGGCCGCAACCCGATCCTTAATTCAGGCGTGTTCGCCCTGCGTGGCGACGCCCCCCATTGGAAGCTGTGGCAGGCGGCGCATAAGGCGGCGATGCGGCGTTGGCGTTTCAGCCCCGGTATCCGCGACCTGTACGGGCGAATTTCGGAGCAAACGGCATTGAACTACGTCGTTTATCGGGACAAGGCCCCGGCGACGTTCCTGCCCGCCTATTGCAACTGGCTGTGCGGTCACGGTACGCCGATGTACGACCCGGCCCGCCGCCTGTTCGTCGAACCGCATGCGCCGTATCAGCCGCTTGGCGTGGTGCACATGGCGGGTGATCGCATTCAGGAAAAGACCTTCGACCTTGCCCAGGTCGGCGGCGGCACGCTTAGGACGGGGCTGACCTATCCTGCTGCTTCTCCGTTCGTCGCGCCAGCATCGCCAGTCCGATAACGACGATCGTGCCGGTGATCAGCCCGAACCCGGACTGAAGGGCGGCGTAGGGGTCGGCGTAGTACAGGCGAAACGGTAGGTAGAAAAGCCACGCCGTGCGCAACGCCTGTCCGAACCATCCGACACTTTCCGAAAGCCACCCGTCGAAAAGCGCCAACAGCACGCCGAAGGCGGCAAAGGTAATCAATACGCCGAGCGTGCCAAGGCTGAAATACCCGAACGAAAATAGGTCGACGGGTATCCAGGGCAAAATCTTGGCGTGAAGGCTCAGCACCATCGGGGGCAACGTTTCCACGCCCGTAAAGTTCGGCAACATGTAGAGGAGACCGAGCGGGATATCGATGAAATACCGCAGCGCGATGGGGTCCGGGGTTGCGGTCAGCGCATGCGCCGAGACGATGTGAGGAAAGGCGAATTCCGCCACCACGAAGACGATGCGATGAGCGAAATTTTCGACACCGTTGAGCAATGTTTCCAAGCCGAAGGCAAGGGGGTTCCGTCCGAACGCATGCGGTAGATTGGAGATCATCAATACCGCCATGATGATGCAGGCCGCCACGAGATATGCAACAGTCCGCGACCGCGTCAAAAACAGCAATGCGGCGACAGGCGTGAGGATGTACATGCCCAATTCGATGCGCCCGCCGACGTGGAGGATGCGGATAAAGCCAACGGCGAAGACGAGACATGCGGCAAGGCCGAGTACCGCGCGCCATTTGCCTTTAGCGCCTAAGGCCGCTGCGACAAGCATCAGATAAGACGGCAGGGCAAGTTGCGCCAAGACCTGCAGCGAACCCCACTTCGCCGTCGCGGTCCCGTTTCGAATATGCATCCCGGTTCCGATGAAATGACGGAAGCTTTCGAACTGTGAGGCATAGAGCGTCATGGCTGCGACCGAGACAAGCCCAAGGAAAATGCCAATGCCTGTTAAAGCCGGAACCGATAGACCACGGCTATTCAGGGAGCTTGGGCCTTTGTGGGAAACCGCAAAGTACGCAGCCGCCATGACCGCATAAGCCCCGAAAAGAATAATGCCCACCGAAATGAAGGTGTTGGCGGGCAAATTCAGATGGTCTGCGAGATCGAGGATGTACAGCCGCGCTCCCCAGGGGTTGGGGTCGGCGGCGGTGGTGACGCCACGTTCCCATGATGTGCCGGGAAGAAGTTGGATCAGGAACGGCGGTAGGCAATAGCCGATGGCGATCAGCACATGGACAGCGGTCAGAAACGTAATCCGGCGAAGGCGGAAGAAGGTGGCGAACTCGACCACAGCCATCACGGCCAACAATGCGCCACTGAGAAACAGAACCAAGGTCACGACGGCAGTCCTTCGGTTTTCGAAAGTCCCCAGGGCATCAGGCGCGTGCGCCGATACACCAGGATCGCGCCCGAAGCGGCGCGGAACACAATGGCGGCGGCGGTTGCGACAGCGGCGCCGTCGATGCCTAGATGGGGGATGAGGATCAGGTTCAGGACTAGGTTGACGCCCAGGGTCAGTGCGGCCAGCCAGGCGTTGGCCCGTTCGAATGGCCCGACCAGGAAGAACATCTCGACCGCGCCGAACAGGGAGTAGGCCAGATAACCCAGGCCTAAAATCATCACCGCGCCGCCGGCGGGGGTAAAGGCATCGCCGAACAAGCCCAGGATCAGATCACGCCCGGGCAGGATCACGACGATGACGCAAAGACAGGCCGCGACCGACAACCCCGTCGCGGTGTTGAGCCGCGATTGCAGGTCCGCCGTTCGCCCCTCGGCGAACATCCGCGCCGCCATTGGCCCGAACCGGGATCGGATCGCGACCACCGGGAACGTCGCCAGGATTGCGACCTTGGCCGCAGGCGCGTAGAGCCCGGCCTGTTCCGGCCCCAGCAGATGGCCGATCATCAAAACATCCATCTGGGTCAGCAAAATCGTCAGCCCGGTAACTGCGACATAAGGCAAGCTGATCCGAAGCCACGTCCGCCAGGTCGGGGCGTCGGTTGCGTCCGATGCGGGCTCGGCGTTCAGGCGCGCTTGTGTCTGCGCCATTAACAGGATCAGGACGACGGCGGTAATGATCAGGTTCGCGGCCATCAACATCGTCGCGTCCAGGGGTAACACTTGCATGGCGACGAAGACGACGGCCAGCAGCAGAACGGGGCGAATGATCTCTTGCGCGGCGGCGGCGCGAAAGACCTGCTCCAACCCTTGCAGGACGGCGGCCCGCTGCTGGAACAGGGCCATGACGATGGCCAGGGGTAACATGGCGTAGAACGCGCCGCGCAGGTCGGCTGCGTCGCTTGGGGTCGTCAGGTGCACGGCGACGATGCCGATACCGACGGCGAGCATGCCCAGGCCCAACACGATACGGTTGGAAAAACCGAGCACGCGGGCCATCGCCGCGGGATTTTTCTGTGCCCGATATTCGGCGATGACGCGGACCATCGACAGGTTCATGCCCATCTGCAGGGCGATGAACAGGATGTTCATCCAGCCGAGCGCGAAGACATAGATGCCGTAGGAACTAAGGCCGAGCCAACGGGCGAACAGCACGTGCGAGACAAAGGCCAAACCCGCGCCCGCGACGTTGACGGCGAAAATCTTCGCGCCGTCGATGACCAGCAGATCGCCCAGAAGGGGGCGCCGCCGCTTGGCCGGGTTCATTATCCGGCGGCTCCCGCCAAGCGGTCGAGCACGTCCTGCGTGGCGCCGGCGCGGATGTCCCAGGAATGGGCGGCGACGATGGCGTCGCGTCCGCGCACTCCCATGGCGGCGGCGCGGTCAGGATCGGCGGCAAGCTCGGCCACGGCGCGGGCCAGGGCGACGGGGTCTTCGGCCGGAACGGCCAGGCCCGCGTCGTTGTCGCGGATCAGGTCGGCCTGGCCCGGAAAGTCGGAAACGATCGCCGGCACGCCGCAGGCCAGGGTCTCGAATACCTTCAACGGATACAGCCCCGTGCCGGTGCGGTCGCCCAGGTTGTTCTTGGGCACCAGGCCGCAGATGCTGCCCGCGACGATCCCGGGAAGAACCGTATAGGGCTGGCGGCCCATGTCGCGGATCGCGGGGTCGGCCTGCGCGGCGGCTTCGACCGCCGGGCGTTCCGGGCCGTCGCCGACGATCACCAGGTCGACGTCCCGCGGCCAGTCCGCCGTGGCCTTGGCGGCCAGCAAAGTGGGAATGCCCTGCCACCGCGCCAGCCCGCCGAAGAACACGGCATAGCGCGCGGGCAGGTCCGGGCCGCGTTCGGCATCGGGCTTAAACAAATCCGTATTGGCGCCGTTGGGCACCACGTCGACCGGGGTGGTCACGCCTTGCGCGCGGACCCAATCGGCCAGCTGCGGGGTGACGACGATCAACCGTCCCGCCCATTGGAACTGTTTGCGCCACATCCATTTGATGATCCCGGCCAACGGCTTGGCCCAGGCATAGGCGATGGCGACGTCTTCATAGGGGCCGTTGATTTCGTGCACGATGGGCGCACCCCGCACCCGCGCCCATAGCGATGCCGGAAAAGCCAGGAAGTGGGAGCGCACGTAAATCTGCTGCCCCTCTTCGAAGGCCCGCATCAACCGCCATTGCAGGCGCAGGTATTCGACCATGCGGCGGGCCAGGCCGGGACGCTTCCATTGATTGGAATAGGACGGCGCGAACAGATCGACCGTCCAACCCCGGCGCTTCAATCCGCCGACAATCTCGTGGATATGGGCATAGGATGCCTGCCCCTCGCGGGGGGCTTCCAGGGCCAGGTAGAGAAGGTGGCGGGACGTGCTCACGCGTCGGTATCCAGATAGGCAGCGATTGCCTGGGTGATGCGCAGGGCGGCGTTGCCGTCGCCGTAGGCGTCGATGTCGCGGCGCGGGGCACCCGTCTCCGGCGACTGCCACAGGCGGTTCCATCCGGCATCGACCGTTTCGACCCATTCCGTTTCGTCGCGCAGGGTGATGCAGGGCACGCGGTGAAAATAGGCTTCTTTCTGCAATCCGCCGGAATCGGTCAGCACCCCGGCGCTGGCTTTGACCAAGTGGGTCATCTCCAGATAGCCGAGCGGTTCAGTCACGGTGATGCCGTCGAGCGTCAACCCGGCGCGGGCCAGCGCCCCCTTGGTCCGGGGGTGCAGCGGCAGCACGACCGTGCCCGGTCGCGCCTTCAGGAAATCGACCACGGATTTCAGCGTCGCGTCGTCGTCGGTGTTTTCCGCCCGGTGCACGGTCGCGACCTCGTACCCGCCCGGCGTCAGGCCCAGGCGCGCAACGATGTCGGCCCCGTCGGGGCGTTCGGCGGCCTGCACGGCGGCGTCGTACATCACGTCGCCGACCAGCATCACGCCGCGGGTAATGCCTTCGTTAGCCAGGTTGTGCGTCGCCGACGGCGTCGGACAGAACAACAGGGACGACATGTGATCGGCGACCCGGCGGTTGATTTCCTCGGGCTGGGACCGGCGGAACGACCGCAGGCCCGCCTCGACATGGAACACCGGAATGTCCAGCTTGGCCGCGACCAAAGCCCCGGCCAGGGTCGAATTGGTATCGCCGTAGATCAATAACCCGTCGGGCTTTTCAGCCTGCATCACCGGCTCCAGCGCAATCAGCATGCGCCCGGTCATGTCGCCATGGCCGCCGCCGCTGATGCACAGGTGGTGATCGGGCGTCTTCAATCCCAACTGTTCGAAGAACACGTCGGACATGCCTTCGTCGAAATGCTGGCCCGTATGGATCAGGATTTCATCGATCCCGGCGTCGGCGAAGGCGCGGGACACGGGCCCCGCCTTGATGAACTGGGGTCGCGCCCCGACGACGGTGGCGATCTTTATGGGAGTGCTGCGGGTCACGCCGCGACCGCTTCCTTGACCGCGGCCAGGATGCGGTCCTGCGTCGCTTCGTCCATATAGGGGTGCATCGGCAGGCTCAGAACCTCGTGGGTCAGGGCCGCCGAAACGGGCGCGCCCTTGGCCGTGCGCGGGTAGTGGGCATAGGCCGGTTGGTCAGACAGCGAGACCGGATAGTAAACGGCGGTCGGCACGCCCCGATCCTTCAACGCCGCCGCGACGGCGTCGCGATTGGCGACCTTGATCGTATATTGGGCCCAGGCGCTGACCGCCCCGTCGATCACCGCCGGAGGCGTGGCGAGGCCTGCCAACCCCGCCGCATAGCGGGCGGCGACGACCTGGCGCTTTTCGATTTCGTCGGCGAAGATGTCCAGCTTACACAAAAGGATCGCCGCCTGGAGGGTGTCCAGCCGCGCATTCAGGCCGATCACCACGTTGTCGTATTTGTTGGTGCCCTGGCCGTGGACGCGCAGGCTGCGCATCTTGGCGGCCAGGTCGGCGTCGTCGGTCAGCACCGCGCCGCCGTCGCCGTAACAGCCCAACGGCTTGGCCGGGAAGAAGCTGACCGAGGTCGCGTCGCCCCAGCTGCCGACCGGCTTTCCGGCCAGCGCGCCGCCGAAGCTTTGCGCGGAATCGGCCATGACCTTCAGCCCGTGGGCGTCGGCGATGGCCTGGATCGCGGGATAGTCGGCGGGCTGGCCGAACAGGTCGACCGGGATCACCGCCTTGAGGTTCAGGCCCTGGTCCTTGGCGACCTTGATCGCGGCCTCGACATCAGCCGGGTCCATGTTGAAGGTATCGGGCAGGACGTCGCAGAACACCGGCGTCGCCCCGGTCAGGGCCACGACCTCGGCGGTCGAGGCGAAGGTCATGGCGGGCACGATCACGCCGTCACCCGGGCCGATGCCCCAGGCCATCAGAACCAGCAGCAGCGAGTCCGTGCCGCTGGAACAGCTGACGCAATGTTCGGCGCCGCCCATTTCCGCCAGGCGCTTTTCCAGCTCCGGCACCTCGGGCCCCATGATGAACCGGCCATGGGCCAAAACCTTGGCGATGGCGTCGTCGATTTTGCCGCCCATGCGGGCGCGCTGGGCCTGAAGATCGATAAAGGCGATGGGATCGGATGCGCTCATGACGTGATTTCTTCCAATGTGCCGGAATGGGTGACTTGGTATTTGCGGCCTTCGCGCGGGCAGACCAGATCGTCGCCCAGGCGTTCGCCCGCGTGGCTGACCCAGCCGATGCGCCGCGCCGGAACGCCGGCCATCAGGGCATGGGCGGGGACGTCGGCGGTGACCACGGCCCCCGCCGCGATCATGCAGTATTCGCCCAGGCTATGGCCGCAGACGATGGTCGCGTTGGCGCCGATGGTGGCCCCCCGGCCGACCGGGGTCGGCAGGAAGTCGTCGCGGCGGTTGACCTCGGCGCGGGGCGTCAGAACGTTCGTGAACACGCAGCTCGGCCCGCAGAACACGCCCTGAGCCAGGGTCACGCCCTTATAGACGCTGACGTTGTTCTGAATCTTGCAGTTGTCGCCGATGGTCACGTCGGGCCCGATCGAGGCGTTCTGGCCGATGATCACATTGTCGCCGATCGTGGTGCCCGGCAGGACGTGCGAGAAATGCCAGATCTTCGACCCGGCCCCGATGGTCACGTCGTTATCGACGACCGCCAGTTCATGAACCTTGGCGCCGGGGAAACGATCCGTGCCCGAAGTGTTGCCCGCCGCGTTGCGTGTCGCGCTCATATCCGCCTCCGCCTGTTCCAATACGCTCAGCACCCGCATGCCTTCTTCGCCGTCGGTGCGCGGTGCGGTGCCTGCTGCCATGCTGTCCAGGAAGTGCTGGCATTCGGCGCGCAGGGGCTCGCTCTCTTCCAGGGGCACGGCCTGGGCATCGGCTTTTTCCGGCGTCGGCACGCCGTCGCGCCAATCGATCTTGTGCGGATAGATCAGCAGCTTGCGGTCCCAGGGCTCGCCGTCGTTGAACACGGCCATCGCCTTGTCGCCGACCACGACCAGCTTCTGTTCCTTGAACGGATGCAGCCAGGACACGAAGACATGGGCCTGAACCCCGCCGGGGAACGTCAGATGGGTGGTCGTGACGTCGGCGATGACTTCGTGCAGGTAGCTGCCGCCTTCGGCCCGGACCGCCGTCGGCATGTCGCCGACCAGGGCCAGGATCATGGAAATGTCGTGCGGCGCGAATGACCACAGGGCGTTTTCCTCGCGTCGGATTTTGCCCAGGTTCAGGCGGTTGGAATAAAGGTATTGCAGCTTTCCCAACTCGCCCGCGGCGACCATGTCCTTGAGCTTGAGAAAGGCCGAATGGTATTGCAACAGATGCCCGACCATGACGATCCGCCCGGCCTTTTGCGCGGCGGCGAGAACGCCCTGGGCTTCGGCCACGGTCAGGGCCAGCGGTTTTTCAACGAAGACGTGCTTGCCTGCTTCCAGGGCGCGGATCGCCAGCTCGGCATGGGCCTCGGCCGGAGCCGCGATGACCACCCCGGCGATCGCCGTATCGGCCAGAATTTCGCCCACCTCCCGCGCCGGCACGTCGTAGGTTTCCGACATCTTCCCGGCCAGATCGGCATTGGCGTCCGACACGGCGACCAACGCGCCCAGGGCGTGGAAGTTACGAACATGGTTCTTGCCCCAATGGCCGCAACCGATGACGGCGACGGCGGGCGATGTCGTGGTGTGGGATGAGGTCATTTAGCCAGGGTCACTTTGATTTGGGCGAAACAGGGGAATCGGGCGAAAGGGTCACGGCGGCGAACACGGCGTTCAGGCCGGGACATTGGGTGAATTCATGCACCGTGCCGACGCTTTCCAGCAAGGCTTTCAGCCGGTTTTCCGTGAAATAATGAAAATGCAGGCTGTCTAGCGGCTTTCCGGCCGTCAGCTTGCGTTCCCGTCGCGCCAGATGCCAGGCGACGCGCGGCCAGGTCAGCGCGGCGTAGAGCCAGAAAGCCAGGGTGCGGGTCAGGGTGGTGCGGTTGGTTCGGCACAGATCGATAATCCGGGTGGACAGTTCGGAACGTGCGATCAGGGGCGAATCGTGCAGGCCGCTCCAGACGATCACATGGCCGCCGCCGGTGAGCTTCGCCGCCAGGGCCAGGGCGTTCCTAGCATCCTCGAAGTGATCAAGCGAGGTCGCAAACGTTGCCAGCCCGAATTTTTCGTCCATCGGCTGTTCAGCCAGATCTTCCAGACGCCCGCAGATGAAGGCGTAATCCCGGTCCGGGTTCTCATCCAGCGGGTCCAGGCCCGCGTAATCGATGGTCCCCGCGATGTTGCGGGCATAGGGCGGCAGGTTGGTTCCGATCCCGCAGCCCAGGTCGATCATGCTGCGCACGCCCCAAATTCCCGCCCATTTGGCGACGAAGCCTTCGAACATCGACATCGTTTCCAGGATCGCGGACGGATAGTCCCCGGCCTGATGATGGTCGCGGTATTCCTCCAGCGAGGCCTCGGTAATGCGTCGCCATTCCGCGCTGCCCTGTTGATCCAGGCGCAGGGTGCCCTTGTCGCGGAGCAGGGCGCGGATGTTCAGCGGTTGGGGTGCTGTGTCGGTCATGGCGTCACCCGGCGAAGGAAACCTGGTTGATCTCGGCCCAGCGGATCAGATTGGCCGCCCGCCAAACATGTTGCGGCATGGCCCCGCCGGTCGCGATCAATCGTTCGACCTGGGTGTTCAGGGCCGGATGGTCGATGGCCGGGACGGCGCGCGCCGCGTCGCCGCCGATCAGCGATTGCAGCCAGCCGCCCGCTTCGCGCAGCCATTCGTCCTGCGGGGTGATGAAGCCGATCTTGTCCCGCCGGTCGAGGATCGGGTCGGGGACCAGCCCGCGCATGGCGGCGCGGAACACGCATTTACTTTCGCCGCCATCGGAAATCAGAAACTTTTCCGGTAACGCGTAGACGAAATCGACCAGCTCGGGGATCAGGAACGGCACCCGGCTTTCGATTGCGTAGGACATCGAATTGCGATCCTGATAGCGCAGCAACGCGGGCAGGACGCGGCTCGACAAACTTTCCGCCAGCTCGCCCATCAGGACCCGCCCGCCGCGCGGTTGTTGCGGGGCCTGGGCGGAAACGCCCTGTGCTTCCAGCCAGCCGCCGTTCATCCAATCGGGTACCAGGTCCTCACCGATCAGCCGCCGCGCCGCCGCCTGCATCCCGCCCGGCAGGATGAACCGCGCCGCCCGCGCCAGCATGCCGACGGGGCCGGCCTGTCCCCGGCTGGCATTGAGCAGCCGCATCGCGCTTAGGGCATCACCCCGGCGCAGCATGCTGGCCAAGCGCGCCGCCAGGAACGGGACGTATCCGGCCAGGATTTCATCGGCCCCCTGTCCGTCCAGGGTGACCTTGATGCCCTGGCTTTGGACCAGTGCGTAAACCCGGTTCTGGGCGAAGATGCTGGTCGATCCGAAGGGCTCGCCCTGGGTGCGGATCAGGCCGTCCAATCCGGCGGCGAGGGACGCGCCGTCCGAGGTGGTCTTGTGCATGGTCGCCCGCGCCGCCTGCCCGGCGATGTCGGCCCAGCGTTCTTCGTCGTGGCGGCTGCCGGGGGCGACGAAGGAAAAGGTGTGCAGGTCCAGATTGTCGCCCTCGATCTCGCGCATGGCGCAGACCACGGCGGAGGAATCGATCCCGCCCGACAGGGCCGCGCCGACCGGCACATCGGCCCGCAGGTGCAGCCCGACCGAGCGGCGGAACAAACGGCCCAATTCGGCCGCCGCCTCGTCGAAGCTCAGGTCCGACGTCTGCTCGGTGCGCGGTCGCCAATAGGTCTGGGGCGCGGGTGCTGCGACGCGGTCCAGGTGGATGGTCGCGAAGGACGCGGGCGGCAGATGGTGAATGTCGCGGAACAGGGTGCCGGTTCCCCGGTCGGTCAATCCGAACCGCAGATAGTCGTACAGCGCCTGCGGTTCGACGGCGCGGGATAGGCCGGTTAGTTCCAGCAAGGCCCCCGGCTCAGACGCGAAGGCCAGGTCGCCGCCGCGCAGCGACCAGACCAGCGGCTTGATGCCGAACGGATCGCGCCCCAGGGTCAGGGTCCGCGCCGCCGTATCGACAAAGGCGAAGGCGAACATGCCGATCAAGCGCGGCAGGGTTCGCGCCACGCCCCAGCGGGCCAGGGCGACCAACAGAACTTCCGTGTCCGACTGGGTGCGGAAGGTCGCGCCCTCGGCTTCCAACTCGCGCCGCAGTTCCAGGTAATTGTAGATCTCGCCGTTGGTGATCAGGACGAACTTGCCGTCTTCGGTCGCCATCGGCTGGTGGCCGCCAGGGCCGGTGTCGATGATCGACAGGCGGCGATGGGCCAAGCCGACCTTTGCCCCCATGGCCAAGGCCGCGCAATCGGACGCGGCGGCGATGCCGCCGTCGGCGGACCAAGCGCCGGCCCCTTGGTCGTCCGGGCCGCGATGGGCGATGGCGGCGGACAGGCGCGCCAACTCGCCCGCGTCGACGCTGCGGTTCGCTCCGGCGACGATGCCCGCGATACCGCACATGATCAGGCGCCTCCCCAGCGGCGGCGCCAGGCCTGGAACATCAGGACGCTCCACAGCTCGGTCGTGCGGTTGCGCGTTCCGGCCAGGTGCTCGCCCCAGGCATGACGGATCGGCGCAGGGTCCAGCAACCCGCCCTCGGCCAGGGCCTCCGTCGACAACAGGTCTTCGGCCCAGTCGCGCAGCGGGCCCTTGATCCAATGATCGACGGGAATGCCGAATCCCATCTTGGGCCGCTCGGTGATCGCAGGGGGGACATATCGGTCGAGCACCCGGCGCAACACCCATTTGCCCTGACCGTCGCGCACACGCAGGCGGCGCGGCAGGGACCAGGCGAACTCAACGACCCGATGGTCGAGCAGCGGCACCCGGGCTTCCAGGCTGACGGCCATCGAGGCGCGGTCGACCTTGGTCAGGATGTCGTCGGGCAGATAGGTAAGGGTGTCCAACATCTGCATGCATTCCATGAACGCAGGCACGTCATCGCGCGCCGTGTCGTCCCAGGCGACGGTCGGCGTTTCCACCGCACCGGGCACCAGCGCCGCCGGATCGCGCCAGGCCGTGATCAGCCTGCGGAACAGGGCCATGTCGTCGGGTTGGGCCAGGACGTCGGCCAGCTTGTGCATCTTCTGTCCGGGGTGGCTCGGCAGTTTCGAGGCGGGCAGGATCGACAACACCCGGTCCCAGCCTTCCTCGCCCAACAGATAAATCATCCGCGCGGCGGCGGCGCGCAGCGGCCGGGGGATGCGCCCGGTGCGACGGCGCAGCAGGTCGCCCCAGGAATAACGCGTATATCCGGCGAAGACCTCGTCGCCGCCGTCGCCGGACAATGCCACGGTGACATGTTGGCGGGTCAGGGCAGAGACCAGATAGGTCGGGATCTGTGATGAATCGGCGAATGGCTCGTCATAAAAATCCGGTAGTTGGGGAATGACGTCCAACGCTTGCTTGGGGTCGACGTAAAGCTCCGTGTGGTCGGTGCCCAGATGCTTGGCCACGGCGGCGGCATGGGGCGCTTCGTCGAAGCCGTCGACGTCGAAGCCGATGGAGAATGTTTTGACGGGCCGGTCGCTATGGGCCTGCATCAGGGCGGCGACGGTCGATGAATCGATCCCACCCGACAGGAATGCGCCCAACGGCACGTCGGACACCATGCGCCGCTTCACGGCATCGCCGATCAATTGGTCGGCTTCGTCGATGGCGGCGGCATCGGCAAGGTCGCGAGGGGCGGCCTGGCCCTCGCGGGCGATGCGGCGCAGGTCCCAGTAGCGCTCGACCCGTGCCGGGCCGTCGGCCTGCTTGGTCAGCAGGCATCCCGGTTCCAGCTTGAACACGCCTTTATATATAGAGGCCGGGGCGGGAACGTAGTTGTAGCGCATGAACGCGGCCAGCGCGCCGCGGTCGACCCGGGGCCGGAAGCCGGGATGGGCGTGGAACGACTTCAGCTCCGACGCGAACAGGAACAGGTCGCCGTCTTCGCCCCAATACAGCGGCTTGATGCCCAAGCGGTCGCGGGCCAAGGTCAGGCGGCGTTCTTCGCGGTCCCAAAGGGCGAAGGCGAACATGCCGATGAAACGCTCCAACGCCGGGCGCAGGCCCCAATGGGAAATCGCGGCGAGCATGACCTCGGTATCCGAATGGCCGCGATAGTCGGGCGTATATCCGGCGGCGGCGAGCTCGGCGCGGATGTCCTCGGCGTTATAGACCTCGCCGTTATAGGCGATGACGTAGCGTCCGCAAGGCGACGCCATCGGCTGCGCCCCGGCGGGGCTGAGATCGATGATCGACAGTCGCCGATGGCCCAGGGCGATGCCCGCCGCCTCGTCGCACCAATGGCCGTCGCCGTCCGGCCCGCGATGAGCCTGACGGTCGGTCATCGCGCGCAAGGTTTCGGCGAGGGGCGCCGATACGCGCGGGTCGAAAATGCCGGTCAGGCCGCACATGGTTTCAGCTTTGGGTCGGGTCTTGTGTGAATGGTCAGGCGGTGCCGGAAACGACGCCGCGCAGGATGCCTTCGACGCGTTCAAGTTCACGGGGCAGGTTGGCTTTTTCCGAAACCAACTGCTGTCCACCGGCAATGATCGCATTGCGCAAGGTCTCGTTCGATGCAATCTGGATCAGGCCATCGGCGATCGAGCCGGGCTCGTCCGTCGAGAAAAGGCAATTCTTGCGGTCCGTGAAAACATGGCGGATGTCGGGAATGTCCGCGATCAGAACGGGCGTATCGCAGGCCTGTGCTTCCAGCACTGTCTGCGGCGTCCCATCGGTATAGGCAAGGCTGACGATGGCATCCGCCGCCGACAACAGGCCCGGCATGTTTTCTTCGGTCTGCGGTGCGACGTAGCGGACATGGGCGCTGATCCCGAGCTCCCGGGCCAGTGCTTCCAGTTCCCGCCGATAGGTCATGTCTTGTTTGAACTCGGACAATGCCAGAATCGCATCGGGGTATTTCTCAAGAACCTTGGGAAGGGCCTGAATCGCCAGATGCTGCCGGTAAAGTTTCTCCAGCGGACGGGGGCTGAGAATAACCAATGCATCTTCACCGACGTCCCAATGCTTGCGCCATTCGCGGCGCTTCTCGGCATCGCGATGGTAATTCTTGGGATCGATCCCCCAGATGACTTCGGAAACGCGGGCGGGCTCAATCCCGAGATCAAGGACGGTTTGCGCCAGGTAGGGCGACTTCACAGTGACGGCCTTTGCCGACCGCAATGCGAAGCGGGTCAGCCAGGCGCGCAGTGGCCCGCGACGGCCCGTTGCCTCGATCAGCACGTCGGAGCCCATGGCGTTAATGGCGAAGGGCCGCCGCCGTAACAGGGCCGCGAGCCAGCATTCGTATTCGGCCGCGTAATGCGCGTAGAACACGTCTGCGCGCTGCCGCCAGATCATCCAGGCCAAGGGCAACACAACCAGTGCCTTGTTGACGAAGTTGAACGGCGTGGAGAAGCCCTTCGGGACCAGGATGGGAATCTCGTTCGTCGATCCAGGCACGCGCGAGATCATCGTTACCTTGTGGCCTTGGCGGGCGATGGCGCGGGCGCGGGTCACGACGTGGGTATCGCTGGCGGACCCCAGAATGCAGATATCGAGCTTGCCGTTGGGGGCGTTGGTTCTTGGTTTGGACGTCAGGCTGCGCCGCAGGGATTGCAGCGCCCTTTGCACGCGTCGCCAGGCACGACCCAAACGGGCATAGGACGGATATTCCGTGTGGTGATGCGTCGGCGCGGAGAGGATTTCCTCAAACTCGGTTTCGCTCAACTCCAGCTTCTTGCGCACGAACTCCATGTCTTCCGCCAACTCTTCGGGCGGGTACATGGGTTTGTCCAATTCGGCCAGCGCCTGATCCCGGCTGATCTGGCCGGACAGCACCAGCGACGACAGGTGCGCGCGGCGCTTGTCGTAGCCGAACCGCTTGGGCAGCCAGTAGGCCTGGAAGAATTTCGTGAACCGGGATTCGAAGTGCTTGGCGCCGTATTCCTGCCAGCCGATTTCCCGGGACAGTTCTTCCTTGGCCTTGTCCTTGGTGTAATCGACGAAGTTCAGCGGGTTGACGATCTTCATCCCCGGCAAAAACTTGATCGGCGCAAGGCGGGCGTAGAGGAAGCTTCGAAACACAGACATGATCGGCAGCGTCTTCAGGGGGCGCGTGCCGAAGCGGCGGTGGATGGCGCGGATGTGTTTGTCGTCGCGCGGCGTGTACTCCCAGGACTCGGGCAACACGCTCTCGGTCGCGATGTTGTGCCCCGACAGAACGTAGCGAATTTTGTTCTCGGCGGTGAAGCTGAACAGCTTGGCGAAGATTGCATGATCCTGGGGCGTATCCTGGTTGGCGACGCCGGATCTCAAAAAGGCGACCTGCAGGTCGCGCATCTCTTCCCAGTCGATGACGAAGGTGTAGAGATCGATGTTCAGTTTCTTGACCAGGTTTTCGATATTGCGGACGGCGAAGGGCGAATTCCATCCTGTGTCCACATGCACGGCCAGCGGACGCAGGCCCCATTCCTTGGCGGCGAGATAAGCCAGATAGGAAGAATCGGCGCCACCCGAAAGGCCGATCGTGCAATCGTATTCGCGGCCCTTGCCCCAGGCCTTGATCTCGGCGAGCAGCGAATCCAGATGCGGTTTTCCCGCCGGACCGGGCAGCCAGTCCGTGCCGACCATCTGGTCAAACGCATGACAGTGATTGCACACGCCCTGGGCATCGAAAGTGATTTCCGGGTCCGATGTGTCCATGACGCACCGGGTGCAAACTTGGTATTCAATGTCGGTCATTTATTATTCCGGTGTGAAGATCGTGTTCAGCTCATCCTCGCTGGGATAGCTGATCAGCACCGCGCGGTGCTTTCCTTGAAATACGAAATAGGCGCCCGCCGCCACGGCGGCGGCACCGCGGGCAATGGCCTGGCGAAAGTCTTCCGGCTTGCCGGCGCCGCCGCAGGCGACGACGGGAACGGACACCGCGTCGGCGACCTCGCCGATCAGGTCCAGATCGTAGCCTTGCATCGTGCCGTCACGGTCGATGGCGTTGATCAGGATTTCGCCGGCACCTCGGTCTTCGACTTCCTTGGCGAATTCGACCGGTTTGCGTTTGCGGCCGCGGCTGCCGTTGTGGGTGTAGACTTCCATGCCGCCGAGCATTTTTTTCTTCACGTCGATGGAGGCGACGATGCTCTGTGATCCGAACTGTTTCGCGGCCTCGTTGATCAGTTCGGGGCGGTCGAAGGCCGAAGCGTTGACGATTGCTTTTTCAGCACCCAGGAAAAACAGCTTCTTGATCTCGTCGACGGTGGTGATCCCACCGCCATAGGCGAACGGCATGAAGCACTCGGAGGCCAGGTCTTCCAGGAACTCGAAATTGGGCCCCCGGCCGTCGGCGGTCGCGCCGATGTCCAGGACGACGATCTCGTTGGCTTCCTTCTCGTTGAACAGGCGGACCGTGTTCAACGGGTCCCCGACGTAAATCGGGTCCTTGAACTTGACGGTCTTGTACAAGCCGCGTCCGCGGAGCAGTAGGACCGGTATGACGCGTGGTGGAATCATTCACGCATTTTCCGCGAAATTGCGCAGCAACGCCGCGCCGAAACGGTGGCTTTTTTCCGGGTGGAACTGCACACCCCAGATGTTGTCCCGGGCGACGGCGGCGGTGAACGGGCGGCCGTAGTCGCAGGTCGCCGCGATGTCGCCGTCCCGGTCGCAGGACATGTAATAAGAATGGACGAAATAGAACCGGGGCTCGCTGTCGTTACCCGCGAACAACGGATGGATCTCGTTTCCGACATTGGTCGGAGTGACGACGTTCCAACCCATATGCGGAACCTTCAGGCCGCTCTCGCGGGGGAAGCGAATGACATCCATGTCGATCCATCCCAGACCGGGGAGGCTTCCTTCCTCGCTTCGTCGGCCCAGCATCTGCGCGCCCAGGCAGATACCCAGGACGGGCTTGCGCCGCTCCAGGACCTGTTCGTTCAACGGATCGGCAAGGCCGCTGTCGGCCAGAGCCTGCATGCCGTGGTCGAAAGCACCGACGCCCGGCAGGATGAGCTTGTCGGCCGATTGGATATCGGCTGTGTCCGAGCTGATCTTGCTGTCGGCCCCGACCTTGCGCAGCATGTTGCGGATGGCGCCCAGGTTGCCGATGCCGATATCGACGATGACGATCATGGATTGCATCCGGTCATGAGTGTGGCATCGGCCCTTGGCCGGGCAAGTGACGGGGCTGGCCGGAGCCGGTTAATAGGCGCTTCGCGAATGCGAGTGTAATCGAAACCAGCGCGCGCGGACCGGATGCGAGCCCAAGCCAAATCCAACCTAAGGCAGGGCCGATCCGACCGACCCGGAGCGCCAACAAAGCGGCGCGAAAGCAGGATTTTGCCTGTTGCGTCCGTGCCGCGCGGGTTGTCGAGATTGCTTGATTCGGTAGAGCGGCAAATTCAATGGTCGCACGGGCCAATTCTACGGCGCGCGGCAATTGCCACGAAGGATCGACGGTAATCTGTTTGTCGTGGTTGCGCATTGCGACCGTTGCTTCGCCAAGAGCAGCCAACTGATGAGTTTCCGCCAATCGAAGGTAAAGAACGTAATCCATGCAATACGCATAGTCTTCTGGATATCCGCCCAAGTCCAGAACCGGCTTGCGCCGAAAGGTGATGGTCGAATGGGCCAGAATATTGTCCGCAGCCAGGGCAGTGATCAGTTCTGAATGCGATTGCGGCGGGATTGGCGATAGAACGCCGGGAAAGGCATAGCCATGCCCAAAATCGGTCCAAGCGCTGGCGACCAGGGCGACGTGCGGGTTGTTATCCAGAAAGGAAATTTGTTGGTCGAGTCGATCCGGCATGGCGAAATCGTCGGCGTCCAGGCGGGCGACATACTCGCCCCGCGCCGCGGCCAAGCCCTTGTTTAATGACTGGCTGAGGTTCAGGGTCTCCGGGTTGCGCAAATGGATGACCCGCGGATCGTCGTAGGACTGGATGATGTCGGGCGTGCGGTCGGTCGAGGCATTGTCGACGATGATGAATTCAAAATCGGCGAAGCTTTGCGCGAGGATGCTGTCGATCGCCTCGGCCAGGAATTCCTCGCCGTTCAGGACAGAGGTTAGGACGGTCACTTTGGGCGTCGTCATTGGGCGGCCTCCGCCGCGACCGCGAGCAGGTCTTCGCGTAAGGCGCGGGCCAGGTCACGGGGCCGCCATGCCAGTTGCGTCTTGGCTTTGGAGTTGTCGCCATAGGACACGGGAGCTTCGCCGGGGCGCATCCCGCGCGCCCCGAACCGCAACAGGTCCGGGTTCGCGGTCATCGCGGCGGCGATCTCCAATAACAATGAGCGAAGTTCCGTGGCGTCGCCCGAGCAGATATTGAACAGATCGAACCCGCCCCGGCGCAGGTCGTCCGCCATCTTCAACCAGGCATCGCAGACATCGGCGACGCCGATGAAATCGCGACGCTGGGTGCAGGCCGACAGGTCGATCGGCTGGCCCGCCGACAGACCTTCGATCACCTGGGCCAGCAACTTGGCCGGATGGTCGAGCCGCCCGAAGGGAATGTACAGCCGCCCGACCCGCACAGGCACGCCGGTTTGTTTGGACAGCACGCGGGCGCGTTCCGTCTCGGCCTTTTTCGATTGGCCATAGGGCATCTCTGGCTCGCCGGTTTCGTCCTCGTGATTGGCTTGGTCACTGGCGGCGTATTCCGCCGAAGATCCGGTAATGATCACGCCGCCGTCGGTGTCGGCCATGGCGGTGAAGATCGCGTCCAGCGGTGCGACGTTAATGGCGTCGCCCAGCGCGTGGTCGTAATCGGGCGCGGCGTAGTTGGTGGCATACCCGGCATGATGCACCCAAACAGCAGGGTGGACCCGCGCTGCCAGCTCATGCACCGCTCGGCCGTCGGTGATATCAAGCTGCGTCAACGCGGCGCCCGCCTGTTCGGCAAAGCGCAGACGGTCGGCCCGGATGCCGTCGTACCCGGCCCGGTCGCCGCCATGGGTGGCGGTTACGGTCCAACCGGCGTGGGCGAAACTTGCCGCCAGATGCGCGCCGACGAAGCTCGACGTGCCGGTGAGGATGACTGAGCGAGGGGTGGTCATGACCAGGTGTAGGGAATCTCGTCGCTGTCGGCGGGAAGGTTATCGGCCTCCGCCGGGTCGTGCTGGATGCTGGCGCAATTGGCCAGGGTTGCGGGCGCATCGCCGGTGCAGGTAAAGCCTGTCCACAATCCGGGCGGAACGGTGACCAAGCGATAGGTCTCGGCCGAGCCGGGGCCCAGGTCGATTTCGCGCAGCGCCTTGCTGATCGGATCGACGACGACCAACCGGATCGCCCCGGCGACGCAGCATAGGTTCAGGGTCATTTCGCGGTGACGTTTCCAGGCTTTGACCACGCCCGGATTGATGACCGAGAAATAAATTTCGCCGAAGCCCGCGAAATGCGGCGCATCGCTGCGCAGCATATGCATCACGGCGCCCCGGTCGTCGGCGATGATCTTGAGCGGCGTGACGACCACGCGGTCGATGGCGGCGGCTTCGGTCAAGAGGCCGCGCTTTCGTATTCGGCGATCTGCGCGCGGCATAGCTCGATCGGATCGGCCCCGTCGTCCACCGCTTTGTACCAGCTAATGGTTCGGGTCACGCCGGTCTCGAAATCCCATCGCGGATGCCAGCCCAGTTCCTGTTTGGCCTTGGTGCTGTCGAGCATCAACAGGGTCGCCTCGTGCGGCGCATTCGGATCGCGGCGCACATCGACGCGGCCGCTGCCCCAAACCTTGACCGCTGTTTCCGCCAGCTCCAGAACCGGGCGAACGTTCTCTTCGTCGGGGCCGAAGTTCCAGGCGCCGCCGGCGGCTTCATCGCCGGCCAGCTGGCGTTGCGCCACCGTCAGGTATCCTGACAAGGGTTCCAGCACGTGCTGCCACGGCCGGGTCGCGACCGGGTTGCGTACGACGACCGGTTCGCCCGCGCGCAGGGCGCGGATGCAATCAGGCACGATCCGGTCGAGCGACATATCGCCGCCGCCGATCACGTTCCCGGCGCGAGTCGTCGCCGCGATCAGACCAGCGCGGGCGCGATAGAACGATTCCTGATAGCCGGTGAAGACCAGTTCGACCGCGCCCTTCGACGCGGAATAGGGATCGGGCCCGCCTAGGACGTCGTCCTCGTGATAGCCGCGTTCCCACTCCATGTTGCGGTAGCATTTGTCGGAGGTGATGAAGACCAGTGAACGGACCGATGGGGTTTCGCGCACCGCTTCCAACAGATTGATGCCGCCCGAGACGTTGGTGTGAAAGGTTGTGAGCGGGTCGGCATAGCTGCGCCGTACCAAAGCCTGCGCCGCCAGATGGATGATGACCTCGGGCCGCCGTTCGGCCATCAGCTCGCGCACCGCTTCGAAGTTCCGAACATCGACGAAGCGCTGATCGATGCGATCGCGCAGGCGCAGCTGATCGAACAGGGGGGCGTCGTCTTCCGGCGGCAGCGCCAGGCCGGTAACCTTTGCGCCGAGATCGGCCAGCCAGGTGCAGAGCCAACTGCCCTTGAAGCCGGTCGACCCGGTCACCAGAACGTGGCGGTCCTTGAAGATGGAAAAATCAGGTGCGGTCATGATCTCGTTCGTCGGATGCGGTCAGGAGCGGGCCAGCCAGGGGGCCTTGCCGCTGTCGTACAGATCGTTCAGCAAGGCATAGTCGCGGAAGGTGTCCATGCATTGCCAGAAGCCATCGTGCTTATACATCATCATCTCGCCGTCCGCGGCCAAGCGGCGCATGGGATCGGTCTCCAGCGTTTCATCGTCGCGGCTGCCATCCAGGTAGTCGAACAAGCGGCGGTTACAGACGAAGAAGCCGCCCGAAATGCGCCCGCCCGTGGCTTGAGGCTTTTCGTTGAATTCGGTGATCGCGCCATCCGCGGCGTGTTCCAGTTCGCCGAACCGGCCTGGGGGCCGCACGCCGCTGACGGTCATGATCTTGCCGTGGGATTTGTGGAAATCGATCAGGGCCCCGATATCCACATCAGCGACGCCGTCGCCGTAGGTCAGCATGAAGGTCTCGTCATCGCCGATGTATTGTTCGACCCGCTTGATGCGGGAGCCGGTCAATGTTTCCTCGCCGGTTTCGGCCATGGTCACGCGCCAATCGATGGCATCGTCCGCGCCATGGAATTCGACCGCCCGGTCGGCGGCGAAATCGATGGTGAAGTCCGCGACGCGGGAGCGATAGTTCAGGAAGAAATCCTTGATCGCGCCGCTTTTGTAGCCAAGGCACAACACGAAGTTCTTGTGACCGGCGGCGGCGTAGCGCTGCATGATATGCCACAGGATCGGATAGGGTCCGACCGGGATCATCGGCTTCGGCAGGTCGTCGGCCACGCCGCGAATGCGGGTGCCTTTGCCGCCGCAGAGGATTACGGTTTTCATAGTTCTTTTCCTTGCGCGTCGGAACCTGCGCCGCCGAAGACGGCGCGAACGAAGACTTCCGGCTCCACCGGCCCCAATAGGTCGGCCAAGCCAGACTTTATATCCGCTGGCGACAGCGGTTGCAGCTGTCCATCACGCATTGCCCGAAGACATTCCGCGATTTCTTCTGATGTGCGGCAACGATGGGTGAGTTTCTCTGGCAGACAATCGAAATCGATATCCGAGTCGCGATGGACAAAGATCGTCATACGACCAGCGGCCAATGCTTCAATACAGGAGGCGGAGTTATTGTAGACAACCACGTCGGATTTTTCGACGAGCGCCGAAATGCGCTCTGTCGAAAATTGGATATCCACATCCGTTGAGGAAAGGGCGCTCAGACTGCTTTTGATGGCGGCCCTGAAGTTGCGGTCCGCGGTCGGGTGAAAATTGACGATCATCCGCCCGTTGCCGAGCAGCATTAACGCCTGGGCCGTCTTCAGAACCAGCTCCGTGCTGGCGAAATGTTCGATGGTCGTCGCACAGAGCACCGTCGGGCCGCGGTCTGGCGGGTTGGAAATTTCATGCGTTTTGATCGCGGCGGTGACTTTGTCGTAACGGACCGCGCCACCGATCGACAATCGCTCTTTCGGAAAGCCGCCTTTGGTGAAGAACGCGGCTGCCGTTTTCCCTAAGACGACAAGTTCGTCGGGGATTTCATTGGTCTCAACGTCACGCGAACTTGGCAGGAAACTCAAATACATTTCGCGCGATGGCGGGTGAAAATAAGAAACCCAGCGCAGGCTGGGCAATGATGCGCGCAGTCCGCTGCGCAGGACTTTTTCCCAGGGCTGATTCTCGTATGGCGACATGACGGCTTGCAATCGCGGCTGTGTTTTCGCTAGTCCGGTGGCAACTCTTGCAAAGCGCGCCGCGCTGGATGCGGCCATCGTCGTCAGTTCGGCCTGGATTTCCAAGGCGAGTATGTCGCTTAGATCGAAGCCGTTGAGCATCAACCGGCGCTGGAGTCCACGGACGATGTTGAACGGCACGACTAGGCTTTGGAAGATGTCGAAATACGAAAAGAAGTCTTCCGGAAAAACGATGCAATCGGGTGAGGCGGCCGTTGATTCAAGAATCTCTTCGAATGGCTCGACCCACGAAATCGGCAAGACAAGATAAGCAAGGCGCTTTTCCGTGCGGGACAGAATGCCGGGGATGCCGCCGAGATATCTTTCGTGATCGTGCGATTGGTCGGACGCGAAGGTGGCGGTGTCCGTCCAGCTACAGAGCATGACATCAGCCTTCCTGATCGCATCGCGGGGAAAGGGGCGGCGCTTGCGAAACCGCCGAAGCGCGGTAACGCGGGCCAAGCCTTGGCTGAGCTCGGACAGAATTGCGCGGCAGACCGACGCTGTCTTTCTTACGCGGTCAAGGCCGGCTTGAAACCGTTTTCCACCGATCCGTGGATCGACATGACGAAGGCGCATTCCGTTTCGTTGCGCCGTTGTTGCCAGGGCGCGGGCGAATGCGTCGGTATCGACAATGACCGCCAGAATTTGCCCCCGCTTTAACCTTTCCAGGACAAGAACCGCCTTGGCCAACCTTGGCAAAAGTTGGGTGGCGTAGGGACCGCGGTCGCCGAGATTGCTGGCCCGCCACCATTGAGGGAACGAGCCTTTTGGTAAAACGCTGGCATCCAGATTGACGATGTCCGATGCAATCTGACGCGCGGTCCTGGCCAATTCCTGACCAACGGTTTGCAGGCGAAGCGCGGACGGGAGTTGGGTCGCGACGGCCTTAAACAAGGTGCTATCGTTGGCAAGGTAGAGCACGTCGCCCGAACGGGCGTCATCGCCAAAGGCGTGGCGCGCCGCGCCGGATGCAACGGCCTCCGCGGTCAGAACGAATGGAATCATTTTATTTAGTTGGCGACTGGGGCTGATTGGTGACTTGGGGGTATGAGATCTTAAGTCGGTTTTATTGTCTCGGATTGTCAGGCGCGGTCCATATCCATCAAATCCAGAGGGGCAATCGTTCAGGGCGCGCGGCTCTTCTCGATAGAGGACGAGCGATCAGACGACCGCGCATCCGGCGCAAGGGGTCAAGGCGCCTCTTTTTCCGGCAATATGGCGTCGACGCAGGTCTTCATAAGCGTCGCTCCGCCACAGGCTGGAAACATCGAGCTCGCCCGCATTCCCGACGGCCAGCTCTGATTTGTAGTCGACGTCGCAGGGATTTGCGCGACCGTCCCACCATATGAACATCCGGCGCCACAAATCGGAACAGGGTGCTTCGATCCCGCGCGGGGCCGTTTCATAGGCGTTTTCCCATGGGTTGTAGTCGACGAAGGCGACCTGATCGACGAATTCGGACCAGAATTCCTGCATCTTGTCGAAATCCTGCTCGTCGGAAAAATGTACGCCCGACGTCCGCGTGATCAATCGGCTGTCAGGGTAATGTTTGCGCCGGACTTCGCTGAACATTTTGATGTTTTCCAACACCCGTTCCAGCTTCCCGTTGACGCGAAGCCGCGCATAAAGCTCCGGCTCCGCTGCATCGACCGAAAACACCAGGGTGTTAAGTCCGGTCTGCAGGATCGTATGGGCCAATTCTTCGGTCAGGAACCAGGCGTTGGTGTTCATTTTCAGGCCGAGGAACTTGCCCCGAAGGTATTCAAGCATTTCCTTGATATTGCGGCACATCAGGGGCTCGCCGCGCGACGCCAGCGTTACGGCCTCGACCTCGCCCTCGATCTGGTCGACCACGTTCTTGAACATCTCGAGATCCATCATGCCCATATGGCCTTGGCGGCCTTGGGTGAAGGATCGGTCGGTCTGGTAACAGAAAACGCAGCGGTAATTGCAGATCGACGTCGGCTCGATCTGCACGCAAGGCGGAAACGCGTCGAGCTGGCGTGTCGTCGGATAAACGTCATAGCGATACCGATAGAAAAGGTATCGGGGCAATTCGTCGTCGCTCAGGCGCCGAACTTCCTCGACGATATGACGCTTCAAAGCGAACTCGGGTTCACCGTTCAGGGCGCCGCCCGTCAATGCGCGACAAGCCTTGGCAAGGACGTCGCGGCGCTCGTCGGGAAGGTTCATGCCATCAAGCCGAGCGCCGAGTGCGGCCAGACGTTCCAAGGCTTCGGTTCCACCCGGCATTTTTCCTGCCAGGGCTTCGAAGCTGTCGGATTTCACGTAGATATCTCTGTTCGGGCGTTCCATGGTTCTTTGCTGTCTCGGAGGGGCTTACAGCCAGTCGCCACCGGCCAGGGAAATCATCTGTCCGGTAATGAAGGCTCCGTATTCGGATAGAAGATATACGATTAAGGCTGCGGCTTCATCCACGGTTCCCGCTCGGCGGAGCGGAATCTTCGCGACGCGGTTCGATTGTTGTTGTTCGCTTTGATTTTGCCAGCGTCCGTGAAAACCGCTGTCGATGTAACCCAGCCGCACGCCGTTGACGGTGATCGCGCGCGGTGCGACTTCACGGGCCAACCCTTTGACCAGGCATTCGACGCCGTGTTTGGCCACGCCATAGGCAAGCGATGTCGAACCGCCGCCGTGCAGCGAAGACTCAGTTCCGTTCATGATGACCCGTCCGCCGTCCGCCATGTGGGTTAATGCGGCCCGGGCCAGGAAGAATTGCTGGGATAGGTTGACGTCGATATCCTGTCGCCAGCTGTCGGCGCCCATGTCCTGCCAATGCGTTGGTTCGGATAGGCCGCCGCTCAAAACGACAATGCCGTCGATCCCGCCGGCGGCCTCTACAAAAGCTTCGACGACCCAGGACGCATCCTGTTCGCTCTGAATGTCTCGGATGATCTGGTGCACGTCCGGCCCACTCGAGAGGCGGCTCGAATCGCGGCCATGGGCACCGATCACGATACCCGGGCCGTCTTGCAACATGTCCACGACGGCCCTTCCTATTCCGCCGCTGGCTCCGGTAATGAGAATACGTGAGCCTGCGGGCGCTTGGGGGGCCCATCCGGGCTTTGTCCATTCGGTCATCGGTAACTCTCGTTCATGACGGCAGCGCTGC
>DJHY01000058.1 GCA_002433335.1 Rhodospirillaceae bacterium UBA6608 | reverse complement strand
AAAGTGCTGACGAAATCGAACAAGAAGGCGTGCGCCGGGCCGAGGCGCGGGCCGATTGGGCGGATATCCGCTTGATCGTGTTGGATCGAGCGGATTGGCCCAATGTGCCGGCTGATTTGCGCGCCATGGCCGGTGAGGGCCGGGCCCTGACCCTGGTCAACAAAGTGGATTTGGCTCCGGTCGAGGTCGAGGCAAATGGATCCACCGTCCTGTTCTTGTCGGCGAAGACCGGCCAGGGGGTGGAGGCGTTCATTCGTCGCTTAACGGATGAGGTGCGCGGTTTGGCGCTGGCCGGAGCGGGTGCCGCACCGGCACCGACTCGTGCCAGGCATCGCTTGGCGTTGGAAGAGGCGCGGGAGACGCTGACCGTTGCGCTTGATGGGTGGAATTCACGGGGCCCCGAATTGACCGCCGAGGATTTGCGGATGGCCGCACGGGCGATTGGGCGAATTACGGGGCGGGTCGATGTAGAAGATTTGTTGGATGTGATCTTCTCGGACTTCTGCATCGGCAAGTGATTTTGATATCATTAATTAAATGACCTACTACATTTTGTGGACATAGGTCTTTTTGACCCCCTAGCGGACTTAATTAGATATTTCCGCTAACGGTATTCGAACGCACCAGGTCCTCCTGCGAATGTAGTTTGGTCGATTTCCTGAAAATGACGACAGAATGTTTCACGTGAAACATTCCTCTCTGGGCGGTTTTCAATCGGTGGAAATTACTGTTGTCACGAGGCCGAAAGCGGCGGAAATAAACGTATTTGACAGAAAAGGCGGGGGTTTCTACATTCCGGCATTACCCGGCGCCTGCGGTGGCGCGGGCAGGTCGCCGTGAGAGGCGGCGGCCATATTGGGGAACCGGCCCGACGAGGGCGATACCGAAACACGGATTTGATGGGGTAGACGGTCCATGGACCGAGCGTTCGACGTTATCGTTGTGGGCGGTGGCCATGCGGGAACCGAAGCGGCAGCGGCGGCGGCGCGCCAGGGTGCGCGGACCCTGTTGCTGACCCATAAGCGCGCGACCATTGGCGAAATGTCCTGCAATCCGGCAATTGGCGGCTTGGCCAAGGGGCAGTTGGTCCGCGAGATCGACGCATTGGACGGGATCATGGGCCGGGCCATCGACCGGGGCGGGATCCAATTCCGTATGCTCAATCGATCCAAGGGACCGGCCGTTTGGGGCCCTCGGGCGCAAGCGGACCGCAAACTCTATCGCCAGGCGGTTCAAGATCTCCTTACCGAAACTGAGAATCTATCGATCGAAGAGGGCGGGGCGGACGATCTGCTGTTTGGCCCGGACGGGCGGTTGGCGGGCGTGCGCTGCCTGGATGGGCGGGAGTTCGCTTGTCGCGCGGTTGTGATCACGACTGGGACTTTCCTGCGCGGCCTGATCCATATCGGCGAAACCCGCATTCCGGCCGGCCGGGTCGGGGACAAACCGGCGATTGGCCTAAGCTACACTTTCCGCCGTCTCGGCTTTGAATTGGGACGTCTGAAAACGGGCACGCCTGCGCGCTTGGACGGGCGGACCATTGATTGGGATTCGTTAGGTAAGCAGGATGGTGATAACCCGCCGGTCCCGTTTTCTTATCTGACGCAGGAGATTATGACCCCGCAAATCGCTTGTGGGATCACGGAAACCACGCCGGCGACCCATGACTTGATCCGGGCCAATATCCACCGCGCGCCGATGTATTCCGGCCAGATCGAAAGTACAGGGCCGCGCTATTGTCCGTCGATCGAGGACAAAGTCGTTCGCTTCGCCGACCGCGACCGACATCAGATCTTCCTGGAGCCCGAGGGGCTGGACGATCCCACGGTTTATCCGAACGGGATTTCGACCTCGCTGCCGAAGGAAGTGCAGCTTGCAATCCTCAAGACCATTCCGGGGCTGGAGAAAACGGTGATGCTCCGCCCGGGCTATGCCATCGAATATGATTTTGTCGATCCGCGGCAGCTATCCCCGACCTTGGAGACACAACGCGTGCCGGGCCTGTTCCTGGCCGGGCAGATCAACGGCACTACGGGATATGAAGAGGCGGGGGCCCAGGGCTTGATCGCCGGTATCAACGCGGCGATGGTCGCGGGCGCGGCCGGTGCGGCCGGGCCCGCCAAGGAATTTACCCTGGATCGCGCCGATGCTTATATCGGGGTGATGATCGACGACCTGGTCACCCTGGGCACGCGGGAGCCCTATCGGATGTTTACCTCGCGCGCGGAATATCGGCTGAAGCTGCGGGCTGATAACGCGGACCAGCGATTGACGCCGCTGGGAATGGGGATCGGCTGTATCAGTGCTGAACGAGGCCGAGCGTTTGCCCGCAAGCAAACGGCGCTGACCCTCGGTCGCCGGTTACTTGAGCGCTTGGAGGCCAGCCCGAATACGCTGGCCAAAGCCGGGTTTTCCGTGAATCAGGACGGGGCGAAGCGTAATGCCTGGACGATGCTTTCTTATCCCGGTGTGACGATCGATGCGCTGAAGGCGCAATGGCCGGAAATGGATGAGATCAAGCCTGAGGTTATGGCGCAACTGACCATCGAGGCCGGATATAGCCAATACATGTCGCGGCAGGAGGCGGATATTCGGGCCTTCCGTCGGGACGAGGGCCTGACGCTGCCGATGGCTTTGGACTACGACGCCGTGATTGGGTTGTCTAATGAAGTCCGAGAAAAGCTGAAACAAGCGAAGCCGGCGACCCTGGGTGCTGCGTCTCGCATCCCCGGCGTGACCCCGGCGGCGTTGACGATCCTGTTGGCCAATGTGAAGCGGCGCGATGCGCGGCTGAGCGCCTGATCGACCGCCGCAATGACCAATTGTTTCACGTGAAACATTCTTCCGCCGAACCGCCCCAAATCATGCCGGACGACGTCGCCGCGACGTTGGACTTGTCCGGCCCGGAAGGGGCGGCGGCTCGTCATCGGCTGGAAATCTATGTCGCCACCCTGGTGAAATGGCAGCAGAAGATCAATTTGATCGGCCCCGGGACGGTCCCCGATATTTGGCATCGCCATATCCTCGATTGCGGTCAGGTCGCGCGCCTGGTTCCAGCCGAAGCACGGCGGTTCTGCGATTTGGGCAGCGGCGCGGGATTGCCGGGTTTGGTTTTGGCGGCCATGGGTCTCGGGGAGGAGGAGGGCGGTTGCCTCGACCTGGTCGAGAGCGACTCCCGCAAGTCGGCATTCTTGCGCGAGGCAAACCGCCTGATGGGGACAAATGCCCAGGTGGTGACCAAGCGGATCGAAGACCATGCGACGGCTTTGGCCGACAGTGGGTCGCCCCGCTACGACGTGATCACCGCCCGCGCCCTGGCTCCCTTGCCCAAGTTGCTGGAGATGTCGGAAAACCTGTTGAAAACCGGTGGAAAACTTTTGTTTTTAAAAGGAAAAGCCTCGGATGCGGAATTGACCGAGTCTGAGAAAGCATGGAAGATGACCATCACGAAGACGCCGAGCGCGAGTGATCCCGACGGCGTCATTCTCATGATCAAGGATCTGGACCGACGCCATGGCTGATTATCCATCCAGTGGCCGCGAAAACGCTGCCGGGCCGCGTGTTATCGCCGTCGCCAACCAAAAAGGCGGCGTCGGCAAGACCACGACGGCAATCAACCTGGGCACGGCGCTGGCTGCCGTCGGCAACCGGGTGTTGATCATCGACCTGGATTCTCAGGGCAATGCCTCGACCGGTCTGGGCATTGACCGCGCAAACCGCAAAATCAATTCCTATCATCTGCTGATCCACGCCGAACCGTTGGAAGCAGCCGTTCAGGCGACGGAGATCCCTGGGCTGGACATCGTCCCCTCGGGTATCGACTTGTCGGGGGTCGAGGTCGAACTGGTCGATGAAGAAGGGCGGGAATCCTTTCTGAAGCGCAGCCTGGAGGCCGCCGTTTCCGCAGATGGACAGCAGTACGATTATGTTTTGATCGACTGCCCGCCAGCCTTGGGCCTGCTGACCGTCAATTCCCTGGTTGCGGCCCAGGCGGTTCTGGTGCCGCTGCAATGCGAATTCTTCGCCCTTGAGGGCGTCAGCCAGCTGATGCAGACGATCGAGCGTGTTCGCGCCTCGTTCAATCCGACCCTGGAAATTCAGGGCATCGTTCTGACCATGTTCGATCAGCGCAATAACCTTTCCGGCATGGTCGAGACGGATGTGCGTGATCACTTCGGGGACAAGGTTTATGAAACCGTCATTCCCCGAAACGTCAGGGTATCCGAGGCGCCGTCCCACGGCCGCCCGGTTCTGATCTACGACACGGCTTGTGCCGGGTCGAAGGCCTATTTGAGCCTGGCCAGCGAAGTCATCAACCGCGAACGTCGCGCTTTGGCGCAGCGTACCGGCGGCGAACCGATGGGAGTTGCATGATGGCGGAAAAGCGCCGCAGCTTGGGGCGGGGCCTGTCGGCCCTGTTGGGCGAGGATACGACGACGGCGACCGCGGAGCGCGCCGGCGGCGCGCAACAGATTTCCGTGGCCAAGCTGCATCCCGGCAAATATCAGCCGCGTCGAACCATGGCCGAGGAAGAGCTGAAGGATCTGGCGCAGTCGATCCGTGAATTGGGCGTGTTGCAGCCGATCCTGGTCCGTGAACATCCCGACCATGCGGGCGATTACGAAATCATCGCCGGCGAACGTCGTTGGCGCGCCGCGCAATTGGCGCAGCTGCACGAAGTCCCGGTGTTGATCAAGGTTCTGTCGAACCAGGAAACCCTGGAAGTCGCCCTGGTCGAGAACCTCCAGCGCGAAGATTTGTCGCCGCTCGAGGAAGCCATCGGCCTGCAGCGCCTGATCGACGAGTTCGGCCATACCCAGGAAGCCTTGGCCAAAGCCGTCGGCAAAAGCCGGTCGCATGTCGCGAATATGCTTCGGCTTCTGGGTTTGCCGGATCTTGTTAAGAAGATGCTGGATGAAGGCATGCTCAGCGCCGGGCACGCCCGGGCGCTGCTGACTGCCGCCGCACCGGAAGTATTGGCCCGCGAAGTGGTTGAAAAGGGCCTTAGCGTCCGTCAGACCGAACAACTGGCGCAACGCGCGGCCGCCGATGCCAAGCCCAATGCGGTCGCCAAGACCCCGAGTGAAAAGGATGCGGATACCCGTGCCCTGGAGACGGACTTGTCCGATATGCTGGGTCTGCGCGTGGCTATCACGCCGAAGGGACGGGCAGGGTCCGTCACTCTGTATTACAAATCCCTCGATCAGCTTGATGGATTGTTGCAGAAACTGAGTGGCCAGGCCGGGGCGGAGTAAGCGCGGCCCTTTTTGGATCAGAACTCTGATCCAAAATTCAACACCCTTTGTTTTTGCGCTTCTAAAGGCGTTTTTCTTTGGCTGTCCGGTCTATCGGCCAAGCCGCGCCAAACGAATGAAGGCGCGTTCGCAAATGACCAGGTCCGGCCCCTGGCTGCTTTTACAGCCGCGCTCGGCCTCCGTTAGAATCTCTAGCGCCATTCCCAGCCGAGCTTGAGAAAATGATGATAATGCCTTGATATATAATGGTTTTTCTTTGAAAAACACTGGCGGCCGCAGGTTTTCAACCGCTTGCTCCGGGCGCGAGCCGCGGGCAACGGCTTCCGAGGCTAGGTGAAGACGTTGAAACAGCCGCTGAGCCATGCGCAGCATGCCGATGGGTGCTTCGCCCAAATCCAATGCGCTGGTATAGGCATCCATCAAAGCGCGGAGATCCCCGCCGGCGAGGGCTTGGGTCACGGCATCGGCGCCGCGTCCGGCGTTATCGCCAACGCAGGCCTGCGCATCGGCCAGGGTCACTTCAGGGCCACCGCTTGCCATGTAGAGAACTAATTTTTCCAACTCGCGCCGTGAAACCAGGCGATCATTGCCAAGGTTGGCGGCGAGATAGCCCTGCGCTTCACGTCCAATGGTCAGGCCTGCCTCGGAAAGCGTCTCCCGGATGACTTGTTCAACCGTCCGGGCGTCATCGGCATAACAGGCGATCGCCCCGGCGTTTTTGGCTGCTTCGCAGAGTTTGCGCAGTTTGGAGCGTGGGGATAGATCTCCGGCGACCACGATTACGACGCCGTCGCCGCTTGCGTCCAATGCGCGTTCGACGGCCGTTGCAACCCGGTCGCCGCCATCAACGCGAATGGCGCGCCGACCGCCGCCGAACGCCATGGCTGCGCGCTCCGCTGCCAACCGTTCGGCATCGTCGCTGAGTTCGGATTCTTCGATATTGGTGGTCCGAAAGGGGTCATCGGTCGAACCGGCGACGGCCCGCATGACCCGATCCGCGCGTTCGCGCACCAAGCCTTGGTCGGGCCCGTAGATCAGCACCACCGCCGTCTGCTCACCCGGATTGTCGAGAAAGCCGTCAATCTGGCGGGCGGTAATCTTCATGAACGCACCTGCGGGCTAAAGGCTTAGCCTTTGCCTTGATAATTCTTGAGGAAAATAGCGACCTTCAAACGAATATCATCGCTGAGCTGTTTGACCGCCCGGTCCCGCGCACCTTTTTCTGCCATCAGCGTCGCGAATTCGGAATTGAGAATATTGAAGCTGGAAATGGCGCGGCTGGTCCCGTTGTAAAGGTTTAACCCAGTTTCAAGGTCATACAGATTGTAAGAGGCGCTAAGCGACAGGTCGGCACGGGTCGCGTCCGCGCTTTTCTGCACGGCCAGCGAAGCAACACCCTCGGAAGCCTCGACATTGAGCCTGTAGCGTTGCACCGCCATGGCGCCACGCGGCGATAAGCCATCGAGTAGCGCGTTTCGGATCTGCTGTCCGACACGGTCCTTGATTGGGCCGATCTCAACACTGGCAAGGGTATCGCTTAGATCGATGCCATTGGCTTTGCCATAAAGCGGCCGGAAACCGCATCCGCCCAGGCCACTCAAGGCGGCATAACCGGCGAGACCAGTGAGAATATTTCTACGCGACCACATTGACGATCCTGTTCGGCACAACGATGACCTTCCGCGGCTCCTTGCCTTCCAAGACCAACTGTACCTTATCCAAAGCCAGCGCCGCATCCTTTGCGACATCCTGCGGGCAATCCTTTGGCAGGTCCACAGTTCCGCGCAATTTTCCATTCACTTGAACAGCGACGGTGACAGTGTCGTCAACCAAATAGGCGGCATCGGCCGTCGGCCATGCCGTATCGGCGACCAGGCTGCCGTCATGCCCAAGCTCATGCCACAGGGCTTCGGCTAGGTGAGGGGTCATCGGCGCAACCATCAGGGTCAGGGCTTCAAGCCCTTGTCTGCGAACCCATTCCGCATCCGGGCCGGTTTCTTTCAGGCCTTCGACCGCATTGGTCAGTTCACGAATACGGGCAACCGCTTTGTTGAAGTGGAATTTCTCCAAATCCTGGGAAACGCCGTCGATCGTCTTATGCACGGCTTTCAACACATCCTCGGCGGCGCTACCGATGGTATCGGGTTTGGCCATATCGACCGCGGCGATCGGGGCGGTATTTTCAGTGACGAGGCGCCACAAACGGTTCAAATACCGCCACGCGCCGTCGACCCCGGCATCCGTCCATTCCAAATCCCGGTCCGGCGGGCTGTCGGACAACATGAACAAGCGTGCGGTATCGGCCCCATAGGCATCAATGATCGCTTCAGGATCGACCACGTTCTTCTTGGATTTGCTCATCTTTTCCGAACGACCGGCAACCACAGGCGCGCCGGTTTCGACATGCTTGGCATCGTTTCCATCAAGCGCGACCTGTGACGGGAACAGCCACTTGCCATCAGCGTCCTTGAAGGTCTGATGGCAGACCATTCCTTGGGTCAGAAGCCCAGCAAACGGTTCTTCCACAGACAGATAGCCGCATTTCTTGAGCGCCCGGGTAAAGAAGCGGCTGTACAGCAAGTGAAGAACAGCATGTTCGATCCCGCCGATGTATTGATCGACCGGCAGCCAGTAGTCGACCGCCGCGCGATCGAGCGGCTGTTCGGACTGCGGTGCGCAGAACCGGGCGAAATACCAGGACGATTCAAAAAAGGTATCGAAGGTATCCGTCTCACGGGTCGCCGGCTTGCCGCATTTCGGGCAATCGACATGCTTCCAGGTAGGATGCTTATCGAGCGGGTTGCCGGCGCCGGAGAAATCGACCTCGGCCGGAAGTTCGACCGGCAAATCCTGTTCCGGTACGGGAACAATGCCGCAATCGCCGCAATGGATGATCGGAATGGGGCAGCCCCAATAGCGTTGCCGCGACACGCCCCAATCACGCAGGCGGTAATTCACGGCGCGGGTGCCGATGCCCATGTCTTCCAGCCGGTCGATGACACGGCTTTTGGCCTCGGCCACGCCCAGCCCGTCCAGGAAATCGGAATTGATTAGCAGCCCGTCATCGGTAAAGGCCTCGTCCTCGATCATGACAGAGGCCGCATCGGCGCCTTTGGGCGCGACCACCGGCAGAACCGGCAGATCGTATTTGCGGGCGAAATCCAAATCGCGCTGATCATGGGCGGGACAGCCGAAAATCGCGCCTGAGCCGTAATCCATCAGCACGAAATTCGCGACGTAGACGGGCAGGGTCCGCCCGTCGATAAACGGATGAACGGCGCGCAGCCCGGTATCGAAGCCTTTCTTTTCGGCGGTTTCGATGGCGGCTTCGCTGGTGCCCATGCGGTTGCACTCGGCGATGAAGTCGGTCAGAGCCGAATTGCCGGCAGCCAGTTCCTGGGCCAGCGGGTGGTTGGCGGCGACGGCGCAGAACGACGCGCCGAACAGGGTGTCTGGGCGGGTGGTATAGATTTCGAGCTTGTCGTCGCGACCGTCCAAGGTGAAATGGACATGCGCGCCTTCCGACCGCCCAATCCAGTTTTCCTGCATCAAACGCACGCGATCGGGCCAACGGCCAAGCTGATCAATGCCTTCCAGAAGCTCCTGGGCATAATCGGTGATCTTCAGGAACCATTGGCTAAGCTGGCGCTTCTCGACCAAGGCGCCGGAACGCCAGCCGCGCCCGTCGATGACCTGTTCGTTGGCGAGCACCGTGTTCTCGACCGGATCCCAGTTGACCCAGGATTCCTTGCGGTAGACCAGGTCGTTTTTCAGGAAATCCAGGAACATCTTCTGTTCGTGGCGATAGTATCCCGGCTCACAGGTCGCCAGTTCGCGGGTCCAATCATAGGACAGGCCCATGGTCTTGAGCTGGCGGCGCATGGTCGCGATGTTTTCCCGCGTCCATTCGGCCGGCGGAACCTTGTTTTCGATCGCGGCGTTCTCGGCCGGAAGACCAAAAGCGTCCCAGCCCATGGGGTGCAGAACGTTAAATCCCATGGCCTTTTTGAAACGGGCGACGACATCGCCCAAGGTGTAATTGCGCACGTGACCCATATGGATGCGCCCCGACGGATAGGGAAACATCTCGAGCACGTAATACTTGGGGCGATCCTTGTCTTCGCTGACCTGGAAGCAGCCGCGATCTTCCCAGATCTCCTGCCACTTCCGTTCATTTTCCTTGAAATTGTAGCGCGCCATGAAATTTCCCAAGAAGTTTGGGCGGGTTTTCCCGCCCATTGGAGAGCCCGGGCCGATATAGGTCGAATGCTGACCGCGGCGCCGGTCCCGGTCCGGCGGCGGTCGATACTTGGTCCGGCGGATTGCCGATTATTTATTATTGATCGTCTGGCGGCGGAGCTGCCGGGCCCGGGTCAAAATCTCGTCTTCGATTTTCGTGTTGGTCGTATCGGGAACGGTCGTGTCACGCCATTGACCGGCGCTGTCTTTCTTCTGGCTGAAGACGGCGACGCGAACGCCATCCGCCCGAAGCGTCCGGCCCAGGATGTAGATGTTCAACTTGAAGCGTTCGTTCGGCGCTTCTTCCATCGAATGCCAATCGGTCAGGATCACCCCGCCGAACGGATCCGCCGTCGAAACCGGCATGAAGGCGATGGTGTCCAGGGTCGCGCGCCAAAGGAAGCTGTTCACGCCCAGGCCGTTTCCGCCGCCGCCTTGTTGATCGCTATCGCCCCAAAGGCTGACGCCGCCGATACCCCAGATGGTCTCGCGTTTGCTGCCGTCATCCGTTTGGTCGTGGGTCGTGGCTTCGACATCGGCGCCGGAGAAATCCGCGCAGGCCGCGGTCCCCGCGATCAACGCTGCCGCGCCAAGTACTGCAAATATTCTTTTTCCGGTCCGCAAGGCCATTGCCGCCGTTTCCTTCCTGTCGCCGTTCGCGGTGAAAGACGCACCTTCTTAAACTAAATTGCCGCCGACCGCCAAGGGTCCAGACTTCTATCTTCGTATCCCATAGGGATCTCGACAAAGATGGGGCAGGCCGCCGATCCCTGCAATCCCGATTACCCCGGTATTAAGCACCCGCCGCGCGGTAAGTGGGCCTATCCCGCCAAGGGCTAGGATGGGGCGCTCGAACTTGCGGATGACGCTCGCCAACCGATGGATTCCAAGGGCCCGGTTTCCGGGGTGGCTGGCCGTCGGCAGGATCGGCGATAGCAATACGATATCGACCCCGTTGCGGGCCGCCCGCCAGGCCCCGGCGCCGTCATGCGCCGCCGCGGTAATCAGCCAGGTGTCGGTCGTCGGGGCAAAGCGATAGCGCCGGGCCACCATTCCTTCCGGCAGGTGCAGGCCGTCGGCCCGTAGGGCCTTGGCGAGCCGCCGGTCCCCGGCGACCAAAAACGGCAAGCGTCGCCGTCGGGCCAGTCCGGCCAAGCGACGACCGAGCGCCAAACGATCGGCGGCGTCGTAGTGCCGGAAAATGACTAAGGTCCCCGGCGGCAACTGGCGCAGGATCGCTGCGGGGTCGGGCGTGCGGGCCTCATCGGTCATGAACGCCAACAATGGCCGCCGGTCGCCCTGTGGCTTTTTCCCGCCATCACCCCGTGATAGGTTCGCGAACCTTTTGTTCATCCCATCCCCAGATCCGAAGCCGACCGACCATGAGCCAAACCGACACCGCTTCTCATAACGTCGACCTTGATATCGCGGTAAATTACGCCGAGGTCCAGGGTCATGTTGCCGATGCGGCCCGCGACGCCGGTCGCGACCCCGCCGAAGTGACCCTGGTTGCGGTCGGAAAGACGTTCCCGGCGGAGCGAATGTTGCCGGTCCTGAATGCCGGGCAACGAGCGTTTGGCGAAAATCGCGTCCAGGAGGCGGAAGAAAA
Organism: Rhodospirillaceae bacterium UBA6608; assembly: GCA_002433335.1. Next base: position 20,112 of record DJHY01000058.1, on the reverse strand, counting down.
GTGGCCCGCCCTGCGCCAACAGTTCCCTGACTTGTGTTTGCATCTGATCGGGCCGCTGCAGTCGAACAAAGTCCGCAAGGCGGTAGAAATATTCGATGTCATCGAAACGGTCGACCGCCCGAAACTGGCGGTGGCCCTGGCCCGAATCATGGATGAAACGGGCCTTCGCCCGGATTGTTATATTCAGGTCAACACGGGGGCCGAGGACCAGAAAGCGGGCGTTCTGCCGGAAGACGCCGATGCCTTCATCGCCCAATGCCGCGATGAGTTGGGCTTGCCGGTCAAGGGGCTGATGTGTATCCCGCCGGTGGACGAAGAACCGTCCCTGCATTTTCAGCTGCTGGCCGATATCGCCGCCCGCAACGGAATCTCGGGCCTCAGCATGGGGATGAGCGCCGATTACGAAACCGCCATCGAATTCGGCGCCACCCACGTTCGCGTTGGCTCGGCAATCTTCGGCATTCGCACGAAACCTATTTCCGCCTGATCGTCAGGACGTCGCTTTGGCCGACGACGGCCAGGAGATCGACCATGTCGTCCGGGGCCAGGGCGACGCAGCCTTCGGTCGGCGCATAGCCGTCTTTCGCCAGGTGCAGGAAAATCGCGCTGCCCGCGCCCGGGATCGGCGGGGCATCGTTATGGCCTAAAACGACCATAAGATCATAAAGATGATCTTCGCGGGCCAATGTCTCGTGGCTCAACGGATAGGGTAGCCGAACCAAACGATTATAGAGGGGGCTTTGCGGGTCGTCGCACCATCCCAAGGCCGATGTAATCGCGGTGGCAGGCAGGGATGTCGCGGGCCGAGCCCGCCGGTCGGGGCGAAAGAATAACCGGCGCAGGGGAAACGTGCCGGTTGGTGTTGCCCCGTCGCCTTCTTTTTTGGTGACCCGGATGCCCGTGCGGCCCAGGGCGCAGGGAACGGATTTGCGGCCCCAGGTCAACATGCCGCGTTGGGCGTCCTTGGTCGGCGTAACGATGATTTCCATGGCCGAAGCTTAAATCACTTGCTGGTCGGACGGGAGGGGCGAAACCCTCACCGTCCGTTGTCGGCCATGTTCAAATCCGGGCGATAGCCGGGTTCGGCCAGGCGTTGCGCGGCCTGATACCGGGACCAACCCTGAACCATGTTGTCGCGGAACCACCCGTCACCCCGGTCGATCGCGCCGCTACCGTGTTCCGATTTGTCCTGGCCGGCGTTCGGCTCGGCTTTCGGGGCGGCGGTCGGCAGGGCGGCGACTTCGCGGGCCCGGTCACCCATCACCCAGGCCAGTTGATCCCGGGCCCAGGTCGTGACGTCCATGTCGGATCCCGCATTGGCGGCGGTTTGCGTGGGTTCACGGCGCTGGGCGCTGGCGGCAGCCGTCTCGGCGCCGCCTTGATAATATGCGACCTGGCTGCGGGCCCAATCGCTGACCGTGTCATTGGCGGTCGCGGTGTTCGTCGCAACCGCGGATTGACCGGCGCGGTAATAGGCATTCTGCTCCGCGGCCCAGGCCGAGACGTCCAGGCCGTCCGTACCGGCGGCGGCAAGTTCGGTGGCCTGGGTGCCCGCCTGGTAATAGGCGGTTTGCGCCTGCGCCCAGGAGGTGACGGAATCCGTCTCGGCGACCGTGGTATTTGCGCCGTTATTGCCTTGGTAGAAAGCCTGTTGCTCGCGGGCCCAGCGCGTTACCGGATCATCGACCCCGGCACCCGCGTTGTCGCCACGATAAAAGGCGGTTTGCTGCGCGGCCCATTGGGTAACCGGGTCGCTGCCGTCGGTACCGGCAGCGGCGGGCGCGGTGGTCGAGGCCGTCTTGGTGTTCAGGGGTTCGGCGTCGTCGCGGAACATGGCGACGACATGGCCGCCCACATCCTTGCCCGTATTGTGCTCGATCAAAACGTTGACCACCGAAGCGGCCAAGCCGATCGGCCCCATGTAGAGCGTATCGCCCATGACGCGCGGGGCGGGGTCGAGCGTATCGTCGGTGATTTCCCGATACACGGTCGAAATGACCGGGATGTGTTGCAGCGGATTGACGATATCGACCAAGTCCAGAAAGGTCAGGCCGTCTTCGCCGAAAGCTTTGAATTCCTTGCCGCCGTCGCTGGCCTCGTCCGTAGAGGACAGGGCTTCGTCTTTCGACAGCTTCGCGGGGGGTAGGGCGGCCGGCCCGGTTTGGGCAGGGGCCGCGCGCCAGGGATTGATCCCTTCAGAGGGCAGTGTCATCGTATTTTTCCCGTTCCGTTCGCGCCCTGTTTTCGGGCGTTAATTTTATGGAACAGAAGACGCAAGACTCGGGCCAGAATTAACCCGTTGTTTTAATTGGAAAATAGGGCCGCATATCTGGGCATATTGTGCCCCTCGCGGCAAAACCTGCCGGGTCCTGTCGGACTCGGCCATGCTTCGGTTTCAATGGTTAACGGCGATTAGAAAAGATGCCCGGCGCGGCTGGCCTTGGTCCGAAGATAGCTTTCGTTGTGCTCGTTCGACGGAAAGGCATGGGGGACCCGCTCCGCCACGGTAATCCCGCAGCGCTCCAGGGCGGATACTTTCTCCGGATTATTGGTCAGCAGACGGACCGCATCAAACCCCAACAGGCGCAGCATCTGCGCGGCGGGCAGGTAAACCCGCTCATCCGGGTCGAAGCCCAACTGTTCATTGGCGTCGATGGTGTCGAAGCCGCGATCCTGCAGTTCGTAAGCACGCAGCTTGTTGACCAGGCCGATGCCCCGGCCTTCTTGCGCCAGGTAGAGCAAGATCCCGCCGCCGGCGGCGGAAATTTCGGAAATCGCGCCCTTCAGCTGGTCGCCGCAATCGCACCGCAGGCTGCCCAGCAGGTCGCCGGTGAAGCATTCGGAATGGACACGGCTGAGGACCGGCGCGCCCGGTTGCGGATCGCCGATCACGATTGCCAGATGTTCAAGCGCGCCGTCCGCGGGGCGGAACGCATGAACCTTGGCGCCGACGCCTTTTTCCTGGGCGGCGGCCAGGGGGATCCGTGCCGCGCCGACCTCGGTCAGGGTCCGGGCTTCGTCCAGGCGCTGACGAAACACGTCGCCGGCATCGACGAACATCAGATCGTGGCGCTTGGCCCAGTTTTCCAGATCGCCGTCGTATTGAATGGTCCCGGTCAGGGCGGCGGGCAGCAGGCGCGCGACCTTGGTCAGGGCGACCGCCGCCGACCAGGCATCGAACGGGCGGGCGGCGCGTTGCGCCAGTTCCGGCAGATCGTCGCCTTGTTCCGCTTCGAACAAGGGATCGGCCAGTCGGGTCACCAATTCAGGGGCAAGCCCATCGGGTTGGGACAGAATGACGACATTGCTTTGCGGCGCCGGCAGGCCCAACACGGCGGCCCGCCGTGCGGTTACGGCCAGTTCGGGAATGCTGCCGGTCAAGGTGCGAAGATCGGCCAAGTGGCGGGCGTTCGCATGTTCGGCGCCGAGCAAGACCAAACCCTGGCCGCTGCCGTCGGCGGTGACCACCGGGCGACCGCGCCGCAGTTCCCCCGCCGCCCGGTCCACAGCCTTCTGCGCGCGCGGCTCGCGGGTCGCGGGCGCGTCGCGGCGGCTCAGGTCCAGGTTCGGGCGGGACGCGGAATCGGTCATGGGGTTTTGTTCTTCGCCTTACTTTTGCCGCGCTCAATTCCCATTCAGGGCCCATTCCGGGCGGCACGATCAATCTTATGGGGCCAATATGGTGAATTTAACGTCAGTTGTCATTGACCGCCTGCCTTAAATACGGAAAATCACCGCAAATTGCCGGATTTCAAGGGATATGGCAGACGAGAATGACCAACGGCAAACAAATTCTGATCGTCGATGACGATATCGACTTCGTGGAGACCCTGTGCGAGCAACTGCATCTGCACGAGGAATTCCGCAGCGTCGCCTGCGGCAGCGGGGCGGAAGCCCTGCAAACCGCGAAGGAAGACCGCTTCGACGTGATCATTCTGGACGTCGGCCTGCCGGATATGGACGGCCGCGAAGTCTGCCGTCTGATGCGGCGGAATGGGGTGACCTCGCCGATTATCATGCTGACCGGCGCGGATACCGACGCGGATACGATCCTGGGCCTGGACGCCGGGGCCAACGATTACGTGACCAAGCCGTTCCGCCTGGGCGTTTTGTTGGCGCGGCTGCGGGCCCATATCCGTCAGCACGAACGGTCGGACGATGCGGTTTTCGTGATTGGGCCGTATTCGTTTCAACCGGCGAACAAATTGTTGGTCGAACAGGCGACGGAGAAAAAGGTTCGCCTGACCGACAAGGAAACGGCGATCCTGAAGTATCTTTACCGGTCCGGGGACAAGGTCGTCAGCCGGGATGTGCTGTTGGGCGAAGTCTGGGGATACAACGCCGGGGTCACCACCCATACCCTGGAAACCCACGTCTATCGCCTGCGTCAGAAGATCGAGGCCGATCCCTCCAACGCCCGATTGCTGATTACCGAACCGGGCGGCTACAAGCTCGTTCCGTAAAAGCAACGAATAGCGTCACGAAGGAAACCTCAGCCTATTCAGGTTTTGCCTTTGGGGAAGTGCACGGTCATGGTCGTGCCGTCGCCGGGGATGCTGTCGATTGTCAATTTGCCGTTATGAGCGTCGATCAACGATTTGACGATCGCCAGGCCCAGGCCCTTGCCGTCGCGGGTCAGGTGCGGGTCGTTTCGGACCTGGGCGAAGGGCTCCGCGATGGTCGGCAATTTGTCCGGCGGAATGCCGATACCGTTGTCGCGCACGTGAACGGTGATGTGATCATCCGTTTCTTCCGCCGACATCCGCACGTGTCCGCCCGCGGGGGTATATTTGATGGCGTTGGCCACCAGGTTGGTGACGATCTGAATGATGCTGACATGGTCGCCGAAAATCTTCAGATCCGTTTCCGGGATATCCAGCTGTAGATCGATCTTCTTGCTTTCGGCCTGCGTCAGGAACGACTTCCGGCAAATGTCGAGCAACGGGAAGAGTTCGTGGTCCGATTTCTGAATGGGCCGTTTTCCGGCCTCGATCTCGGCGATATCCAGGATGTCGTTGACCAGGGCGAGCATGACCGCGCCGCTTTGATGGATGTCGTCCACGTACTCATTGTATTTGGGCGTTCCCAACGGGCCGAAATACTGGGCGCGTAGGATGTCGGAAAATCCCAGGATCGCATTCAACGGGGTACGGAATTCATGGCTCATCGTTGCCAGGAATTCGGACTTTGCCTGGTTGGCGCGTTCGGCGTCCTGGAGTGCGATTTGCAGTTCGTTCTGGGCGCGTTGGCGCTCGTCGATTTCGGTCGCAAGCGTATGCGCCATGACCCGGGTCAACCAGAACACCAAGGCGCCGGTCACCAGGACATAGAACCAGCCTTTGACCGTCTGGAGTTGGTTTTCCAACAGAGGGTCGTCGACCAAACTGTGCAAGGCAGCGTCCGAAAACAAGATCCACAACGTGCCGAACACGATGTAGATCAACGTGACGCGAATGGGGGTTAGCAGAGTCGCCTCCCTTTCTGGAAAACGTCGGACTCCGTGTCGCGCCGGTGCGAGCCGGTTGACCTGCCCCCCGCATTTCGCCGAAGGCCAGGATTATCCTCGCATTAAATAATTAAAATCTTGTGGAGAAAGCAAGCCCGACGCGCCGTCAGGGGATCTCGAACACCGCGCGAACCGGCGCGTGGTCGGAAGGTTCCGGCCAATCGCGGGTTTCGTCGTGCACGGCGGCGTGGCTCAGGCTGCGGGCGAGGGCGCCATTGACCCAGATGTGATCGAGCCGCCGTCCCTTGTTCGCGGCGCGCCAGTCGGCGGCCCGGTAGCTCCACCAGGTGAAGACTTTTTCCTGCGCCGGAACGAACCGGCGCAAGGCATCGATCCACGCGGGCGCTTGGTCCGTGTCGCCATCGCCTTGCAGGGATTTCAGGCGGTCCCGTTCGATCGGCGTATGGGTAATCACGCGCTTCAGCCGTTCATGCGACCACACGTCCGTTTCAAGCGGCGCGACGTTCAGATCGCCGGTTAAGACCACGGGTAAATCGCCGGTCGCGCGTTCGGCCAGGAACGGCGCCAAGGCATCGAGAAACGCCAGTTTATAGGCGAACTTCGGATTGGCGTCGGGGTCCGGGTCATCCCCACCGGCTGGAACGTAGAGGCTATGAACCTCGACCGGGCCGGTGCCCGTTTCGACGCGGGCGTGGATATGCCGGCAATCGTCGCGGTCCAACCAGCGTTCGACGCGGACATCGGACAGGGGCCGCCGTGACAAGATGGCGACACCGTTGTAGCCCTTCATCCCGGCGATGGCTTGGTAGGGGAACCCCATTTCGGTAAAGGCTTCACTGGGGAACAGGTCGTTGACGACCTTGGTTTCCTGAAGGCACAGCACATCGACGGTCGTGGCGGCGGCGAACCGGGCAACATGGTCCAGGCGCTTGCGCACGGAATTGACGTTCCAGGTGGCGACAGTGAAAGGCATGGTCCCTGTTAGCCGGGATCGCGAATGGGCTCAAGCGCAGGAATGCCGGGAACTCCAGCCCGAGAAAAAAGAAACGCCCGGCAGGGGGGGAGCCGGGCGTTTCATCTCCATCTAGGAGCGGTCGGGATGGCGAGGGGGGCGCGCCTCCCGACGGCGCAGCGTTTTGTGCCGCGCTATGTGATGTCATATTGGTCCGATCGAACCGGTGTACCAGGAGAAAAATGCGCCATCAGCCATGCACAAAACGCATGACAAGCTGAAAAGCATTGCTTTTCAGCACGGTATCAGTCCCCGGACCGCTCCCGTTCAAATTCGACAAATTCAAACATTTTGGGATCGATCTTGCCGCCGAAGAAGGGGTCGGTCAGGACGATATCGGTCGTGGTGCCCTGGGCATCGACCACGGACCATTTGCGAAGGGACAGGGGGTCGGTGCGGAAGATCAACGTCAACCGACCGGAGAAGGGGTCGCTTTTCTCACCTACGGACAGGAAAATCGCGCCGTTTTCCTGGGAAACTTCATGAAATGCCACGCGCTTCGGGTCGAAGCTGATCTTGCCGTTCAACAGAAAGGCCGCTGGGGTGTCCTCGACCGGAATGTAGGTCACGTTCTTCAGCTCTTTATCGATGTAGCTGAGGTATTTTCCCTTGGCGATGATCAGCGTCGGGTTCGGCGGCTTGTATTCGATCCGCATCTGTCCCGGCCGCGAAAGGTAAATCTCGCCTTCGGCGAATTCGTTGGTCGACGACTGTTGAAAGAAGGTCGATTGCAGCGTCGTGATGCCGTTCATATAGGCTTCGACCCGCTTCACGATCGACTTCTGCTCGGCGGACAAGGTAAGTCCGCGGGATGAATCCTGCGCCGAGGCTTCGGCGCCGAACGGGCCAAGACCGACCACGGCCAGCGAGGCCAGGACCAGGGAAGACAGAACGCGCCGTCGGGAAAAGCGATGGGTCATGGCTGATATGTAGGCCGGTCGCGGGTTGGGGTAAAGGCAGGCGATGATTTATCGTCTTGTGCCCAGGCGCGGATCAATGGTTCCCGACCAGGACCTCGCGGCGACCGACGCGGTCGGCGGGGCTGACGACGCCCTGCTGTTCCATCTTTTCGATCAACCGCGCGGCGCGGTTATAGCCGATCTGCAGATGCCGCTGCACGAAGCTGGTCGAGGCCTTGCCCTCGCGGGCGACCAGGGCGACGGCCTGATCGTACAGGGCATCGCCGGAATCGTTGCCGCCGTCCAGGCTCAGCCCATCGGCTTCTTCGTCGCGGGTCACTTCCTCGATGTACTCGGGGGTGCCCTGGGACTTCAGGTGGCTGACGACCTGTTCGACCTCTTCGTCGGAAACGAATGGGCCGTGGACGCGGGTGATCCGACCGCCGCCGGCCATGTAGAGCATGTCGCCCCGGCCCAGCAGTTGTTCGGCGCCTTGCTCGCCCAGGATGGTGCGGCTGTCGATCTTCGACGTGACCTGGAACGAAATACGGGTCGGGAAGTTGGCCTTGATCGTGCCGGTGATAACGTCGACCGACGGGCGCTGCGTCGCCATCATGATGTGAATCCCGGCGGCGCGGGCCATTTGGGCCAGGCGCTGAATGGCGGCTTCCACGTCTTTCCCGGCGACCAGCATCAGGTCGGCCATTTCGTCGACCACGACGACGATATAGGGCAGGGGATCGGTGCCGAGGGGTTGATCCTCGAACACGGGGCGGCCTTCGGCGTCGAAACCGGTTTGGACCCGGCGGGACAGAACCTCGCCTTTTTTCTGGGCCTCGGCGATGCGGGCGTTGTAGCCGTCGATGTTACGCACGCCCAACTGCGACATGGCGCGATAGCGTTCTTCCATCTCGCGGACCGTCCACTTCAGGGCCACGACAGCCTTTTTCGGGTCCGTAACGACCGGGGTCAGCAGATGGGGGATGCCTTCGTAGACCGACAGTTCCAGCATCTTGGGGTCGATCATGATGAAACGGCATTGCTCGGGGCTGAGGCGATACAACAGCGACAGCACCATGGCGTTCATGCCGACGGATTTACCGGAACCGGTGGTCCCGGCGATCAACAGGTGCGGCATGGTCGCCAGGTCCGCGATCACCGGCGAGCCGCCGATGTCCTTGCCCAGGGTCAGCGGCAGCTTGGATTTCGTTTTCTCGAACGCCTGCGAGGCCAGCAATTCGCGCAGATGCACCGCTTCACGGTCGCCGTTCGGCAGCTCGATCCCGATCACGCTGCGGCCCGGGACGACGGCGATACGCACGCTGATCGCGGACATGGACCGCGCGATATCGTCGGCCAGGCCGACCACGCGCGAGGTCTTGGTGCCGGGCGCGGGTTCCAGCTCGTACAGGGTGACGACCGGGCCGGGGCGAACTTTGACGATCTCGCCCTTGATCCCGAAATCGTCCAGGACCGACGCCAGGTACTGTGCGTTTTGGGCCAACTTGTCCGGATCGTGGGCCGGGCCTTGAATAACGTCGGGGCCGCTCAGCAGATCCAGGGTCGGGCGGTGATAATTGCCGTCGCCACCCAGATCCAGGGTCCGTTGGCGGGCGGCTTTTTTCGATTCCTTGGGCCGGGCGGCCGGCGGCTCGATCAATGCCTTGGCCGGTTTGGCGGCCTTGCGGTCGCGGGCCCGGGCGACCAGGCCCTTCTTGGCCGGTTCTTCCGTTGCGTTGGTGCGGGCGGCGGCGACAGGGGCGGGCGGCAGGTCTTCTTCGAACGGGACGTCGTCGTCCAAGGGGTCGGCGTCCAGCCGTCCGTCCAAGTCCAACAGGTCCGTATTCTTCATGCGGCGGGCAAGGTCGATCGTCCAGCGCGTTGCCGCCCGTGTGCCAACGAATAGGCCGACCGTGCCGCCGACCAGGGCGCGCGCACCGGTAATCCAGTCGCGCCGCGAAAACCCGAGGGCGCAAATATAGGCGACGGTGCCGATCAAGGCGGCGGCGCTGGCCAGCCAGCCATGCGGGGCCGGCAGATTGAACTGACGGAACAGACGATCAAGAGCGTCCAGAATCAATTCGCCGGTGACACCGCCCAATCCGGTCGCGAGGGGCCAGGTTTCGGGCCGGTCCAGGGGCGACATGGCAACGGTCAAGGCAGTCATGGCGATCAACAGGAACAGAAGGCGTAGGGCCAAGGCGTTCAAGGCGCGGCGGCGAAGCAAGGTCCAGCCCCAGGCCAACACCACGACCGGGATCAAGGCGGCGACCGCGCCGAAGACCTGTAGACCCAGGTCGGCGGTGATCGCGCCGGGCAAACCCAACAGGTTTTGAACCGCGTCTCCGGATGCCGTGTTCAGCGACGGATCGCCGGCATGGAAGGTGACCAAAGCCGTGCCGGCAAGGCCTGCGATCAGGATCAGGGCGATCCCGGTCAGCTCGGCGAGGCGACGGCGCATGAAGGCACCCGTCCCTTGCGGGAACAGGTTAACCAGACCGGAGGTTTGTTGTGACGCAGCCATAAGCGCCTTCTAGGTTATTAAGGTTTACAAGAGCTTAACAACTCGTCTTAAGACCGTCTCTAGACTTGTTCCGGCAAGGGTCCGCGTTGCGGCGACAAACTCGACCTGGCGATTCAGGACACTGCCATCCGGGGCGGCGGATCTTCCACCGGTGGATCACTGGAACGTATTTAATTTCAATCTCTAAGCCTGATTTGCTCATCGCTTGATGAATGTTTGAACGGCCCCCTTCGAAACCCGGGGCAGCGGCCTGTCCGTTTCGGTGGAGGGGAGGCCTTTTCAGGCGGTTCGGATCGGCGGCCGGACGATTTCCGGCGAATCGATTCGCACAAAAAAAGGGCCGGAAGAAAATCTTCCGGCCCTCAGGTAGGTGAGTTGAGTGGAGGAGTTTAAAGCGTCTGCGAACCCCGGAACTCGGGATAGGCTTCCAGACCGCATTCGGTCTTGTCGAGCCCGGCTTCTTCTTCTTCTTCCGACACCCGGATACCCATGACCATCTTCAGGACGAACCAGACGATGGCGCTGGAGACGACCACGAAGGCACCGATGCTGATCACACCGATGAACTGGGCGTAGAAGGAGGTGTCACCGTTGGACAGGGGAACCGCCATGGTACCCCAGATACCGCAGACGAGGTGCACCGGAATGGCGCCGACCACGTCGTCGATTTTCAGTTTGTCCAGCAGCGGGACGAAGATCACGACCAACGCACCACCGATCGCGCCGATGATCAAGGCCAGGCCCAGCGAGGGCGTGTCCGGACCAGCGGTGATCGACACCAGGCCGGCCAGGGCACCGTTCAGGGCCATGGTCAGGTCGACCTTTTTGTAGATGATCTGGGTCAGGATGACACAGGCCAGAACACCACCGGCAGCCGCGATGTTGGTGTTGATGTAGATGTTCGAGATCGCGATGGCGTCAGCAGCCGAACCCATGGCCAACTGCGAACCGCCGTTGAAGCCGAACCAGCCGAGCCACAGGATGAAGGTACCGATGGTCGCCAGCGGCAGGTTGGAACCCGGCATCGGCTTAACCGCGCCGTCCGGACCGTATTTGCCCTTACGAGCGCCGAGGATGATGGCGCCGGTCAGAGCGGCCCAGCCGCCACAGGAGTGAACCAGGGTGGAACCGGCGAAATCGGCGAAGCCCATTTCGGACAGCCAACCGCCGCCCCACTGCCAGGAACCCTGGATCGGGTAGATGATCGCGGTCAGCACGACCGAGAACGCCAGGAAGGCCCAGAGCTTGATACGCTCGGCAACCGTGCCCGACACGATCGAACCGGCGGTCGCGACGAACACCAGCTGGAAGAAGAAGTCGGAACCGGCCGCGTAACCCACGGCGCCGTCACCGACGAACTTGCCGGCAGCAGCGGCGCTATCGTCCTGGCCCCACAGGGAGAACGAGCCCATGAAGCCACCGTCAACGCCGTCGTACATCAGGTTGTAGCCGACGAGGTAGAAGGTGACCGAGGCAACCGCGAACAGCGCAACGTTCTTCAGGCACTGCATCGAGGTGTTCTTGGAGCGAACCAGACCAGCTTCGAGCATGGCGAAGCCGGCGGCCATCCACATGACCAGGAAGCCATGCACCAGGAACGAGAAAGTGTTGAAAACGAACTGCGTTTCAGCCGCGACATCGGCATGAGCCGGAGCCGACAGGGTCAGCAGCAGCGCAACCGCCCCCATCATACCAGCCACGCGGGCCGCGCCCTTGGAAAACATGTGTTTCATGTTGTCGATATTCATTTGGAAAACCTCCTAAAGGGCATCCGCGCCGGATTCGCCCGTGCGGATACGCACGGCCTGCTCGAGCGAGTAGACGAAAACCTTTCCGTCACCGATTTTGCCGGTTTGGGCGGTTTTCTGAATGGTTTCGACGATGGAGGCAACGAGGTCGTCCTTAACGGCGATCTCGAGCTTCACCTTCGGCAGGAAGTTCACCATGTATTCGGCGCCGCGGTAGATTTCCGCCTGCCCCTTCTGGCGTCCAAAGCCTTTGACCTCACTGACGGTCATACCTTCAACGCCCAGTGGCGTGAGGGCCTCTCGAACCTCCTCCAACTTGAACGGCTTGATAACGGCCATGATCAGCTTCATTTCGTTAATCCTTTCCGCTTTTTGGCCACGTCCCGGACGGGCAAACACCGACAACGCCGGCGCCCGTCGCTGATAATGCCGGGCCCTATGGCCCGAATTCGCTGCGCACAACTTCAAGAACCGTGCCGGAATCCATACAAGTTGGTTTACGCCTTTATTTTCAATGCATTACGCAGATACAGGTGTCGTCTGGCGCTGCGAAATTGTGCACAATGTTTGTTCAAAAATGACATTTTGCTCATTATTTGACCACCCAGACTGCCTGGACATTGATCTTTTATGGCGCGATTCTGCGCAGGTTCCGGTAAACCTGGAAAACCCGGTAAACCTGTAAAACAATGCAACCAGAGCAGACAGGTCATAGTCATAGAGAGTAAGCCAATGACGGATCGCGCGGCTGAGCACGAAACGGTGTCGGATGTCCTGATTGTCGGGGGCGGGCTGGTCGGCGGAACGCTGGCTGTGCTGCTGGCCAATGCGGGCCTGCGGGTCACGCTGGTCGACCGGATCGACCCGGCGGCGGGCCTGGATGCCGGGTTCGACGGCCGGGCGTCGGCCATCGCGCTTGCGACCCATCGGGTTCTGGTCGCCGCCGGATTGTGGGACATCCTGGGCCCCGGTGCCTCGCCGATCGAGGATATCCGTGTCGCCGACGGCAAATCGATGTTGTTCCTGCATTACGACCACAGCGACGTCGGCGACGACCCGTTCGGCTACATGATCGAAAACCGCAACCTGCGCCGCGCTTTATATAAAGCGCAGCAGGACGCACCGAACCTGACCGTCGTCGCCCCGGCCGAGATTGAGGGCATGGACCTGGAAGGTGGCTTGGCGTCGGTCACATTGAAGGATGGCCGGAGCCTGGCGGCATCGTTGATCGTCGGCGCGGATGGCCGCGCCTCGCAGACCCGGACCCTAGCCGGGATCCGATCGAGCGGTTGGTCATACGGTCAGACCGGGATCGTCTGCACCGTCGATCACGAACGACCGCACGGTTATGTCGCGCACGAACATTTCCTGCCGGCCGGGCCGTTCGCGATCCTGCCGATCCGGGGTGCGGCGGGCCGGGAACAGCATCAATCCTCCCTGGTCTGGACCGAACGCGAGGATCTGGCCCCCGCCCTGATGGCGCTCGACGACGATGCGTTCTTGGCCGAGATGGCGCTGCGGTTCGGTGATTTTCTGGGCTCGCTCGCCCTGGTTGGCCCCCGCTGGAGCTACCCGCTGACCCTCAACTTGGCGAACAAGGCCGCGGCGCGGCGCTTCGTGTTGGCGGGCGATGCCTTGCACGGCATGCATCCGATCGCCGGTCAGGGCCTGAACATGGGCCTTCGCGACGTCGCGGTTTTGGCCGAGATTCTGGCCGACGCGCGCCGGTTGGGCCTGGACCCGGGTGCGCCGTCGGTGCTTGAGGATTACGAGCGGGGCCGCCGCTTCGACAATTCCCTGATGCTGGGTATGACCGATGCCCTGAACCGCCTGTTCTCCAACGATATCGCGCCGCTGCGGGTGGCGCGCGACTTGGGCCTGGGCGCGGTCAACGCCCTGCCGGGTCTGCGCAAGTTGTTCATGCGCCACGCCATGGGCGAGGTCGGAGAACTGCCGCGCCTGATGCGGGGCGAGCGGCTGTAGCCAACTTAAAACCGCCTGGGATTGATCCAAATCACCGCGCTTGACCTCGAACTAACCTAGGTTTCGCCTTGGCGCGCGTTGGACGGAATGTTTGACGCGTTCGGATCAAGGATTTAACAGGAAGGCACGGCCCCGTCCGGGGTTGAAGAGATGCGATGATGGATGGCGCCATGACCACACCTTCGGCCAACACGGCACGGCTTCAGGCCAGCCTGGATAATTGCGAAACCCGCAGCGAGCCGTTTTCCCATTGGATTTTGGACGACGTCTTTACCGACGACGTGGTCGATGCCATCCGCGCCCTGCCGTTCGACGCGCCGCGCGTCGAATACAATGACGGCCGCCGCGCCGCCAATAACGACACCCGCAGCTATTTCGACCCGGGCCGCCGCGCCGAATTCGCCGTGTGCCAGGAAATTTCCGACGGTTTCCAGAACCCGGAAACGGTCAAGCGGATCGAAGACATGTGCGGCATCGACCTGTCGGGCAGCTACCTGCGTTTGGAATATGCCCAGGACCGCGACGGTTTCTGGCTGCATCCGCACAAGGACATTTCGGTCAAGAAACTAAGCCTGCTGGTTTATCTGTCCGACGCGCCCGAGGGCGAAGATTGGGGCACCGACATTTATGCCGGGCCCAAGGAAGAAGACTATTTCGGACCGACCCCGCACCAGAGCAACCGCGCCCTTGTGTTCGTGCCCGGCTCCGACACCTGGCACGGTTTTCGGCACAAGCCGATCACCGGCGTACGCCAGACCCTGATCGTCAATTACGTGGGCGACGCTTGGCGCGCGACCCATGAATTGGCCTATCCGGATCAGCCGGTTTAAGTCGCCGATCCGGGCCGGATTTAGCCCCCGCCCACGATTTTCCTTGCCTTTCCCCGCCGCCGACGCCTTGATTCGGGCAACAAGAAACGGCGACTGACTGGGAGGCAGGCCCCGTGGCGATTGAAGTACAATGGCGCGATTACGATGTCGTCGTGATCGGATCCGGCGGGGCCGGTAGTGCCGCCGCCGACGCGGCTGCCGAAAAAGGCGCGCGCGTTCTGGTGGTCTCGAAAGACCCCATCGGCTGCTCCGACACCAAAATTTCCGAAGGAAACGCAACGGTTCGCGGCTCGTCCAGCGATGCCGACACGGTCGAGGAACTGTCCGACAACCTGCGCTTTTCCGGCGCGGACCTGCAGGACCCGTCGATCACCGAAACCTATGCCCGCGACAACCGCGAAGCCTACGACTGGTACCGCGCCCATGGACTGCGGCCCAAGATCAATGCCGAACGCCAAGGCCCCTATGCCCGGCCCCTGGCCAAGGGCGGCCATTGGGTCGCGCGTTCGGTCGGCCATGCCAACGCGGGCGTGGCCTTCAGCCATGCCGGTTGGGACGCCGTGGTCGAAGGTACGCGGATCGACTATTTGGAAGACGCTTGGTTCCTGGACCTGGCGACGGAAGAAGCTGCCGACGGTCAGCGCCGGATCGCCGGGGCCCTGATCTACCACGCGGCGGACGGCGTGCTGATCGCCGTGCGCGCCCCGTCCGTGATTGTCGCTGCCGGTGGCCTGTCGACCCTGTTCTTCCCCAAGACCGACACCATGCGCGGCAACACCGGCGACGGTTACGCCGCCGCCGCCCGCGCCGGGGCCGACCTGGTCGATATGGAACAGGTGCAATTCCTGCCGTTCTGCCTGACCTCGCCGCCGTCGTACGAAGGACTGCTGATCGGCGAGCCGTCGACGGCCAGCTTCCTGGGCGTGCTGCGCGACCGCAACGGCAAGGTCATTTTGGACGGTGTCTACATGCGGACCCGCGCCGAATGTTCCGCCGCGATCATGCGCGCCGTCGCCGATGGGCGCGGATCGGAAAACGGCGGGGCTTATCTGGACCTGACCGGCAATGCGCGACCGCCCCGCTCGGGCCGGTATTTCATGCGCTATTTGGAAACGGGCATGCCGTCGGCCTACCGCACGGCGCGCCAAGCCCTGGGCAAACCGCAAATCCAATGCGCCGAACCCTGGGAGGTTCGTCCCGCCGCCCACTATATGATGGGCGGCATCCGCGCCGATACCGACGGGGCGTCCGTCGGCGGCGACGGGGCCGGTACGCAAAAGCTGGGTGTGACTGGTTTGTTCGCGGCGGGCCAATCCATGGGCGGCGTGTTCGGCGCCAACCGTTTGGGTTCGACCGCGCTGACTGAAAACGTCGTGTTCGGCCTTCGCGCCGGGCGGGCCGCCGCCGATTTGGCCCGCGCAGACAAACCCGGACCGGACCGTGATGCGGCCTTCGCCCCCTTGATCGCGGAGACGCAAGCGCGTTTCGGTCAGACGGGCGCACAGGCCCCGGCCGCGTTGAAACTGGAATTGCAGGAAGCGGCCTGGACCAATATCGG
The DNA here is from genome assembly GCA_002433335.1 of Rhodospirillaceae bacterium UBA6608. Next base: position 4,091 of record DJHY01000058.1, on the reverse strand, counting down.
CCCGGCCCGCACCGCAGACACCCTGGATTTGATGGATGGGCTGATCGATGACCTGACCGCCCGCGCCGATGCGGCGGCGATCCCGGCATATGGCCTGTGGAATCAGGCCTTCATCGAATATGCCGAGCTGCGCAATTTGCTGGACGTGGCCCGCGCCGTGACCGTGGCCGCCCGTGAACGAGACGTCAGCGTGGGTGGCCATGTTCGCCTGGACCGACCGACCGCGTCGTTCCTGTCGGCCCCCTATTCGACCGTGGTCGCCCGCGATCCCGGTGCGGATCGGGCATTTGCCTATCGGTCCCGTCGGGTCGCCCGGCCGCGCACGCCCTTGCCGCGCCTGATGGCGATCCATCTGAAGGAGACTTGGCGGCAGTATGCGAACAAGGCGTTGCGCCTGTTGCCGCAGGGCGTGCTCGATTCCGTTTTGGAAAAGCGATACCGCAACATCGTTGGGCCGCTGCCGGATGCGCCCGCCGAATAGATCAACCGACCGCGCCCTCCCCTACCGACCGTAGAAGAACCGCCCCCCATGAAAGTCGATATCGTTACCAGCCGGAACGGCGTCCGCGAGACCGTTTCCTACGAATACCAGCCCCGCCACGACAAGGAACGGCCCATGGCCCTGGACGTGTTGCTCCAGGCCCAGGCAACGGCCATGCCGGATTTGGCGTTTCGTTACGGTTGCCGGGCGCGCAATTGCGGGGTCTGCACCATCGACGTCAACGGACGCCCGCGCATTGCCTGCCGCGCCCGGGTGCGCGACGGCGACAGCATCGAGCCGATGGCGACCCTGCCGGTTCTGAGCGATCTGGTCGTGCGCCGCGACGGCATCGCCCGCCAACTGCGCGGTCGCCTGTCGGCGGGTCAGCGGACCAACGACCTGAACGTCGAAGCACCTAAGGAATTTCACGATCTGACGGCCTGTATCGAATGTTATGCCTGCCTGGACGGCTGTCCCATGCATGCGCGGAATTTCGAAGACGACGCGCCGCCGATGGATCCGGTCCACGGCTATCGCTGGGGCAATCCGTTTTCGTTGTTGAAACTGCAACGCCAGCGGCTCGACCCCTGCGTGACCGAAGAAGGGCGTGCCGCGGCGTTGGATGCGGCAATCGACTTGGGCCTTGATGCCTGCGTCGGTTGCGCCGGCTGTAAATGCGGCGTCGGGATCGATCTGAAAGGCGGGGTCGTGAAAGAGCTGCTGACCGCCGCCGGAGACCGGGTGCCAACCTAACCGACAAATTTTGGGTTAAATGTTGGACCTGTAAGGCTTGGATCAGGTTGAGGTGTCAGTAATGGGATGATCTCCCAAGGATACCAAACCGAACTGCCAAGCCAATGACTCTCTCTATTCTGAAAAACGCGGATAAGACCGTCTGCTTCGCCGCGGCCTCGATATTGCTGATGGCCGCGCCCGCCGCTGCCCAGGACCGCTGCCCGGCGTTTCCCAGCGGACCCTATGCGGGCGACGTCAGCCATGGCCAAGTGATCAAGTATATCGAGGGCCGCTTGGGTGGAGATTGGCAGGGTTATATCGCCCATCAACAGGATCGCTTGCGCCGCCTGAAGGCCCTGGGCGCCGATGGCAAGGCTCTGCCGGTGACCCACAACGGCGCGAAGGTCGAAATTTCCGGCGCGGATCTGGAACGCTATATCGCCGTGACGGAAGGCCGCATCGGTGTTCTGCGCTGTCTGGCGGACAAGCAAAGCAGCGCGGTTCAGGCCAGCGCCGCGGATTTGAACGATTTCGCCACGGCGGCCGGCGGCACGCCCGTGACGGTCATGCCCAAGAAACGCCCCACCCAGATTGCCGAGACCCAACTTGCTCAAGCACCGAAAGCCCCGTCCCAGCCTGAACGGGTCCATGTGGAATTGCGAAATGCGGTCGGCAGCCCCTTGGACATTGAGGTTTCGGCCTCTTGCGAGGGCGATACGACGATTTTTCGCATCGTCAACAAAGGCCCGGAATTTCCCGATCCCGGTTCGATCACCGTCTATCAGATCGGCGGTGCGGAAAAGCGGACGGTGCGGACGCGGCGTGTCCAGCTTCGGCCCGATCAAAGCACGACCTTCAAGATCAAATCGTATCTGAACCCGACGGGTCAGCTCGGCCTGCACATCAGCCCGTCTTGGTACGTTCGGTCGTCGGGCCTTGATTCGGTTATTCGCTGCGGCAGCTGATCAGGGGTCGCGGCTTAGGCCCTTGGCCTCCAGGGCTTCCAAATAGCCGGCCCAGATTTCATCCTGCCGCGTGCCGACGTCATACAGGTATTCCCACGAAAAAATACCGGTGTCGTGCAGGTCGTCGAACTTCAGCCGCACGGCGTAGTTGCCCACGGGTTCCGCACCGATGATGTTGACGTGGCGGCGACCGGCGATGGTCGTCTTCTGCCCGGGGCCGTGCCCCTGGACTTCGGCCGAGGGGCTTTCGACCCGCAGCAGCTCCGCCGGGATACGGAACGAAGCGCCGTCGTCGAAATCGATCTCCAGCACCTTGTCGTCTTTTTTGATGCGCAGTTCCGTCGGCGTATGGCGGCTGCCGTGATTGCCGCTCATCGTCCGGCCCCTTCGTTGTCGGCTTTGATCTGCCGGGCTTCGTCCGGCAGCATGATCGGAATGCCATCGCGGATCGGATAAGCCAGGCCCGCGCGGCGGCTGATGAGCTCGCCCTTGGCGGCATCATAGTCCAGCGGCCCCTTGGTCACGGGGCAGACCAGGATCTCCAACAGCTTCGGGTCGACCTTTCCGGTGCCGCTCATGCGTGCCGTCTCCATAAATAAGAAGTCATCAGTGCGCGGTGCCGCCGGGCGTGTCCGTCGGGCCCAGCGCGGCCATTTCCAACAGTTCGGTCAGCAAGCTTGCCCGCGTTTCCTGCGATTCGCTTTCCAACAGGGCCTGCTTCTCGCGCAGATCGAACGGACAGACCATCGACAGCGACGTCACCAACAGACCGTCGGGTGCGTCTTCGATTGATTGCCAATCGGCTTTCATGCCTTGCGCATCGAAAAACCGCGACGCCGCCTGCAACAGGCGCGGGCGATCCATAACGACCGGTCCATCGGCGTCTTCGTCGGCGGCGAAGGCTGAAAAATCCGGGCGTACCCGGCGATAGCCGTTTTCCAACGATATTTCCTCGGCAATGCGGAACCGGCTTTGCCCCAACAGGGTGATCATCAGTCGCCCGTCGCCGGTTTCGGCGAAGCTGACGATCCGGCCCATGCAGCCGACACTAAAGACGTCGGGGGCTTCACGCAGGTCCGGATCGCGCGGCAGGTCCTCGCCCGGTGCGGGCTTGGGCTGCACCATGCCGATCAATCGGCCTTGACCCATGGCGTCCAGCGTCATGTTCAGATAGCGCGGCTCGAAAATATTCAGCGGCAATTGCCCGCCCGGCAGCAGCATGGCCCCGGGAAGCGGAAAGATCGGCAGAACGTCCGGTAGCGTACCTGTGTCGGGATATCGGGCGCCGAAGGCCATGGCGTCTGGCCCCGCGCCGCTTACGAAAACAGGACCGACGACAGACGGCGGCGGCCCGACATCGTCAGTTCATGCGCCCCGCCCAGGGTGTCGAAGATTTTGACCAGCTGCTTGCGCCCGGCTTCGTCGTTCCAGGCTTTGTCGCGGCGGACCAGCTCCAGCAACTCGTCGATCGCGCCCTCGGCATCGCCCCGCGCGAACAGGGCCAGGGAAAGATCGAACCGCGCCTGATTGTCTTTCGGATTGGCTTCGACGGCGGCGCGCAGCTGCGCCGGATCACCGGTCTGACCGACTTCCTTGGCCAGCTCCAGGGCCGAGGCCGCGGATTCGATATCAGCCTTGGTCCGCAGGTTGGACGGCAAGGCACCCAGGATCTCTTCGGCGTCTTCGAGCATGCCCAGCGCGATCTGCGCGCGCAGAATGCCGGAAATGGCGGCATCGTTGGCCTGATCTTGGGCCTGGACTTCCTTGAAGATTTCCAGGGCCAGCTCGTTCTCGCCCGAGTCCAAAGCAGCTTGCCCTTGTTCCAGGGCAGCGTCGAGCGGCGCCTTGGCCCCATCGGTCAATTTTTCGATAAACGCCTTCAGCTGGCTTTCCGGCAGCGCGCCCATGAA
>DJHY01000040.1 GCA_002433335.1 Rhodospirillaceae bacterium UBA6608 | reverse complement strand
GCCTGGGATATCCCGGCGCGCTTCAACATGGGTGTCGATGTTTGCGACAAACCTGCGGCGCGCAGGCCCGATGCCCCTGCCCTGATCGTAACCTCCGCCGACGGCGACGACATAACCTATAGCTTCGCCGCGATCCGGGCCTTGTCCAATCAGGCGGCGAATACCTTTCTTGCCCAAGGCCTGAGCGACAAAGACCGGATCGGCGTATTGCTGCCGCAATCGGTGGAGGCCGCCGCCACCCATGTCGCAGCCTGGAAAGCCGGGCTGATTTCGATCCCCCTGTTCACGCTGTTCGGCGAGGACGCCTTGAAGTTCCGGTTGCGGGACTCCGCCGCTGCGGCGGTCGTCACCGATATGGCGAACTATCCGAAAATCGCGGCCTTAGCCGACCAGTTGCCGGGCTTGAAACGGGTTTATGTGACTGACGCCGGGCATGACGGGGACGGCTTCACCGATTTCTGGGCGGCCCTGGATCGTGCCTCTGATGCCTTTCATCCAGTCGATACCGCCGCCGACGATCCCGGTTTGATCATCTATACCTCCGGCACTACCGGAAACCCCAAGGGCGCGCTGCATGCCCACCGGGCGTTATTGGGCCACCTGCCCGCCGCCGAGATGTTCCACAACTTCCTGGGCCAGCCAGGCGACCTGATGTGGACCCCCGCCGATTGGGCCTGGATCGGCGGGCTCATGAACAGCTTGATGTGTTCCTGGCATCACGGCGTGCCGGTCGTTGCCTATCGCGCGCGCAAGTACGATCCCGAGGAAGCCATGGCCCTGATGGCACGCCTGCGCGTGCGCAATACCTTCATGCCGCCGACGGCTCTGCGCCTGATCAGCAAACTGCCGACGCCGAGGGGCGGCCATGCCCTCTCCCTACGTTCCATCGCCTCGGCGGGGGAACCGCTGGGGCCGGAACTTTTCCATTGGGGGCAGGAAGACCTGGGCATGACGATCAACGAGTTTTATGGCCAGACGGAATGCAACATCGTCGTCGCGAACTGCGCCGCGATCATGGATGCCAAGCCCGGCTCCATGGGCCGCCCCGCGCCGGGACACGTGGTCGATATCATCGACGCCGAAGGAAACATCATGCCGCCGGGGCGCGAGGGCGAGATTGCCTGCCGCGCGCCCGACCCGGTCTTATTGCTGGAATATTGGAACAACCCCGAAGCGAGCCAAGCCAACATGCGGGGCGATTGGTGGCTGATGGGCGACACGGGATACCGGGACGAAGACGGCTACCTTTGGTTCGTCGGGCGGGGCGACGACGTCATTACCTCCGCTGGATACCGGATCGGTCCCGGTGAGATCGAGGACTGCCTAAGCCACCATCCGGCGGTCCAACTCGCCGCCGTTATCGGCGTGCCCGACCCGATCCGCACCGAGGCGGTCAAAGCCTTCATTCAATTGATGCCGGGCTACGACGATGGACCAGAGACCGAGGCGCAAATCCGCGACTTCGTCAAAACGCGGCTATCGTCGCACGAATACCCGCGCCAGATCGAATTCGTCGACCAGCTACCGATGACCGCAACGGGCAAGATCAAACGCAAGGAACTGCGCGACGCAGAACGCGCGAAATCCCAGTCGGCCTCATCCTAACCGTGCCGCGACGGTCAGGCCGTCAGGACGCCCGATCAACCCACTGAATCACGAAGCCATCCTTTGGCGGGAACCGTTCGGCGATCATCCGTCGGGCGGCATCCTCGTCGCAGGCGACGACGTCGTGCACTTGGGCGTCGGCCCAAGTATCGTCGAAAAATGAATGGGATTGATTGTCCTTCACCAGCGATCGGACATCTTTGTTGTAGATGGCGACCTCATAGACTTTGTCGCCGTCCTTGGTCGGGTGCCTCATAAGCAAGCCCCTTTTCCCCGCGCCTTTCGGATTTGCGTATCTCCGGGCCCACTGTCTTCGTATCCGAAAGAAAAACGAAAGCAGCAGGAGGTGTTTTTGTTATGATTGCGTGACAATCGTCGCAATCCATAACTTGCGTTGTCAATGAAACGCACCGAAAAGCCGGATACATCCGTGTAAAACCCTCTATGTCAGGGCTTTTTCGGAAGGTAGGGGCAGGCTTCCATCGCTGCCTCCTTATGCAAAAGCGACACAAAACCGTAACGAATCGAAGGCCTTCGCCCGGATCGCCGAATAGGACCAATCTCAAATCATGACTTCCACCACTCCTGCAACGACCATTCAGATCGACCCCACGCCGGACGATATCCAAAGCGTGGAATGGGTCTTCGCCTATGGTTCGCTGATGTGGAATCCGGGGTTCGAGACGGTGGCGCGGCAACCGGCCCGGTTGGACGGATTTCACCGCGCCTTCTGCATCTATTCGCACCACTACCGGGGCACGCCCGAACGCCCTGGTCTGGTTCTGGGATTGGACCGCGGCGGTGACTGCCGGGGTGTCGCCTTGCGCTTCGCAGCCGAGGCCCGTGATGCCGTCGTCACTTATTTGAACGAACGCGAACTGACCGGCTACGCTTATCGTCCGGCCGTGGTGCCATTGCGGCTCGACAACGGTTCGACGGTTTCCGCCTATACCTTCGTGACCGACCGCAACCACG
>DJHY01000326.1 GCA_002433335.1 Rhodospirillaceae bacterium UBA6608 | reverse complement strand
GCATCCTGTGGGACAACGCCTATGCCGTCCATCACCTGGGTCAGGGACTGGACGACGTCGCCGATATCCTCACGGTTTGCGAGGCCGCTGGCTGTCCGGACCGGCCGTTCATTTTCGGTTCGACGTCCAAAATCACCTATGCCGGCGCGGGGATCGCCGTGTTCGCGGGATCGAAGGCCAACGTCAAGGACGCCCTGGACCATCTGTTCTTCGAAACCATCGGCCCGGACAAGATCAGCCAGCTGCGGCAGGTCAAATTCTTCGGCGATATGAAGGGCATCCTGGCCCATATGGACGCCCATGCCGAATTGGTCGGGCCGAAGTTCCAGGCCGTGGAAGAAGCCCTGAGCAAGCATCTGGCGGGCAAGGGCATCGCAACCTGGACCAAGCCCAAGGGCGGTTATTTCGTAAGCCTGGACGTGCTGGACGGCTGCGCCAAGGAAGTCATCCGCTTGGCCGACGAAGCCGGGGTGAAGCTGACCCCTGCCGGTTCCTGCTTCCCCTATGGCAATGATCCGCACGACCGCAATATCCGGCTGGCGCCGACCTTGCCGCCGCTGGACGAGGTCAAACAGGCGATGGAAGTGGTCTGCGCCTGTGTCGAGCTGGCCTGCTTGAACAAGCTGGCTGCCGAATAACGATCTTCGCGCGTTTGCCCAATCGCTGATCTGTGCGGTGGGCGGGCGCGCGATTTTCGTTTCTAGGATGCCTTGGTGAAGAAGTCCGGCCCGATGTCGGACTGGCCATAGGCGTCCACCAAATCCCGAATATGCCGTTCCACCAGGGACCGGGCTTGACCCGCGTCCCCTTGTTCCATCGCGGCCAGAATCTGTTTGTGTTCGGCGACGGAGCGGGGCGGCAGATGGGGGATGTTGGACAGGATGGTTTGATAACGGCGGAAGCGGATTTTCACCCGGTTATAGGCTTCGCTCAAAAGCTCGTTGCCCGCCGCGGCGACGATGGCGTCATGAAACCGCGTGGCGACCGCGAAGTAGGTATCGAAATCACCGGTTTCGATGCTGCGTTCCATATCGGCGTTCATCTGGCGCATCGTCGATAGGTCGGGGCGGGGCTGTTTTTCCGCCACGGCGGCGGCGGCGAAGCCTTCCAGCGCCATGCGCAGGCCGAACAGGTCGTGCAATTCCGATTCCGACAAGGCGGCGACGACCGCGCCCCGATGGGGCTCCTGCACCAACAGCCCGCGCGATGCGACGATGCGCAAGGATTCCCGCAGCGGCACGCGGCTGACGTTGCAGCGCTTAGACAGGGCCTGTTCGACCAGCCGTTCGCCCGGTGCGAACCGGCCGGCGATGATTTCGTCGGTGATCCAATCCGCAAGCCGTTCCGGCAACAGGTCGGGACGGGGGAATTCGCTGGTGCTGTCGGCTGTATCCATGGGGAACCTTGATAGCCCGCTGGGGTTGATGTCGGAAGGATAATATAAAATCCAATTGACTAATTGTATAACAATCTTAGAGTCCCCGCATGCCCGCCGCCAAAGATGCGGGCGATTGAACGATAAAATCGGAGGAAAGAATGACGCTGCCCCTTGCGGGAATTCGCGTTCTCGACCTGACGCGCGCCCTGTCGGGGCCGTTCTGCACCATGATTCTGGGCGACCTGGGAGCCGATGTGCTGAAGGCCGAACCCGTGGGCGAGGGCGATATGTGCCGCGCCTGGGGCCCGTTCGACCAGGGCATCGGCTGCTTCTTTCTGTCCGTGAACCGTAACAAGCGCTCCCTGGCCGTCGATTTCCGCAGCCCCGAGGGCCAGGCCGCCCTGCGCGACTTGGCGCTGAAGGCCGACGTCCTGGTCGAGAACTTCAAACCCGGCACCATTGCCAAGCTGGGGCTGGATTATGACAGCCTGAAGGACGCCAATCCGGGCCTGATCCATGCCACGATCACCGGCTTTGGATCGGACGGCCCCTACGGTTCCTGGCCGGGTTTCGATCAGATCGCGCAGGGCATGTCCGGGGTGATGAGCATTTCCGGCGAGCCGGATGGCGCGCCGACGCGCCTGGGCGTGCCGCTGGCCGATCTGGTGTCCGGAATGTGGCTGTCGACCGGGATTACCGCAGCGATCCATCAACGCACCGCCACCGGCAAGGGGCAGAAGGTCGATACCTCGTTGCTGGCCTCGGTCGTCGGCATGCTCTGCGTCCAGGGGCAGCGTTACCTGAGCCTGGGCGAAGTCCCGGGGCGGGTCGGCAACGAACATCCGGTGATCTATCCCTATGGGGCGTTCCGGGCGTCGGACGCCTTGGTCAACATCGCCGCCGCCAATCAGGCCCAGTGGCGCAAGCTCTGCGACACCTTGGGGCTGTCGCATCTGATCGACGACCCGGACTTCGTCGACAACACGGCCCGCGACCGCAACCGCGATCGTCTGCGTGATCTGTTGAACGAAAAGCTGGCCGCTAAGACGGCGATCGACTGGTCGCGCGAATTGATGGAAGCGGGCATCCCCGCCGGTCCGGTTTACGACCTGGGCCAGATGTTCAACGACCCGCAGGTCAAGCACGCGGGCATGGTCGAAACCGTATCCCATCCGGTGATCGGCGATTTGAACGTCCTGTCCAATCCCCTGCGCCTGGGCGAGATCGGGCCCAAGACCGTGCGCTTCGCGCCCCCGGCCCTGGGTGAACACAGCGCCGAGGTGCTGGCCGACTGGGGAATTGCCGAAGCCAGAATTAAGTCGCTGATGGATGCCGGATGCGTCCAGGGCCCTGCCTGATCGGCCGTTTGCAAGAGTATGAACAGGAGAGACGGAACATGAGCTTAGTCCCTCATCAAGCCCCCCAACTATCGTATGTCGCCCTGGTGTCCCGCGATATTCCCGCCGCCGCCGATGTTCTGGGCGGGGTATTGGGCCTGACCGCCACCGATTGCACCCTGCCGTCGGGCGGCACCGCACCTGTGTTCGCGGTGGGCGATGCGGCCCTGGCGCTGTGCGAGCCGGGCGATCCCTTCGTCGGGGGAACGGACAAGACGGGCGTGCATCACATCGGGTTGAGCGTCGATGACATCGACGCCACGGCCTCGCGCCTGACCGATGCCGGGATCGGCGCGGGAAAGGCCGAGCCGGGCCTGGGCGGCGTCCGTCGGATCGGCCTGGACGCGGCGGCGACGGTCGGCGTGCGGACCTATCTGGTCGAGCCGCTGGAGATTGACCGTTCGACCTCGCCACGGATCGAGCGGATCGACCATCTGGGCGTCGCCAGTTCCGACAACCGGCAGGCGATCTCGGTCTTTACCGATGCCATCGGCCTGCCGATTGAAAGCCAGCAGACGGACATGGAAGTCGAAACCATCGTCGAAAGCTTTACCTCGGACAAATACGGCGTGGTCTACCACAGCCGCCCGCCGCGCCCTGTCGGCGGCCTGCGCGTCGCGTTCCTGACCGCCGGTGACTGCGAACTGGAATTCCTGCAGAACTTCGACCCGTCGCACGGCGCCGACATCGACCACGGCGCGTCTGGGACGACGCGCCAGGATCAGGGGGCAATCACCCGCTATATCCAATCGCGCGGCCAGGGGCTGCACCATGTGGCGCTGAAATCGCCCGATATCAACGCGACCCTGGCGGCTCTGGCCGATGCCGGCTGCGCCATGATCGATATGGTCGGGCGACCCGGTTCGCGCCGCGCCCTGATCGGTTTCATCCATCCGAAAAGCCTGGGAGGAATGCTGTTCCATGTCGTCCAGCGTGATTGACTTGCCTGTTCGTAGCGAAGAACGCGATGGCGTTTTGATCCTAACCATCGACCGGGAGCATGCCGGTAATTCGATCTGCCGCGATACGGCGCAGGCCATGCGCGATGCCTTGGATGGGATCGCCGGGCGGACCGACCTGCGCGGCGTCGTGATCACCGGGGCGGGGGATAAGTTCTTTTGCAGCGGCGGCGACCTGAAGGCCTATCGCGCCATCGAGACGCCGAAGGAATTGTCGGAAACCTTTGCCGTGGTGCGCGGTTTGCTGGACGCGCTCGAGGCCCATCCGCTGCCCATCATCGCCGCCATCAATGGCTATGCCCTGGGCGGTGGGGCGGAATTGGCGGTCGCCTGCGATCTGCGGTTCGCCAAGGCAGGCGTCAAGCTCGGCATGCCCCAGGCGCGCCTGGGGATCATTCCCGGCTGGAACGGGACCGAACGGTTGATGAAGGTCGTGGGCTATCCCAAGGCCATGCGGATGCTGCTCAGTTGCGAGCAGTTGACCGCCGAGGCAGCTCAGGCCGAAGGACTGGTCGATACGGTGACGAGCTCGAACGTGGTCGATGAGGCCGTCGGCTTCCTAGCCGGACTACCGGCGGCGCCTTTGGCGGTCTCGGCGACCAAGCGGGCCCTGCGTGCCGCTGCCGTAGGTGACGGCAAGGGGACTGGCGAGGCTATTCTTGAGGAACTATGGTTCTCCGAGGATCACCGCGAGGCCGAACGGGCTTTTGCGGAAAAGCGCCCGCCGGTGTTCAAGGGGCGCTGATCTGCCAAAGATAAAGGGGGCCGAGGCCCCCTTGTTTCTTTCTTGGCGCTGTCCGTGATTTTAGGACGGCTCGGATCCGCTGTCGACCGGCGGCCAGGTCGGCGCGGGCGTCGCCGCCGGGCCATGCACGGTGCCGGCGCGGGCGCGAGCCACCGCAATGACCTTCTCCAGATCGTCCGACGAACACAGGCCGAGACCGACCGGGTTCTGCGGCTTGATGTTGGCGGCGTTCCAATGGGAGCGATCGCGGACCGAGGTAATGGTCGGCTTGGTCGTGCCGATCAGCTTGGAAATCTGCCCGTCCGACATTTCAGGGTAATTCTTCAACAGCCAGGCGATGGCGTCCGGCCGGTCCTGCCGCTTGGCGACCGGGGTGTAGCGGGCGCCCTTGGTCTTGGCCTTGGGCATGGGCAGGTTCGGCTTGGCGGCCTTCAGGCTGGCCGTGGGGTCGCCTTCGCAGCGGTCCAATTCCGCCTGCGTCAGCTCACCGGCTTGCACGGGGTCGAGCCCCTGCATTCCGACGGCGACCTCGTCGTCGGCGATGGCCTGAACTTCAAGCTCATGCAGGCCGCAGAAATCGGCGATCTGCCTGAACGTGAGGGCCGTATTTTCCACAAGCCAAACGGCAGTGGCCTTCGGCATCAAAGGACGCGCCATGGTTACCTTCCCATTGGTGTCGGATTTCGGGATTGCTCTGTCGACCAGCACGCCCCCGCGCGTACGGGGGACGCACCGGAACT
>DJHY01000067.1 GCA_002433335.1 Rhodospirillaceae bacterium UBA6608 | reverse complement strand
CAGGATACGCAAGCGCCGATTTACATCGATGATCGCCGCCGACCCGTCAGCCCCCAACGCGATGTCTTGGGCCAGGCCCGGCATGGGGATCCAATTATCGTTGTCGCGGCGATAGATTCTGCCGTCGGACGCCACGACCCAGGGGTTGCCCCGAATATCCAGGGCAATGCGCGCTGCCTTCGGGCCCGCCACGGGACGCCAGCTTTGCGATAGCGGCTCCCACTTTTCGATCTCGCCCGTCCGCCGGGCGATGAACACGTTGCCCAGCGCATCCCCGGCGACGTCCGCGACCTTGTCGCCTTTCGCTTCCCACCACAGCCCATTGAAGCGCATCACGTTGCCATCGGGGGTAACACCCCATGGGCGGTTGCCTTCGGCGGCACTGATCCGAACGAAACCCCCGGACATTTTGGCCCAGTTCTGGCGGGCCGCCCGCCAACGAAGCGCCACGCCATCGACCTGTGCCGCATAGGCAATGGCCGCGGCGTTGATCGACAAATCCTTGGCCTTGCCCGGCAGCAACGTCCAGGTCGCAGTTACGGATTCTTGCGGCAAAGGCGCCGATGGCCGCTGGCCCGGCGCCGACTGCCCCGTCGCGATGCCGCCTTCCGCCACGACCAGCAGCGCGGCAAGGCCGATGATGGCGCTTGCGAACAGCCGCCCGCGGCCCGATTTCACCTTTTTCATGCGTAGACGTTCCCTAGACGATCTCGTGGGATTGCGTCGAACGGAGATGCAGGCACCCCCCCACCACTCCAAGAGGGATTAGTTGCTCGCCAATCGTTTTTGAATGTTGGCGATATGGGTCATGTTGCTCGGATCGTTGTTCCAGGCCTTGATGCGGAAATCGCCGGACCGGAACTCTTCGAAGAACTCGCGCTGCTTCAATGTTTCGATGATCCCGTTGAACGTCGGGCGCGGCGTGAACCAGTCCTCATGACGTTTCGACAGACGTTCGATATCCCGTTCCAGTTCGCTCAACCGACCACGGGTCTTCTTCCGATTGTCCTCGGCCTGGCGCGTGTACTGTGGGCGCCGCGGGGTCAGCAGGATCAGGATCGAACGTTCAAAATTGCGTTCCGAACGCTCCGAGAACAACAGGTTGATGCCCGGAATATCCATAATCCCCGGTACACCGTCTTTCGCATTCGAGGTTTCACGTTCGCTCAGGCCGCCCAGGATCAGGGTTTCGCCGAAGCGCATGGTCACGGTCGAATTGACGTTGGTCTTGGTGGTATCCAGGCGGAATTCGAACAGAACCGAGCTTGCCGGGTCGGTCAAAAAGGTCCGCTCGGCAACCACGTGCAAGCGCAGGAATTCGTCGTCGAGAATTTCCGGCGTCACCGCCAGCTTCACGCCGACCTCTTTCTGCACCGACACGGAATCGCCATCGCCGCCCGAAACAGCAGCGGCCAGAATTTCCGTACCCGAAAAGAACTCGGACGTCAGTCCCGATTGCGCGACAAGGCTCGGCTTGGCCAGGATCTCGTTCCGCGAATTGGCGGTATTCGCGATGTTCAGCGAATAGGTGACCGCCGGGATACCGATCATGTTGGTGATCGTGCGGGTGTTTTCGTCCAGGCCGCTGTCGTTCTTGTCGTTGATGTTGTTGCGCGACCAGTTGAAGCCATAAGCACCCGTCGTCGGGTTCCCGAACTGAAGCTGCAGGCCGTTCAACAGGTTGATGCCCCGGCTTTCGCGCACGTCTTCCTGGGTGCCGATGATCACGACGTCGACGACGACCATCGAGGAATCATTCTGAACGGGCGCAGCCCCGGCGCCCGCCGTTTCCTGGCCGGCGCCTTGTGCCGCCGCGCCGCTATCATAAGAGGACGACGGCGTGCCGTAGGGGTTGGCGTTGCCATAGGGGTCGCTGCCGGTGCTGCCATAAGGGCTGCCGCTCTGGCCGCCGAACTGCGCCGGCACGATCTTGGCGTCGTAGTCATAGAAGCCGCGCCAGGAATGCAGGCGACGCTCCAGTTGGCGCGACTGATCGACCGAAGATTCCTTCTCTCGGAAAGCGTTGAGGTAGCCTTTTGCTGCCTCGTTGTCGTTCAACGCAGCCTTCACCAATGCCTGCGCCCAAAGGACGTCTTCATCCGCGGCGCTTTCCGGCGATACCTTCGATAGCTGATTCAACGCCGCTTCCGCCATTTGCGGATCGTGGCTGTAGTAGGAACTGGCCGCCAAGTTGTAGAGCACGGCGGCATCGTCCGGTCGATGCAACGCGACGGCGGCGAAATGCCCCCGGGCCAGCGCGAAACGACGCTGGTCCATATACAGAAGGCCCAGCTGATAGCGGGCCGCCAGGTGGCTGGGGTCGAATTTCAGGGCCAGTTGCAACCCCTGCTCGGCCATTTCCAGTTTGGTGCGATCCTTGGACAGGCCGATCAGATGATAGGTCAGGCCGTTCAGGAACTGCAGATCCGGATTGGTGATGTCGAGCTTCAACGCGCCGCTGAACATCCGGAGCGCCTTGTCGAGGTCCTGCTCGGCGAGTGCCTTCTCGCCTTCTTTGACCAAAGCCATGGCTTCTCGCGGCTGATTGATCATCTTGAAGACGCCGCTTTCCTCGGCGGTGCTGGCGGAAGGCGCCGCCGCTCCGAAGTCAACGGTCTGACAACCACTCACGAACGCCGCCAAAGCGACCATGGGCAGAACGCGGCATTTCAAATCCCGCACGAACTTCTTTTTCATCGACACCCCGTTAGTGCTCTATTCAGCGTTTCACGCTGTATGTGTATTCGAATGCCGTCACTCACCTGGCGCGAAGGCCGCACCCAGGCAGGGAGGCTATTTCAGGTTCGTTCAGAGAAAATACAAAGACGGCGCCCACCCGCGAGCACCCCCGCAAGCCGACGATCAGATCCCGCAACCTTGAACCAGGAACGGAAACCGACCCGCTTCACGGTCACTCTTTGAAACTCCCCCTCCCCCTGCGCGCCGGGCAAATCGGCAGACTGGACAAGTCTTAAGGCTAGAATAGGCCTTGGTTTAGCGCCTGAGAATGTGACCCTAGTCACAGGCGGTGTTTTTCCGCGTTTTTCGGACATCGATTGCACTTTCCGGATAATAGCGCGCATGGGCCTTGCCCATTTCGCGGCTCCCTCGACAAATGCCGGTGGCCCGTCTGACCCAACGGCCCTTCCGACAGTGCCCGTCGAATCCCCCTGGAGCTCTATCCGAGCCATATAAATCACTTGATTTAATTCATGTGAATTAGGTAGGTTTCAGCATGACACCGACAGAGACCCGGGAAAAACTGACCCTCGCCGCCGAACGCCTGTTCGCGGAAAAAGGGATCGACAACGTTTCCTTGCGGGAGATCAACCGCGCCGCCGGTCAGAAAAACGTTGCGGCCCTGCACTATCATTTCGGCACGCGTGAAGCTTTGCTGACGGCGATCTTCGAATACCGCATGGCCGGCATCAACCGGCGGCGCATCGCCATTCTCGACGAAATGGAGGCTTCAGCCCCTATTGCCGAGGTTCGCCCGGTGGTTGCCGCGATGGTCTTGCCTTTGGCCGAACAGCTCGACCCGAAAGCCGAGGGCGAGTTCTACGTCCGCTTCCTCGCCCAGGTCCTCAGCGACCCGGGCGTCGACCTGGGCGGCCTTGTTCGGGACAAGTTCGACCACGGCATGGCGCGCACGCGCGACCTGTTGCGTGGACTTTTGGTCGACCTGCCCGCCCCCATCATCGAACAGCGCATTCGCAATGCCGTGGCCCATTTCGTCCATGCCCTGGCGGATAAGGCCCGGCGCGACGCAGATGCCCGCACCGCCGGGCGCGCCACGGGCCGGTTCGGCGACGGTGCAATATTCGTCGCCAACCTGATCGACAGCATCTCGGGTGCGTTGACCGCCCCTGTCTCAAAGGAAACCAAAGCCCTTCTGGCCGAGGTCGAACGAAAAACAGCCTAGTGAAATTGGGAGACCTTCAATGTCCGTAGTGCCGCAGACCGACTATCGTCACATCACCGTTCGCCCGATCAGCGGGGCCCTTGGGGCCGTGATCGGCGGCGTCGATCTTTCGCAACCGCTGTCCCCTGAGGTGATTGCCGAAATCCGCCGCGCGCTGGTTGAAAACCTAGTGATCTTCTTCCGTGACCAAGACCTGACCCCGGATCAGCACAAGGCGTTCGGCCGTCTGTTCGGCGACCTGCACGTCAATTCCTTCTTTCCCCAGGTCCCCGGCCACGAGCACGTGCAGTTGCTGGTGAAGGAACCGCAACATCGCAACAACATCGGCGAACGCTGGCATACGGACGTCAGCTACACCAAGCGCCCCGCCCTGGGCTCTATTCTATACGCCAAGGAAACACCGCCGTACGGTGGCGACACGATGTTCGCCAACATGTACCTCGCCTATGAGACGCTATCCGATACCATGAAG
>DJHY01000317.1 GCA_002433335.1 Rhodospirillaceae bacterium UBA6608 | reverse complement strand
TCCAACTGGGCCATGCGCGATGAGATCGCCAAGGCGTTGGCGGCATGGCGTTCGATCTGTTGCCTGGCTCCGGCCCGTACGCGACGCCTCGGCGGCGAATAGCGAAGACCCGGTCGGCGGGGCCGCGGGCAGGTCCTTCGGGCCGCCGGTGGTTCCGGCTATGGAGAGCCTCCTGTGGTTTGAGGGGCGGCGTGAAAAAAGAAAACGGGGCGCCGGCGCCAAGGAGGCGAAGGCAGCCGGCGCCCCGGCCCGAAAATGAAGGGGAGCTGCGGAAAGGAGACGCGCTCACCCCTCGTCGGGATAGAGTACCTCGAAGCCACGGCGGACTTCGGCGGTGAAGGCGGGATCGTGGTCACGCCAATAGCGGGGGTCGTCCATCATCTTGCGAAGTTGGCCCTCGTTGCGGCCGCCGGGTGCGGGTTGCGCGCCCGAGATCATCGCGGGCTCGCCGTCCGACATCAGGCGGTGCAGGGTCAGCACGCCGTCGTAGGATTGGCTCAGGGCGTCGAACACGGCGTCGGGCAGGTTCGCCCGGCCCCAGCTTTCCAACTGGGTCGAGGTGCGCGCCCATCTATCCTTGCCGCCGAAATGGTCGGCGAGGCGTCGGCGGTGGTCGTTCTGCACCGTGTCGAGGGCGAGCTCGCGCACCAGCGGGGCCAACTTTTCCGCCGCCAGGTCATAGACCAATTGCGCCTGCCCTTGAGTGAAGCCCGCTTCCATCAGCCGGGCGTTGACCTCGGCATCGGTACTCAACCCCTCCATCGCCGGGTCGATGCGATAACCCATGGGGTCGTCCGGCACGGTGTCGCCCCCGGCGGCGCCCAGGCGGCGTTCCAGCTCGGCATAGGACCGGGCCAGGTCTTCGACGCGGACTTCGCCGGCATCGGCGTTCCAGAATTTGGACGGCAGGTAGTCGGGCGCGGCGATGGTAATGCCGTTATCCGCACCAGCCTCTGGCGTGATGTCATGTTCGGGCCAATCACCCGCTTGATCCGGAGCGCCAGGCAGGTCGGATTGGTTGAGCAAGGACTTGGAATTGGGATCGGTCATGCGTCGGTTCCTTTCGGCATGGGGGAATGGTCGGGGCCGTGGCGGCCCTGGTCGATCAACTGGCTGAGGTGGCGAACCAAATGACGTTGTCCTTCGAGGTGGCGGAGGGTGGCGTCGGCGGCGTCGGGGCCGAGGGCGCGATCGAGAGTCATGGCTTTCAGATAAGCCAACAGCACATCACCATCCGCGCCGCGAAAGCACCGCGCCGCCAACTGCGGCAGATGCTCGCCGTCGAACGGAGTGGTGGACGTGCGCGCGGGCGACGGGGTGAAGTCCTCCGGCCGCCAGGGCCATACGGGTTCGGGCGTTCGCATCAGGTGTCTCCGTTGACGGGGGCGGACGTGGTCGTCGCGCCGCCGGCGAGAGCGCCTCCGAGCGCGTTGCCCAGGGTCGAAGCGACGGCGGCAAGGCCGTCACCGTCCATCCCCATGGCGTCGCCATCATCACCGGCGGGCTGACCGCCTCCGGCGGCGGCAAGCAGAGCAGACGGGTCCATTGGTAGGGACGGCATGCCCATTCCCATCCCGGCGTCGTCCGGCGTCTTCAGAACTTTCGGCGGCACGCCGAAGGCCGCGGCTAAAGTTTGCGCCGTCTGTTGCACGTCGATGATCGCCAATGCCTGCGGGCCAAGGCGGGACAGGCCGTCGAGAAACGCCAGGGTCGCCTGCACGTCCTGTTGCGCCTGCTGGCGGGCCAGCGGAGATTTGTATTCCAGGTCGATGATCTGTCCGTCGATGCGGATTTCCGGAATCTCGCCGCGCCGGGTCAGGATCGCCAGACCGCGCGTGACCAGCGGCGTCAGCAATTCCGATTGCAAGCGGCCATAGGTCGCGCCCAGTAGCCGCGAGATTTCCGCGACCCGTTCCAGTACCTCGGTCGCCGTCATGCGCGGGCCGTCGACCTGGCCCAGCCGGTCGGCCAGCAGGGCGCGGCGGATCGCGGCGCGCAGGTCCTGCAATACGACTTGCGACATGTCGAACCGGCCGGGGGCCTCCAACGGTTTGAGCCCCGCCGAGCCGACGGCCTTGGGGATGATGGTGCCGGGGGTCAGACGGATGTTGGACGGGTTCAAGACACCGTCGTCGTCGGCCTGCCAAATGCCGGTCACGGCGATTGAGGCGTTCTTCAAGACCAACTCGACGACCTTGTTGGCGGTTTTGATGTCGGGCAGGGTCTTCATCACCGGCGACCGGCCATAGATTTCGCCGGGGGCTTTCAGCCAGCGAAAATTGATGAACGGCGAGCGTTCGAAGCGGCCGGTCTTTAACACGGTGGCGCTTTGGTCGCCGGTGCCGCCGTCACCCGGGTCGATCAGGGCGATATAGTCGAATCCGTTCTTGGCCGGGAATACGGCTTCGAGAATGTCGGCTGAAGGGTCTTCGCCTTCCGTGGTATTTTTCTTCTTAAGGGAGTCGGGCAGCGTTGCTTTCGGGAAGCGTTCTAGGATCTGCGTGCGCGTCAGACGGCTGGTCCGAAAGGTCGTGTCGAGGCGGCCCGAACTGTCTTCCTCGAAGCAGACTTGCGACAACGGCACGGCGGTGAAACGAAAGGCCGAAGGCTCGCCCGGCGGCGCGGCTTCGAACATCAGGCTCGCAGTGCCGACCGTGACCAGGTCCAGGTAGCATTGGTGCAGTTCGACGGCGAAGTTCGAGCGGTCGAAATGGGATTGCAAGGCCTGGGCGGCGGCTTCCAGTTCCTGCGACAATTGGCCGCGTTGGGCATCGTCGATTTTACTGCCGGGCGCCAGACCGAACCACCGCGCCCAGGGGGGCGTCAATTGCGCCAACAGGCTGGCCGCCAATTGGTCGACGGCGTCCGGCGCGGTGCCGTCGAACAGGCGGTCGGTCTTGCGGCTGGCGCCGCCAGTCGGGCCACCCATGGCAGTCTCCCGCTGCGGCAGGGCGAAGTCGAAACATTCTTGCCACAACGTTTCCCAATTCGCGCGCCGGCCTGCGGCCAGGCGATAGCGCCGCAGTACTGCTTCCGGGGTGATCTCGGTCATGGTCATTCTCCAAGTTTGGTCTTGAGCGTCGCGGTGCTGTTGGCCGCGGTGTTGTCTTGCTCGTCGAGCAGACCGCGCCGTGACGTCGTGATCAGGCCCGAGCGTCCTCTGCGCATGCGCTCCAAGCGTTCGAGACGGCGTTCACGTTCTTCTTCGTCGGGGTCCGGAGTCGGTTCCGGTTCCGCCACTGGCGGCAGGCTGGGTGAAGATCCGAGAAATCCTCCCATGATGGGCTCCTTTTGAAATGGCTGAGGGGGTGCGGTTGCGTGTTCAGATTGCTTCGCCGTCCGGGGAGGC
This sequence comes from Rhodospirillaceae bacterium UBA6608, assembly GCA_002433335.1. The sequence goes on along the minus strand of DJHY01000317.1, from coordinate 13,066 downwards.
GTCGTCGGCTTCGGCGACGGCGGCGCGGGCGGCGTCGAGCATGCGGGTCAGGTCGTCGTTCGCGCTGTCCCGGGTTTTGTCCGCGCCTTCCGCCCAGGCGAGCAGCTTCAGGCCAGCGTCCAAATGGGCCAATGCCGCCTTACAGGCGGCCTGATGTGCGGCAAAACCCTTGGCATCGGTAGGCGGAGATTGCGCTGCGAACGCGGCATAGTCCGAAGCTGCCTTGCGCAGCAGCTTCGGCAACCGTCGACGCGCCATCGCGCGCAGCGGCTTGGATGGCAGAGAGGAAGTCGTCATGTGCGGAATGCCCGGCCGGCTTACTCGCCGAACAGGTTCAACCCTTTTTTTCCGATGCCCATGCTCACGATGTTCATGCCGCCGTCGAACATCGCGTCTTGGGCTTGGCCCAGGATGCTTTTTCGTTGCGTGAGGGCATTGGTGTTGATGTCGTCGATCCGCAACTTGTTCAGAGCATTTTGGTCGACGATGGCTTCATCCACCTGACGCGCCAGGCCCGAGAGCACACTGGCGGCGGAACCGCCGGCGGCGTTTAGGCCGGTGCTGCCAAAACGTGCGCGTTGTGTGGCTTGCGCCTTGCGCAGCTCTTCCCGGCGCTGGCGGTTCTGGATCGTCTGTTGCTCTTGGATGGAGTTTACCTGCTGGCGGCGTTGGGCCTCGACTTGTGTGGCTTGGCGTTTGGCTTGCATCTGTTTCTGGGCAACGCTGGCGGCGGTCATTGCGGCCGCAACGGCGAATTCAGCCATGTTGGGTCTCCTGAAAATGGTGTCGACGGGGAGAGGCGATCAGCCGTTCACGCTGATCTCTTCGGTGACCGACAAAAGCGTGAAGGGTAGGGGGGTGTCTTGTTCGATACGCCATAGCGCCTCGGTGCCGTCGCGACGCCAGCCGAATGCCCGCACTGTGCGATCGCCGGAAAACGCGACCGGCGGCGCGTCCAGCAGTTGATTGCCGAATTCGCGGAACGGCACATCGATGAATCCCCGCCCGGTGTTGAGACGAAGCGCCGACGCATCCTTCAGACGAAAGGTCGCGGCGACCAAGCGCAGACGTCCGCCCTGGTTCGACCCTTGCCCGCCGTTGACGGACGGCGGCAGAGGTTGAATGACATGAGCGTAACCAAGACCGACGCGAACCTCCTTCGCGGCGACAGTCAGGGTGATCTTGCCCCCCGTCACCGTCTGTTCGCCTTGCATGGATCCGTCGGCGACGACTTTGACAGTCCAGCCTTCCAGATGGTTCAACCCGGTCCACTCGGTCTTGCCTTCGCTGTCGGCCAGCGTCAGGCCGCAATCGACCTGCAACGTCTCGTCAAAGGTTTCGATGAAGTAGCCGTTGTTCCGTTCGGTCAGCAGATAGACGTCGTCATCGATGGTGCAGACGGATCGAATTTCACCCTCGGTGGTGCAAAGCGACCATCCGGTAATTTCCTCGGCCCGGTAGATCGTCAGCATGGCCATCGTGCCATCGGCCATGACCAGGTTGAGATTGCGCAGACGCGGATCGAAATCCTGATCCACCGGATCCTTGATCAAGTGTTCGGCGATCGTCGCCAAGTCGCGCGATTGATATGCCTGCTCGACATCGGTGAATAGGAATTCGCGCAGCTCACGCCCGGTGCGGGGAACGAACAACGTCGCCCCGTCCACGTTACAGGGTGGCACCGTTCTGTCGGCGGGGGAGCCGACGCGCGTCTGGCGACGAATTTGAACGGAGCCTGGGGTCAGCGGATCGCCCGTCACCATCCATTCCGCACCGGTCGTGAAGACCTGTAGGTGGCGGCCCGAGAATACGGCGGAACAGGCATTGACCTGATCCGACAGCAGGGCGAATTCGATCGACTCGTCGTCCAGGCCTTCGCCCAGATCAAAGTTGAACAGGTCCGACGACTTGGACATCCAAATCTGGTTGGGCAGGTCGCGGGACCCGCCGATCACCATCCGGTCCTGGTGAAAGGTCACGGCGGCGGGATAGCCGCGGGCGGCGGAGAACGATTGCTCTTCCCAATCCTTTGTCGCGGCGGTGCCGGCCAATGTCTCCTTGACCGTTGCCGTCGCAGAAGTCGGGGAAGCGATGGCGGTGATTTCGATCTCCTTGTTGGAAATACGAAAGCGTGTGCCGACATGATCATCGACGAAGACGTCGGCCGAAGCCGTGACCGTGATCGTGCCCGAGGTCGTATTCGTCGCCAAGGTCACGTCCGTTTCGGCGAACTTGTGATGGGGTTGATAGATGCGCCCGTCTTCTTCGGAGAATACCCAATCGAAGATCTGCCAATCGGCATGTGAACTGCGCGTGATCTTCTTGGGCGGAACATCCGGATGGACCACCAACAAGGTGTCGGCGCTTTGCACCCATGACAGCTTTTTGATCTGAACCTCGGTCCAGGGTGCGTCGACGGTGGCCGTCCGCACGCCGTCGGTGTAGACGTCGATCCGCTCATCAGAGAAGCACAGCAGGTAGGTCTGCTCCGTATTGAATTCGAACGCGACCAACCTGCCGGGCCCTGCCGCGTGATCGACATAACGCGTGCCTGGACGGCGGGCCACGCCACCGGTCGGTTGGATGATGACGTTGCGTAGTTGCGAGGCCCCGTTGGCATAGGACCTAAGGTCGCTGCGGCCGACCAATCGGGTCGAAACCTCGCCCGCGGTGAAGTTGGATTTGAGGGTCGTCAGCTTGGCCATCAGCCGCGTACCTCCACCAACGAGAAATCCGCGATCCGGCCCGGCGTATCCTGTTGGGCGTCGATGGTCTTGGCGCGTTGGAATTCTTGATCGGCCAGGCGGAACAAGGTTTCCGAGCGTGAGGTGCTTTCAGTCAGCGGGATGCAGAACTCGGCTGCGAGGCGGGTGATCAACGCCTGATCGAAGAACGGTGGGAAGTCGATCTCCGCCGGACGGAAGATGAAGGTCAACACGACTTCGGGCGAATTGGTGTGCAGCCGTCGCTCGGCGATGCGGTATTCCAGGCCGCTGCCCCGCGTACTTCCCCCGGCGGAAAGCGCGCGCAGGAAGTTGGCCGGCAATTGATACGCCTTGGTGAAATCGGCGACCGGCTCTGCCGCCAGGGACGGCAGGCGCTGCTGCGCGGTGGCGAAGCTCCACGGATGCGCCGACAACAAAGCATCGCGCACGGACGGAAAAAGGTTGGCCGCGATTTCGGCCTCGGCGGTGCCTTCGTCGAACGAGGTAATGGTGGTGCCGCCCAGTTTCAAAAGGGCGCGCGAGCAGAGCGCGATCTGACTTAACGCCATGGCGGGGACTCCGTTTTGGATGGGAAATTGCGAATGCGAAAAGGGGCGCCCCGGCGAATGCCGGAGCGCCCCCAGGAACGCGGTGCCGTCGGGTTTAGTCGGTGTCGGAACCGCCGACGGTGGTCAGGTCGTTAACGTCGACCGTCCCGCCCGTGTTGGCGCTGACCAGGAACAGGCCCGCGCCGGGCGTGCCGTCCGTGTCCACGTTGGCCATGATCATGTCGCCGACGCGCAGCATGTGCGCGGCGTCGTTGAAATAGCCCGCCGTGTCGACGGAAGCGGCGGCGTCGACCGTGGCGTAATGCCACAGGGTGAAACCGTTGGCGTAGCTGAGCACGCTCAGGTCTTTCGAAACGAATGCCATGATCGTTCTCCTTAGCTTTCCAGGCAGCGCATGGAAACCACGCCCGACGGATCGATCAGGCAGGCCCCTTGGCTCATCATGTTGTTGACGAAGTTGGACGCCCGGTCGCCGTGCCAGGTGATGTCGGTCTTGACGTCCTTGCCCACGGCATGGCCGACAGCGCTTTTATGGAACCAGTAGCAAAACCGAACGCTGTCGGTCTTGGTCAGGCCCGAATGAGGAATCCACAAGGTGCCCAGCCAACGCTTGGCCTGGATGCCGCGCCATGGCAGGTCTTCGGAGCCGACGAAGTCCATGTCCGAAAATTCGGGGATCTTCAAAAGGTCGGTCCACTGTTTCCAGCCGATGATCGCGAAGCGGTCGCCGTCGTCGGGAACGTCGGCGTCGCCCAGCATTTCAAACGCGGTCAGGACCTTGGTCTTGGTCAGGGCGTCGGCCCCGGTGCCGGCATAATTGGTGCTGGTGTCCAGCTGCTCGACGATCAGCTCGTCGGTCTTGCGGCCCAACGCGTTGGCGCCGGCCCGGGCGATCACCTGGCGTTCGTTGATGTTGGTCTTGATCTCATCCAACTCGTCCACCCAGTCGCCGGCGTAGTAGTCCTGCAACTGGCATTCGACGGGCGTGTGGTCGAGGTTCATGACCGGCACCATGCCGTGCCGCGCCTTGGTCGAGGCCGTTCCCTTGCCCACCTTCTGGAAGGTGGTGGACGATCCTTGGATGTCGTTCTTGGAGCGGACCGTATTGCGCAGTTTCGATCCGACGCGCTGGTATTCCATGTGCACGTCGGTCTGAAAGTGCTTGATGAAGGATTGTGCGATTTGTGTCGACATATGTGTCTTCCGGAAATCCGGACTCCTTGAATTCATGTCGCGTTGAGGGGACGCGCGCCGGCGGTTGTGGCGGCCCCGGCATGTAGCAAGGGGCCGCCGCCACGGGCGGCGTCGGGTTCGAGGGCCGGGCCCACGGCACGGGCGGATGCCCGCGCTCCCTGGGTTATCCGGAGCGGGATAACTCGTCAGAAAATCTAACTAAATAAATGCAACGGCGCGCCGCCCTCGATTTTCAGGAACAGTGCGCTCGAACCGGCCCGGCTTGAAGGTCGCGATATGGCGGAACTCGCTGGCGGCCGTGGTCTAGTTAATCCTGCGGCGGGATCGGCCATTCATGGGGCGGCCAAATGCTCGGATGTTCGCGGCGGGCTTCGATGTCGATGCCGTCCTTGGCGATGGCCGCTTCGATCACGCGGTACCATTCTTTGAGGAGGTCCGGCTGGAGATTCTCCCGCTCCGAATGAAGTACGGTTGGTCCTTCTCTTCGATCCACTTGATGTAGAGGGCGTTGAGCCGCTCCGATTTCGGCCCCTCGAAATAAACCCGGAAATCGTAACAATGTGCCTCCACGGGATGAACCGGGAGCATGGCGTAGACTTGGAGCCCGACAATTAAGGCCGCCACCACGCCCACTGAAATTTGGGCTGGCCGAGGATCAGTTTGCCGTTGTCGTCGGTACCGAGAATTTTGACGCTCCCTTTCACCTTCTGGCTCCAATTTTGACGAACCGTGAAGGGTTTGCCGCGACCGGATTGCTGCAACTCATAGGCGCCCATGGCGTCGTCATTGTCGGCGAAATCATACGTGTCATCCGCTTTGTGCAGAATCGTGCCTTCGATGTGGATTCGGACTTCAGACCCTTTGTGTCTTGATGCGGCCATGAGGATGGGTACACTCATTGCATGCGGCATATTCTGCTCATTCTACTTTTTTCCTGGGCGGTGGTTGCGACATCCACGCGCGTCGATGCGGCGGATGCCTTCACTATTTTACCGGCTAAGGCGCAGCCCTATGACGACTGCGTGGGCAACCCGACCACACCGATTTGTACGATCCTGACCTTCGAGGCCTGCCATATCTGGGCGAAGCGCGATCTCTGCCGGCGGGTCGGCTATACGACGACGTACGTGGGCGGTGGGTTCGCCGGTCTAAGTGCGCTTAACATCTATAAGCTCCGGGTCCTCGATCGACGTCGTTTGACACAGGCGGACATCCCGGAATGGACAGGCAATGTCGGCGAATGGGTGAAGGGAGGCATAGACTACGAGGCTTGGCGACCGGATGATCTCGCTATTCGTCTGGAATATTGGCAATGTTCCCCGGACGATCAATGCGTCACCGCCACGCGGGATGATCCGGCGAAGCAGTACGGCGAGGGTTGCCCTCCGGATCATAGTTGCACCCGCTCTGAGCCGGATTTTACTTATGTCCTGCGCAAGGAAGGGAGCTCTTGGCGGGTTTTGTACTTTCATTTCAGCAAGCACGATCACGGGGATTTCTGGGATGCCTTTTGGAACCGGAAGTGATCGAAGCGGGCGAACTCTCCTTGCACCGCCTTGATGGCGGTCGCGCGATCGACATGATTTCGTTGTATTTCCTCAAAAATGGCGGCCTCTTTCCGTTCCTCTGCAAGTCCATCAAGAACCTTCCTGCGTGTGACCGGGTCGGAGATTGCTTGTTTGAACGCGGGAAAAGCTTGCGGCCCTATGGGGCCTTTGGCCTTCACCGCATTGGGCACGGCCCTGTTGATCGCCCGCTGGACAATCTCACCGCCACCCGTACGCCCATGGCGAAAAAGAGTATCGCCCAGCGCCGCCGCTGCGTACGCATCGGTTAGGTCACGGAGTGCTTGGCTGCCGCCAACGTGGTTCAGGGCATCGTCCATATAGACCCGATAGACTTGGGCTCGTTCATCCCTTTTGAGCAATTTCGGCGCGGTGCCTTTGGGGATGCCGATGATCTTCCCTCGGTCGATCAGGTCGTCCAAGGTCGATTGGGTGATTCCAGCGGTGGCGCCATTACTTGTGTTAACGTCGCTGCCGCCTTCGGCGGCGAAGGTTTCCATATAAGCAAAATGTTCGGAATAGGAGATCCCCTTGAGGCGGCTGAACGCTTCATGCTGCTTTGGCCATTCGTTCCCTTGGCGGGCGATGACCTGATTCCGGTATAGTGGAACTTGTGGGGGCGTCTTGGGCGGCCCGGGGAGAACCGGCGTTCCGACGGATACGGGCGGTGTTGGCGCGGAATTCGGGTGGGTTGAGGCGGCGAGTTCTAGCTTCCCATTCCCGCCCGCCGCGTTGATCTGCTGCTGGGCAGCTTCGATGTCGGTGGGGGCCTGGTTGAGGATATCCTGTTCGGTGTAGGCCGGCTGTCGAGCCATCAAGGTATCAAGGTCCGGCTTGCCGGGTGCGGCGGCGGGCGTCTGCGCCATCAAGTTCACGCCGTCGGTGGCGAGGGCTTCGAACTCGGCGTCGGTGGTGTCTTCGAAGCGGTTCTCGGCGACGGCGCGCATGAAGGCTTTCTCCGGGCCGGACAGGCTGTTCCCCTTCTTGCCAAGCATGGCCTCGAACGCGGCCAGGTCGTTGGCGTCGCGGGCCTTCAACGCGCGCTCCATCAACTGGGCCTTGGCGGGGTCGAGCTTGCCGCCCTGGAGCGTCGGTGCGCCCGCGCCGTCCCGGTCGAACGTGCCCAGCTTGAAGGTCGCGATATGGCGGAACTCGCTCGCCGCCTTGACCGGGTCGAGTTGGGGTTTGGCCGGGGCTGGGGACTTGGCCGGGGCGGGCGGTTTGGTTGCGGCCGCTTCACTGGACTGCGGCAGGCCAAGGACGCCCGGCTTGGGCGGCGTCGGGCGGGGGATGGATTGTTGCGGAGGCTTGTTGGCTGTGACCGATTGCGCGGCGGCGTCCTGAACCTTGCGCGCGGTGCGGGCCTGGGCGGCCTGGCTCTGGCCCGGGCGCGACGCCTCGGCGGCCAAGAGCGAGGGCACGGTCGGCGGGGCCAAAGGCCGCGAGGTTGGGGAGGCTGCCTCCGGCAGGGGCGTCAGCCCCCTGGCGGGAAGGTTGATCTGCCCCTTTTGCAAGACGTTCTGGACCAGTTTTTCGGTCTCGCCGCCTTTCAGGGAGAAGCCGTCGATGCTGGTCGCGCCCAACAGTTCCTGGGCGCTGGTCACGCCCTGGTTGAAGGCGGGTCCGGCCTCAATGGTCGGCGCGTCCATCAGGCCGTTGGCGGCCATGATCGAGCTGGCGCCCCAGACGTCCTCGGGGAAATTGTCGCGGCCCGGCCCAATGGAGCCGGTCAGGCTGGGTAGTTCGAGAGCAAGCGGCTCCGGCGCAGTCGCGGCGAAATCGGGGGTCAGGCCGCCGGACAAGTCCGGAGGCAGGCTCAAGGCCGGGCCATCGCCAAGGGCATTGACGTCGGCCGCCGGGGCCGCGGGCAGATCCTTTGGGCCGCCGGTGGTTCCGCCCATGGGAATACTCCTGTCGTTTGAGGAAAGAATGTCGCCATGGTTATGCGGTCCGCCGATTGGCGGAACCTGCACAAGCCCTTGGCGTTGTTCAGAAAAATCTTCTATTGTGAGCGCCGATCGGATTCGGGCGCTTCTCGCTGGCTGGACTGGCCATCGGGTGGAAACGGCGACCGCGCCGAACCGCAGAACGGGGATTGCCCAAGGTGCGTTCAGAAACGGTTTTTCGTGACGGCACACGGTCCTGGACCGTGATCGGCCAGGATAACAGCAAGCCGCCGGATTTGGTCGACACCAACCAGGTGATCGTGCGTGCCGGCGACGAGGCGGTATTGATCGACCCGGGCGGGGTCGAGATTTTCACCTCTGTGTTCGACGCCGTTGAGCGCGAGGTGCCGCTGGCGCAGATCCGCCACATCATCCTGACCCATGAAGACCCCGACGCAGGTTCGTCTCTGCCCTTGTGGCGCGAGGTCTGCGTCGACGAGTTGAAGGTGCATGTGCCCTGGCTGTGGCTGGGCTATGTCACCCATTACGATCGCGAAGCCGACTTCGTCGCCGTGCCCGACGATGGCATGGAGATCCGTTTCGGCGATGGCGGGCGACTGCAACTGATCCCGGCGCACTACCTACATTCGCCGGGCAATTTCTCGGTCTTCGATCCGGCGGCGAAGGTTTTGTTCTCGGGCGATATCGGCGGGGCGCTGGTCCCGCCCGACGACCGCGACGGCTTCGTCGTGCGCGACTTCGACCGGCACCTGCAATATCTGACCGGCTTTCATCAGCGCTGGATGGGCTCGCCCGCCGCGCGCGACGAATGGATCCGCCGCGTGCGCGAAGCCGCGCCTGAGATCATCATTCCGCAACGGGGCTTGGTGTTTACCGGGGCCGATGTCGACCGCTTCCTGAACTGGTTCGAAACGCTGGAAATCGGCACCGCCGTGCGCGGTGGCACGCCGCAGCGGGTGGCGGCACCCTCCGCGTCGGAACCGGCTGTCGAGGCCGCCGAGGAAACGCCGACCGCCGAACCCGCCCCGGCGGCGCCGGAAAAAACACAGCCGATCCAGTCGCCGATCTTCGGCGCCGGCAAGCCGCTGGCCCGTGCGCTCAAGGAAAGCGGGCGTCAGTTCCGACTGATCACGCGCAGCGATTTCGACGGACTGGCCTGCGCCGTGTTGCTCGAGGAAATGGAGCTGATCGACGACATTCTGTTCGTTCACCCGCGCCAGATGCAGTACGGCGAAGTCGATATCACCGACAACGACGTTTCGACCAACGTGCCGTTCGACGAGCGCGTCTATCTGGCGTTCGACCATCATTTAAGCGAGGTCGAACGCGTCGGCGGCCAGCGCGACAATCACGTCATCGACCCGACGGCCCCCTCGGCGGCGCGCGTGGTCTATAACTACTTTGGCGGCGAGGAAGCCTTTCCCTTCGTCTCCGGCGAGTTGATGGACGCCGTCGATCAGGCGGACTCGGCGCAATACGAAATGGAAGACGTACTCAATCCGCAGGGCTGGGCGCTTCTCAATTTCATCATGGACCCGCGCACGGGCCTGGGCCGGTTCCGCGGTTTTCGCATTCCCAACTACGAATTGATGATGGGGCTGATCGAGGATTGCCGGAACCATACCATCGAGGAAATTCTCGAACTGCCCGACGTCAAGGAGCGTATCGACCTGTACAACGAACATCGCCCGATGTTCGAGGAACAGCTGCGCCGCTGCACCACCATGCACGACAAGCTCGCTGTGATCGACATGCGGAACGAAACTGAAATCCACTGCGGCAATCGCTTCCTGATCTACGCCTTGTTCCCGGAGTGCAATATCTCGATGCATGTGGTCCGGGGCAAGCAGGATCGCAACACGGTGTTCGCCGTGGGCAAGTCGATCTTCGATCGCTCGTCGCCGGTCAACGTGGGCGAGTTGATGCTGCGCTTCGGCGGCGGCGGTCACCGCGCCGCCGGCACCTGCCAGGCCGACAATCAGATCGCCGAGGAAACCATGGCTGAGCTGATCCATCGGATTTCGACGGCGGTGTAGTCAGTCTGTACCTTATCCTCCTTTGGGATGCGTCAGCAGATACCAAGCCATGGCCCCGATTCCGCCCGCGAGCGCGACCGTCGCCGCGAACAGGCCTTGAATCAAACCTGATCGCAGGGCGGCGAAACCCTCCAGCACCTGGACTTGATTTTCGTTGATGCGATCCTGCGTCTGATCAATGCGGCCATGTAGGCGCACGCGAGACTCGCGGGTCTGGTTCATGAAGCTGCGCAGCTCATGCCCCATGCGGTCGAAGGCCTGGGCCGCTTCGCGCGACCGCTCGGCGCATTGCCGTTCATGGGACAGGATCGCCTGCCGCGCCAAGCCGGCTTCGCGCAGCGCCTTGTTGGCGAGATGCAAGGCGCGGGCCGGGCCTTCCTTTGTGTCGGAGGCCTGGGGCATCTGCGGGACTCCCGTCATTCCTGTTGGTGTTGATAGAGCGCTTCTTCGCCACGAGTTTTCACTCCGACCACGAGCCGGTGAATGATCTGTGGGACAAGCGCCGCGGTTTCTATTTCGCGCATGCCGCTGTTGATCGTCGGGTCGTACAAAGTGCGCAGCAAAATTCTATCGTTCAGCGGGATTTCCAGGGGGTTGGTGAAGGTGCTGAACAAGGATGGTGAATATGTTGCACGGTCGGCGTGAAGGCCAAGTGCCTGCAGCATTTCCTCCAATACGCACGACACCGCCAATGGATGCTCCTGGTCGCGCTTGAAGACGACGAGCCGACCAATCCTGTGGTTGACCTGTTCCGGGTCGACGATTACGTAGCAATTGGCTTCGCCGTATTCGGAGATGAAACGGGGCCCAAGGTCTCGCTGATGGGCAAGCTTCGTTACTTCTTTCGCCGATGCAGCGTAGAAGACATTCAAGTGCCAAACTTTGTCGAAAACCGGAGTTTCAAGAAACCGAAGGCCCGTTAGGTTTTCCAGCACGGGGAAATAGGACTGGATCGTCGTGCGGTGCCATTCGGGTAACGAGGCGTCGAAGTAAACGGGGACGCTGCCCGTCCACTTGCGGGCTGGAAACACGATGGCCTTGTCCTGGGAATCGAAGCCGTGAACGACCAGGCGAAAACTCTCCCGCAAGGCTTCTTCCGACGCTAGATCATTTATCCGGTAAAGCGACAGGTACCAGGAATACAACCGCATGCCGACTTGAGCGGTAAAAGGCAGGACGCAGATCAGGGCGCCGACAAGTACGGCGCGGCGCCAAAATCTCTTGGAATTCGCGACGGCCTGGGCCGGAAACCATTTCACCGGACCAAACATTCCTAGTGCTTCTTTCAGCTGTATCCGTTCCTTGGAAATATGTACAGACTCTCGATAGCAATGGTCAAATGTCGCCAACGTTGATCATGCGGGGTCAGCTTTCTTCCGCTTAGGGTTCAACGTTGGAATGACCGCTGACGGCGATTGTCCGCGTGTCAACAACATGATGAGATTATCGATCAGATTGATTGCCGCGTTACCAAGTTGACCGCCGAAATCGACAATATCGTCGCGGACATCCGTGTCCATCTTTCCAGTCGGGTTACCAGCTGGGTCGATTTCAAACGTCTTCTCTACCCGGCGTTTGGCAAGGATGTTTTGAAGCTCTCCAAGACGTTTAAGTACTTGGGGATTATCAGACGAAGGCTTCGCCGATGAGCGAGGCGGATTGCTCTGACCTTGATCGAGAATACCGTGTGGTTTCGGCAAAACAGATTGGGTGCTTTGTTTGCCGTGCTGTGGTGGGATTTGATCATGGATCGGCGGGAGAGAAACCTTCCCGTCCCGCTTTTTATCGGCCACCAACGATGGCGGAAGTTGGGCAGAGAAAGAAGCTCCCTTTAGGGGATTAGTATCAGAGGCGGGCTTTCCGCTCTCTCCTGGTTTTTCCGCAAGCGATGGTGAATGCATTTTCCCTGACGTAATTGCGCGTTGGCTCAGAACCTCAGTCGGCCCCCAAGGTCGGACGATACCGTCTACACGCAATCCCCCATCCGACAGATCATTCAACTGAACCTGAGCGGCTTCGATTCCGCGGTTGAATTCCTCCGTCGCTTCCTGGGTTGGGGAGGTGAGATGATTGTTGGCGTGAAGAAAACTGGAAGCAGTCCATACATCCTTCGGCTCGTTTGTCTGATTTCGTCCTACCGACTGATTGATGAAGGATTGGCCAAAACCTCCAAAGCCATCTGAACCTCCCGCGCCACTCAGGTTGTCAGATGTCGTGCCTTTGTGGAGAGGAAGCTTATCTGGCGTGTCAATTGTTCCCATGTTGTGCTCCTGGAATCGGTTTTGTGGAAACTTGGTTGTGAATTGCGTCAGAGAACAAAATCGGTTTTCGCCTTGAAGGTTCCCGCCCCGCGCCAGGTCGGCGCGGGGCGGGTCGGGCCGCCGGGCGGAGGGGTGCGGCACAATCGGACCGGTTCGCTCAACAGGCATCCGGCGACGGCGTCCAGGCCGTCGTCGCGGCATCGCCCGCCCGGCATCCACTCGCGCATCTCGCGGATGAACGGCGTCTGCCAGACGCTGTCGTGGGCCTGCAGCCGACCGGCGGCGAGCACCGCGTCGAAGGCATCGAGAATGCGCAGGTCCTTGGCCCGATGCTGGGCGGTTTCGATCACCGCCGCCTCGACCCCGGCCTTGGCCAGGGCGCGGCGCAGCAGGCCGGGCAGGAAACGGCCCAGACCATTGGTCTCCAACGTCACCGACGGCAGGTGATGATCGCGGAGGAAGTCCGCGACCTGTCGGCACATCTGCGAGGCTTCGTCGTTTTCCGCGTCGTCGCCCGCACTACTTCGCGCGGCCTTGGCCGGGTCGTGTTCCAGATAGCGCAGGGCGTGCAGGTAATGGGTGCCGTCCTCGTCGGTGAACAGGGCGGCGACGACGCTGGCGTCGCCACGACCCGGCGCGCCATAGGCAGGATCCCACCAGCACGAGGCCGAGCCCAGGCGCTTGCCGTTCAGGGTCAACTCGGCCCTGCCGTTGCGCTCGGCATAGTCGAGGGCATGGCGATAAGGCAGCAGGCGACCGGGGTCGAGGCGGCTGTCCAGGATGTTGACGGGCTCCAGCAGCATCTGGCTGCGGAACTTGTTGGGGCCGC
>DJHY01000033.1:749-5936 GCA_002433335.1 Rhodospirillaceae bacterium UBA6608 | reverse complement strand
GTCCGCTCTCCCTTATCGTCGAAGGCCAGGTCCAGCGCCTGGGCGTAGAACGCCGCCGTATGGGGATGGGCGGCGCGGGCCATCACCGTCCACAGGTGCAATTCACCCCAGGCCTTGTTGATGGCAAGCATCTGTTCCTTGTACGGCGGGCCGTCGATCTTTTTGACCCGCCGCGCCGTCGACTTGAACAGGCTGGTCGATCCCGCCCGCTCGTAATTGATGCGGGTCCCGACCTGGGCATGGGTGCGCTTCTTGCGCGCCTCTTTCAGGTCCAGGACCAGGGCCTCGAACGCCGCTTCGCCCGGCACGTCGTCGATCGGGTTGGCGCGCAGCCAGGTCGACAAGCGGGGCATGTTGTCGGAGAAGACCGGGTTGTGGATGCTGAGGTACAGCATCTGTGCGATGGGGGCGGCAAAGGTCACCAGGACGAACAGCAACAACGGCGAGACCAGCAGCAACGCCCTAATCCGGGCGCGCCTGCCGGTCCGCGCCAGCGCCGCTTTCAGCGGCGTGCCGTCGTCGGTGGTGAGCTGTTGGACCGCCCCCGTCATCGGGTCAATTGGCGGCGAGCCAGGCGTTGAACCGTTCGTTCAATTCCGTGTCCCGGTCGGCCCAGAACTCGAAATTATTGACCAACGCGTTCTTCATATTGGCGGGGGCCGTCGGCATGTGCGGGGCCATCTCGGTCTTGCCGTCCTGATAGGTGCCGATCAACGAGGCCGAGGATTTGCGTGCCGGGCCATAGGGGATGTAGCGGGCCTGATCGGCCAGCGGCTTGGTGCCGGTCGCGAACTTGATGAAGTCCAAGGCCAAGTCCTTGTTGGGCGCGCCCTTCGGGATGACGAACAGGTCGAAATCCAGAATTTGGCCGTCCCAGACGATCTTGAACGGTTTGTCTTCGCTGATCGCGGCGTTGAAGATCCGGCCGTTGTAGGCGGTGGTCATGGCCACTTCGCCGTCGGCCAGAAGCTGCGGCGGCTGGGCGCCGGCTTCCCACCACACGGCGTGTTTCTTGATCGCGTCCAGCTTGGCAAAGGCGCGCTTCACGCCCGCTGGCGTGCCCAGCAGCTTATAAACCTCGCCCGCCGGAACACCGTCGGCCATCAACGCCATCTCCAGGTTCGGCTTGGCCCCCTTGCGCAGGCCGCGCTTGCCGGGGAACTTCTTCACGTTGAAGAAGTCGGCGATGGTCTTCGGCTGATTATCGGGAAACTTGGATGCGTCATAGGCGACCACGGTCGCCCAGACGATGTTGGCTACGGCGCAATCGGTCAGCCCGCCTTCGATGAAGTCTTCGGTCGCCGGGGTGCCGTCGGGCGCTGGCGGCAGGGCCGCGGCGTCAATTTCTTCCAACAGGCCTTCGTCGCAGTAGCGCACGGCATCGGAATATTCCAGGTCGGCGACGTCCATGCTGACGTTGCCGGCTTTGACCTGGGCCTTGATCGGCGCCGCCGGGTTCGGGGCGTCGACGGATTTGATCTTATGACCGGTCTTCGCCATCCAGGGTTTCTGATAGGCCTCGATCTGGCTTTTCGTATAGGCCCCGCCCCAGGATACAACGGTGATTTCCCCAGCCTGGGCCTGCAAGGCAAGCCCGATGCTCACCCCAAGGCTTAGGGCGGCAATGGCGATTGGTTTCTTGGCGTTCATCTGCATCCTCTCCTTCTGCAATGCGCTCGGTTCGGTGTCAGGCTGTCGCGGGGTCGAGGGCGCGGCAATCGGCGGCCTGCCAGCCGACGGTAATGTCCTGTCCCACACGGGGTGGCGGGCCGCCGCCGTCGTTGCGAAGCTTGACGATGAAATCGGTCCGGCCCGCCAGGGCCAGACGCAGGCGAATGTGATCGCCCAGGTAAATCAGTTCCTCGACCCGGCCCGACAAAAGGTTCGCCGTTTCGGCGGGGGGCGGGTTCAGGGCGATGCGTTCGGGCCGCAGCGACAGGGTCGTGCGGGCGCCAGGCCCGTCCACATTGACAGCCAGGGCGCGGACCGAGCCGCCGCCGTCCAGATCGACCCGGCATTCGCCGTCGGCGACTTCCGTAACTTGGCCGTTCAGGCGATTGTTCTCGCCGATGAACTGCGCGACGAAGGAATTGGCCGGTTGTTCGTACAGCATGTCCGGGGTGGAAAGCTGCTGAATGCGGCCCTCGTTGAACACGGCGATCCGGTCGGCCATCGTCAGGGCTTCGGACTGGTCATGGGTCACGTAGACGATGGTCACGCCCAGGTTGTCGTGAAGGTGCTTGATCTCGAACTGCATCTGTTCGCGCAATTGCTTGTCCAGCGCACCCAGGGGTTCGTCCATCAGGATCAGGTCCGGTTCGAACACCAGGGCGCGGGCCACGGCGATGCGCTGTTGCTGGCCGCCGGAAAGCTGCGCCGGGCGGCGGTCGCCGAAATCGGGCAGTTCGACCATCTCCAGGGCGCGGGCGACCTTGGCCGCGATCTCGGCCTTGGGCGTCTTGCGCACGCTGAGCGGAAAGGCCAGGTTTTCCGCCACGGTCATATGGGGGAACAGGGCATAGTTCTGAAACACCATACCGATCCCGCGCTTGTGCGGCGGGACCTTGTTGATTGGGCGTTCATTCAAATAGATTTCGCCGTGGGTCGCGGGCTCGAACCCGGCCAGCATCATCAAGGTCGTCGTCTTGCCTGACCCGGACGGGCCCAGCATGGTCAGGAATTCGCCCGGCGCGATGTCCAGGTTCAGGCCGTCGATGACCAGGGTTTCCCCGTCATAGCTTTTCTGGACGTTGTCGAAGCGCACGCTGGCGCCCGCCGCACGGGGGTTTTCGGCGGGGGGAGCCGTGGTTTCGGCTGTTTCATTGTGGTGCTGGATATTCACATTTGATCCGTGCGGTTTGCGTTCCCGATCAAAACCTTAGGTGCCGTGATCCCCGCCAGGGTAGAGGACCGGGCACGGGGTCGCAACCGCAGGGCCGAAATTAACCGTCCAGGCCAGGAAATCCGCCGGATGCATTGACTTATCGGCCCGGATGCCTATATTGCGCAGCTTCATTCCCGGGAACGTGGATGTCACTGCCTATCTGGGTGCATCCCGCCCCCTTTCACGGACCTACGGGGCCGGGGAGGGATCAAGGCCTACCGGGACAACGTAGACCGCCGCGGCATCAAAAAAACCCGCCGCCGGCAAAGCAATAAGGACTGTCGATATGTCGAAGCGCATCGCCTCGAAATACAAGATTAACCGCCGTCTGGGCGAAAATCTCTGGGGTCGCCCGAAAAGCCCCGTCAACTCCCGCGAATATGGCCCGGGCCAGCATGGCCAGCGGCGCAAGAAGCCGTCCGATTACGGCATCCAGCTGATGGCCAAGCAGAAGCTGAAGGGCTACTACGGCAACATCTCCGAGAAGAAATTCCGCGCTTATTACGCTGAAGCCGCCCGTCGTCGTGGCGATACCTCGGAAAACCTGATCGGCCTGTTGGAGCGCCGCCTGGACGCCGTCGTCTACCGCATGAAATTCGTGCCGACCGTGTTCGCCGCCCGTCAGTTCGTCAACCACGGCCACGTCAAGGTCAACGGCAAGAAGGTCAACATCCCGTCCTATCAGGTCCGTGAAGGCGACGTCATCGAGGTCAAGGAAAAGTCCCGCGAAATGCCGCTGGTGCTGCTGGCCGTCGAATCCGCCGAGCGCGACATTCCGGATTACATGGAAGTGAACCAGAAGAAGCTGGCCGGGACCTTCCTGCGCACGCCGAAGCTGGCTGACGTTCCGTACCCGGTTCAGATGGAACCGAACCTGGTCATCGAATTCTACTCCCGCTAAGGGACGCGACATTCGCAGATCGGCGCGATCCACCGCGCCGGAAAAGGGGTGCCCTTCGGCACCCCTTTTTCTTTGTGTGGTCGGCGACCCGTGGCGCAGATACGAAAACGCCGCCGTCCCGGGAGGGCGCGGCGGCGCTTTGCGGTGTCTGAGGTATGCAGTGGGTCAGGCAGCGGCCTCGGCCGGGACCTGACGGATCATGTAGTCGAACGCGCCGAGCGATGCTTTCGCCCCGTCGCCCATGGCGATCACGATCTGCTTGTACGGCGTCGTCGTGGCGTCGCCGGCGGCGAACACGCCGGGGACGGAGGTCGCCCCCCGGGCATCCACTTCGATCTCGCCACGCGGGCTCAGATCGACCGTGCCCTTCAGCCATTCCGTGTTCGGCACCAGGCCGATCTGAACGAAGATGCCTTCCAGGTCGACCGTGTGGCTTTCCTCGGTGTTGCGGTCCTTATAGGTCAGGCCCGTCACCTTGTTGCCGTCGCCGTTCACTTCGGTCGTCAGGGCCGAGGTGATGATCTCGACGTTGGGCAGCGAGCGCAGCTTGGTCTGCAACACCGCATCGGCGCGGAGCTGGCTGTCGAACTCGATCAGCGTGACATGGGCGACGACACCGGCCAGGTCGATGGCCGCCTCGACGCCGGAGTTACCGCCGCCGATCACCGCCACGCGCTTGCCCTTGAACAGCGGGCCGTCGCAGTGCGGGCAGTAGGCAACGCCCTTGTTGCGGTATTCGTCCTCGCCCGGGACGTTCATCTGCCGCCAGCGCGCGCCGGTGCTGATGATGACCGTGCGGGATTTCAGGCTGGCGCCGTTTTCCAACACGATCTCGTGCAGGCCGCCGGGTTGTCCGGCGGGGGCCAGCTTGGACGCCCGTTGCAGGTTCATGATGTCGACGTCGTATTCCTTGACGTGGGTTTCCAGCGCCATGGCCAGGGCCGGACCTTCGGTATGGGGAACCGAGATCAGGTTTTCGATGGCCATGGTGTCGAGCACCTGACCGCCGAACCGTTCAGCCGCGATGCCCGTGCGGATGCCCTTGCGCGCCGCATAGACGGCAGCCGCGGCACCGGCAGGACCGCCGCCGACGATCAGCACGTCGAAGGCATCCTTGGCGGCGATGGCTTCGGCCATGCGGGCACTGGCGCCGGTGTCGATCTTGCTCAGGATCTCTTCCAGTTCCATACGGCCCTGGGCGAAGGGCTCGCCATTCAGATAAACCGAGGGAACGGCCATGACCTGGCGGGAATCGACCTCGTCCTTGAACAGCGCGCCGTCGATGGCGACGTGGGTGATGTTCGGGTTGAACACAGACATGATGTTCAGCGCCTGCACCACGTCCGGGCAGTTCTGGCAGGACAGGGAGAAATAGGTTTCGAACTCGAACCGACCTTCCAGC
>DJHY01000033.1:0-467 GCA_002433335.1 Rhodospirillaceae bacterium UBA6608 | reverse complement strand
GGACAGGGAGAAATAGGTTTCGAAGTGGAATTCGCCCGGCAGATTCTTGATCTGCTCCAGAACCTCGGCATCCACCTTTGGCGGGTGACCGCCGGAATGCAGCAGCGCCAGAACCAACGAAGTGAATTCGTGGCCCAGCGGGATGCCCGCGAAGCGCGCACCGGTTTCCTGGCCGTCGCGCAGGATCGCGAACGAGGGGACGCGAGCGTCCTGTTCGGCGCCTTCAGCCGCGCGCCAGGAGACCTTGTCGGAGAGGCCCGCGATATCGACGAGCAGCGCCTGCATGTCCTGCGAGGCTTTGCCCTCGCCCAGCGAGGCGACCAGCTCGATCGGCGCCCGGAGGTTGCCCAGGTAGCTTTTCAATTGGGTTTTCAGGGTATCGTCCAACATGGTCCTGTCTTCTTTTTTCTATAGGCGGGAGAGAAACGGCGGGGCCCCCGAGGATCGGGGCCCGTTGGGGCGCGCCG
>DJHY01000179.1 GCA_002433335.1 Rhodospirillaceae bacterium UBA6608 | reverse complement strand
GGCAGCGACATCAATTTGTCGAATAACTGGCGGCCGACCAGGACGTCGACGCGCAACGCGACCGTCTGCATGACGCGCGACCGCGCCAGCTTCAACACCAGGTCGAAGATGATCACCGCGATCATGCCGATCACCAGACCCCACAGCGTGGAGATGCCCTTGTGAAAGACCACGCGGTCGAAGACCTGCATGGAAAACACAGGCGTCGCCAACGCGACCAAATTGATGAACGCCGACATGACGACGACCTCGCGGAAGGTCGGCATCAGGTTCTTGACGAACGGCTTTAGCCACGCGCGATTGTTGTCGGATTCCGCCATGGGCGTCCCGCTGCTCCTAATATCCCACCGCCAGACTAATGTATGACGGTAAACAGGGGATGAACAGGGGGCTGGCGGCGCGCAGGTGAACCTGAGATAATATGCACATACCCCTCCATGCGGGTCGTCGGCGTTTTCGCGCGCATAAAGAACGCGTTCCGGCGGCTAAAAGGGGGGCGGGGCGGGCTTGCGGCCAGGATGGTCGAAAGCCAATAAGGGGAGCAGAAGTTTGCCAGACGAAGGTCGCGTCGACGTTATTCCGCCGTCGGCTCCGAAGGGGCCGGCGAAACCGAATCTGGCGATGCGCGCGCTGCGCGGCATCGGTCGGGGGCTGTACAAATTCTTTCGCGGCGCAATCCGGCTGGAGCGCGTTGTCGGCTATGTGATCCTGATCGGCTTCATCGCGCTGTATATCGCCAATCCGAAACCGGTCGAATTCCTGCGCCTCAAAGGCTTCGATTTCTATCAGCAGATCAAGCCGCGTGAAATTCCGCCGCCTGCGCAAAAGCCCGTCACCATCATCGATTTGGACGAAAAAAGCCTGTCGGAAATCGGCCAATGGCCGTGGCCGCGCGACATCATGGCTCAACTGGTCCAGAACCTGATGCGCATGGGCGCGGTCGAGGTGGCATTCGATATTGTGTTCGCCGAGCCTGACAGAATGAATCCGTCCGCCATCGCGGAATCGCTGAAGGGGTTGGACGAAGACACCAAGAACAAGATCCGCCAGTTCAAATCCAACGACGAAATCTTCGCAGAGACGATCAAGCGCTCGCGCGTGGTACTCGGCCAGTCGACGGTGGAAAACGAGCTGGAGGGCGTGAAGCAGCCGCCGGTCAAGAAATCCATCGCCGTGCGTAAATACGGCGAGAACACTCCGAACCCGTTGGACCTGCTGCCCAGCTTCCCGGCCCTGGTGCGCAACGTGCCGATCATCGAACAGGCCGCCGGGGGCAAGTTCGGGGGGCATGGGATTTTCTCGATCATCCCGGAACAGGACGGCATCATCCGCCGCATTCCGTCGCTGTTCGTGCAGGGGGACAACATGTTCCCGGCGCTGAGTGTGGAAATGCTCCGCCTGGCGACAGGCCGCCCGACGATCTTGGTCAAGGTCGATCAGGCGGGAATCCGGTCCATCGGCATCGCCCGGGGCTTGGAGATTCCGACCGACCAGAACGGCCGTATGTGGCCCTATTTCTCGAAAACGGATAAGGCGAAATACGTCTCCGCCGTCGATGTGCTGAACGGCACCGTCGATAAGGCGATGATCAAGGACAAACTGACGATCGTCGGTACCAGCGCTATCGGCCTCAAGGATATTCGGTCCATCCCGACGGAAAGCAACATTCCCGGGGTCGAGGTCCATGTGCAGATCATCGAGACAGTGTTGAACAAGCTGTACCTGCACCGCCCGAACTTCGCCCAGGGGGTGGAGTTGTCGGTCATTCTGATCGGTGGTCTGGCGATGATCGTATTGGTGCCCTGGGTCGGCGCGCTTTGGACCTTCATGGTGTTCGGGGTGACCACGGCGGGTGTTGCCTACGGCAGCTGGTACGCCTTTGCCGAGCACCGAATGCTGATTGACGCGGTCTACACCTTGATCGCGATCTTCCTGTTGTATTCGACCCTGACCTATCTCAACTACGTCCGCGAAGAAGCCAGCAAGAAACAGGTGCGTGGCGCGTTCTCGCACTATCTGTCGCCGGACATGGTCGAACGTCTGGCCGAAAACCCGGACAGCCTTAAGTTGGGCGGTGAAATGCGCGAAATGACGCTGCTGTTCTGCGACGTGCGCGGCTTCACCACCATTTCCGAACAGTTCGACCCGGTCGGCCTGACGTCCCTGATCAACAAGCTTTTGACGCCGCTGACCAACGCGATCCTGAAGCGCAAGGGCACCATCGACAAATACATGGGCGACTGCATCATGGCCTTCTGGAACGCGCCGTTGGACAACCCGAACCATGCCATGGACGGCTGCCGTTCGGCGCTGGCCATGCTGGCCGAGATGGAGCCGCTCAACGACCGCCTGGAACAGGAAGCCAAGGAAGAAGGCCGCAAGCACGTGCCGCTGAAGGTCGGCCTGGGCCTCAATTCGGGCCCGGCGGTTGTCGGCAACATGGGGTCGGACATGCGGTTCGACTATTCGGTGCTGGGCGATACGGTCAACTTGGCGGCGCGTCTGGAAGGGCAGTCCAAGTCCTATGGCATGAACGTGGTGTTGGGCCCGCATACCCATGACGAGGTCAAGGATACCCTGGCCTGTATCGACCTGGATTTCATCCGGGTGAAGGGCAAGCTGGAAGGCGTCTACATCTTCGGCCTGTTGGGTGACGAAGAAGTCGCCCAGAAGCCCGAGTTCCAGAAAATCCGCCAGCTGGTCCACGATGCGCAGGAAGCCTACCGTCACCAGAAATGGGACGAGGCCGAAGAGATGTTCAAGCTGATCCGCGTGCTGGGCAGCGACGAGCACAAGCCTTGGCATCTGGAAGCGAACCTGGACGTGTTGTGCGACGTCTATGACGAACGCATCGCCGACTACCGCGAGAACCCGCCGGCGGCGGATTGGGACGGCGTGTTCGTGGCGACCACGAAGTAATCGCGGCTATCAGGCCAGCTATCACGAAAGATCGAGGACGGTTTCCATCACCGGCTCGTCCGGCAGGCGGCGGACCTTGAACCCCAGCTGATGCACCATGTCCAGCATGGGGTGGTTTTCGGCCAGGACCTGTCCGGTCATGGTCTTGATCCCACGCCCTTTGCAATAGGCGATCATCTTGTCCATCAGCTTGTAGCCCAGGCCCTGGCCCTTGATGTCGGAGCGGACGATGATCGCGAATTCGCATGATTCGTTGTCGGGGTCGTTGACCGTGCGGACCACGCCCAGGGTCTCGTGCGCATCGCCCTCGGTCGGCGTCGTGGCGATGAAGGCCATTTCCCGGTCGTAGTCGATCTGCGTCAGGCGCGCGATTTCCGAATGGGGAAACTCGCGGACGATGCCGAAGAATCGGAAGCGGATGTCTTCCGGCGTCAGGCGGGAAATGAACTCGCGGTGTTCGGGTTCGTCCTCGGGCCGGATTGGGCGGAGCGTGACCTCGCGCCCGCTGGTCAGCTTGAAGGGTTCTTCCAACTCGGCCGGGTAGGGTCGGATCGCCAGATCGCGGGAATGATCGCCCGGCGCGCGTTTGGCGACGCGGATGCGGGCGTCCAGCGCCAGCACGCCGTTTTCGTCGGCCAACAAGGGGTTGATGTCCAATTCCAGCAGTTCCGGAATGTCGACGATCATCTGCGAAATGCGGACCAGGGTCAGGCAGAGCGCGTCCATGTCGACCGGTGGGCGGTCGCGATAGCCCTGCAGCAGCTTCCACACCCGGGTTCGGGAAATCAGGTCGCGGGCCAGATGCATGTTCAGCGGCGGCAGGGTCACGGCGCGGTCGGCGATGACCTCGACCGCCGTGCCGCCCTGCCCGAACAGGATCACCGGACCGAAGATGGAATCGCAGGTTACGCCGATGATCAACTCGTGCGCGCCCGGGCGGTCGGCCATGCGTTGCACGGTGAAGCCCTGGATATTGGCCTTGGGGAATTTCTCGCCGATGTTCTTCAACATCCGCTCGGCCGAGGTCTTTACCGCGTCCGCCGTGTCCAGGAACAGGTCGACCCCGCCGACGTCCGACTTGTGCGAGATATCCTGCGACAAAATCTTCAGGGCCACGGGAAAGCCCATATCCTGGGCCTTGGCGGCGGCTTCCTCGGGCGAGGTCACGATGTGGGTTTCTACAGTCGGAATGCCATAGGCCGCCAGGACCGATTTTGCCTCCGGCTCGGTCAGCATGGCGTCGCCTTCGCTCAGGCGGCTGTCGATCACCATCCGCGCCACGGCGTTGGCTGGGTTGAACTGCGCCGGCAGGGACGCGGGCGTTTCCGTCAGCATCTCCTGGTTTTGCTTGTAGGTGATCAAATGCATGAACGCGCCGACCGCTTCGCGCGGCGTGTCATAGGTCGGAATACCCGCCTCGCGCAGCATCTTGCGCGCCGGGGCGACGGCTTCCTGCCCGACCCAGTTGGCCAGGATCGGGGCCTTTGTTTCGCGGGCCACGTCGATGGTCGCCTGCGCCGCTTCGGTGCTGGAGGCCGTGGCCGTGGGCGCGTGCATAACCAGCACGGCGTCTGATTCCTTGGCCGCCGCCAGGGTGCGGATGGCGGCGGTATAACGCTCGGGCGGGGCGTCGCCGATGATGTCCACCGGATTGGCGTGGGACCAGGTCGCGGGCAGGTTGGCGTCAAGGGTCGCCAGTGTCTCGTCCGAGAACTCGGCCAACTTGCCGCCCAGTTCCGCCAAGCTATCGACGGCCATCACGCCGACACCGCCGCCGTTGGTCACGATCGACAGGCGTTCGCCCTTGAACTTGGGCGCGCGGGCCAGGGTTTCGACCGCGGCGAAGATCTCGTCGATGGTATCAACCCGCAGCATGCCGGCGCGGCGGAACGCGGCGTCATAGACCGCGTCGGCCCCGGCCAGGGCCCCGGTGTGCGAGGCAGCGGCGGCGGCTCCGGCGCTGCTGCGCCCAGCCTTGATGACCAGGACCGGCTTGTTGCGCGACGCGGCCCGTCCGGCGGACATGAATTCGCGCCGCTCGTGGATTGATTCAACGTAAAGCAGGATCGCCCGGGTATGTGGATCGCCGCCCAGGTAATCGAGCACGTCGCCGAAATCGGTGTCGATGGAATCGCCCATCGAAATGAAGTGGGAAAAACCGATGCCGCGCGCGCGCGCCCAATCAAGCACTGCCGTGCACAACGCGCCCGACTGGCTGGCGAAGGCGATATTGCCGGGCAGGGCGGGCAGGTGGGCGAAGCTGGCGTTCAGGCCGATCCCCGGCACCAGCAGGCCCAGGCAGTTCGGCCCCAGGATGCGCATGCCGTGCTTGCGCGCCGTCGCCAGGATTTCCACCTGCGCGGTGCCACCGCCGCTGGTCGCCGGAAGCTTGTTCAAACCGGCGGTCAGGACGATCGCGGCCATGGTGCCGCGCGCACATAGGTCTTCGATGATTTGCGGGACCGTCGGCGCGGGCGTGCAGATCACCGCCATGTCGGGGGTCAGGGGAAGGGACGCCACGTCCGGATAGGTCAGCACCCCGGCGACGGCGGTATGATGGCCGTTGACCGGCATGATCGGTCCGCTGAACCCGCCCTGCAGCAGGTTATGCATCACCAGATTGCCGACCGAGCCCTTGCGCTCGGACGCGCCGATAACGGCGATGGAGGTGGGGTGGAACAGTTTATTGAGATTGCGGACGCTCATGGTGCGCGATTCCGTTTCTATTGTGGAGGCGGCCCCCAACCGCGTCCTTCCTGGATCGAACACTTACGTTATCCGCACAATGTTGCATTGCAATAACAATGTTTGCGCGGTGGTGACGATGTGCAGAGGAGAGAGGCGGGGAGGCTACTTGCTGGTCATCACCCAGACGCCGTTCCAGTCGGCCGGGGCGTCGGCCTTCAGGTGTTCGCAGCGTTCGATGTAGGTCTTGGCCAGCTTGTCGTTGGGGTTGAGGCCGATGGCCTCGTTGAAGGCCTTGATCGCCTTGTCCCATTCGCCCTTGTTGTAGAACTGCCGCCCCGATTTGAAGTGGTTCACGGCTTCCATCAGGTTGGGGAAGGTCTCATCAGTGTGGAAGTCCAGCACCTCATAGACCTCGACCGGTTCGGTCTTGCCCTTGACGATCACGCGGTCGACGTCGCGGATGCGGTAGGTGCCTTTGAGCTTCTTATAGGTGAATTCCGAAATCAGCAGCTTGGCCGAATACTGCTTACACGCGCTTTCCAACCGCGCCGCCAGGTTGACGCCGTCGCCGATCATGGTGAAGTCCATCCGCTTGGGCGATCCGATGTTGCCCGAGACCACGTTGTCGGTGTTCAGGCCGATGCCCATGTCGATCGGCAGGTCGCCTTTTTTGACCCGTTCGACGTTCCAGTCGGCCAGTTCCCTAAGCATGGAGATGGCGGCGCGCAGGGCGCGGTCTTCCTGGTCTTCCAGGGGCAGGGGCACGCCGAACCCGGCCATGATGGCGTCGCCGATGAACTTGTCGAGCATGCCGCCTTCGCGGGTGATGCAGTCCACCATGATGGTGAAATACTCGTTCAGCATCTGCACCGTGCCCTGCGGGCCCAGGCTTTCCGTCAGGGTGGTGAAGCTGCGCACGTCCGAGAACAGGATGGTGGCTTCCAGGCTTTTGCCGCCCAGGATGTCTTCGCCGCCCTGCATCAACTGATCGGCCAGGCCCGGGTCCATGTAGCGCGACATGGTCGACTTCATGCGTTTTTCCGACGAGATGTCTTCGATCATCATCATCGAGCCGAGCTTCTTGCCTTCTTCGGTCACGAGCGGCAGGAAGTGGACGTTGACGGAATGCTTGTCGTCGCCGCGCTTCAGTTCCTGATCCATCGTGATGTCGGCTTCCTGGGTTTCCTCCAGGCGTTCCAGACGCTCGTTGATCCAGGCGTTTTCGATGGCGAAGAATTCCTGCGCTTCCTTGCCGATGATGTCTTTCTCGTCGTCACAATGCAGGATCCGCAGGCCCGAGGCATTGCAGGTTACGACCTTGCCGTCCTCGTCGATGGTGACCACGCCGTTCGACATACTTTCCAGCATGCTCTCGTTGTAGTTCTTCATGTTCTGGACGTCTTCGAACAGCTTGGCGTTTTCCAGCGCGATCGAAACCTGCGCGGTAAAGGCCTTCAGGCGGGTTTCGTCCTCTTCCGAGAAGGGCCCGCCGCGCTTGTTCAGAACCTGGGTCACGCCGATGCACTTGCCTGCCTTGTTGACGACCGGCACGCAGAGGATCGAGCGCGTGAAATAGCCGGTTTTCTTGTCGAATGCCGGGTTGAAACGCAGGTCCGCATAGGCATAGGGGATGTTGATCGTCTCGCCCGACGAAAACACAGCACCGGCGATGCCCAGATGATTGGGCAGGCGGATTTCGCCCAAGGAATCACCCATGGCGACGCGGGAAAACAGCTCGTTGGTTTTCTCGTCGTTGAGGAACAGGGTCGAGCGGTCGGCGTTGAGCATGCGCGTGGCTTCGGACATGACGCGCGACAACAGCGAACCCAACTCCAGGTTCGAGGTCACGTCCGAGACCATGTCCAGGAATTTCATTTCCTGTTCGCGGCTCTTCTTCATGCTCTCGACGAATTGCGTGCTCTGCAGGGCCACGGCGGCTTGGGTGGTGATGGCTTCCAGCAAAGCCAGGTCGTCGTCGGAAAACTTTTCGCCGCCCTTTTTGTTTAGGCACTGCACGACGCCGATGATCTCGTCCTTCACGGTCTTCACCGGGGCGGCGCAGATCGTCGTGGTGCGGAACCCGGTCTGTTCGTCGACCGACCGGTTGAAGCGCGGATCGTGGTAGGCGTCGTCGATGATCTCGCCTTCGCCCGAGGTAAAGACGTGGCCGGCGACACCGGTATTGTTCAGGATGCGGATCTCGCGCTGGAAGTTACCCTGCGCGACGCGGGAATACAGTTCGCCCGTTGCCGGGTCGTTCAGGAACAGGGTGCCGCGCTCGGCATTCAGTTCGTAAACGATGACTTCGACCAGGGTTTCCAGAACTTCATCCAGGGATTCGATTCCGGCCACCCGGCGCGACACATTGAGCAGCATTTCCGCCTGTTTCAGGCGGCGGTCGGCTTCGTGCAGCTTGCGGTGAATTTCTTCGTCCGTGGCCGACGCCGCTGCCGGGGCAGGGGCCTTGGCCGGGCGCGTGGTGGCCACCCCGCGGGGCGAGCGGCGCACGGTAACGTCGGGCGTTTGCGGATTGGCGCTCACTGCCGCGCCCCCGTGCCTTGGGTGTCGGCAACCGGGGCCTTGATCTCGGTCATCGATTTGATTTCCAGGGTCCGGCGCAGGGTGACGATGGCCTGTTGCAGTTCCGCAACCTCATCCCGGCGGGTCCGCGACATTTCTTGAACGGTCTGCTGGTGTTGGAAGGATTGTTCTTCCATCTCTTCACGCAGCGAGGCGATGGTCGCGCGCAGTTGCTGGATTTCGTCGCGGCCGGCGGAAACAGCCTCGTTCAATTCCTGTTCTTTCTCGAACTTCAGCGCTTCCATTTCGTCGCGGAGCGCCTGAATAGTGTTCTTCAACTGGGTGATTTCGTCGTTGCCGGTGGCGCGTTCCTCCTGAACTTCCTTTTGGCGCTGGAAATTCAGTTGCTCCAATTCCTCGCGCAGAGCGCCTGCGGTGTCTTTCAGCTGCTTGATTTCGTCCACGCCTTCTGCGCGCGCGTCCTGCTCGGCGCGCTGCATGTCGAAAACCTTGTTTTCGAGTTCCTGGCGAAGTGCGGCAATCGTTTCCTTCAATTGCCGAATCTCAAGATGCGCTTCCCGCATCGCGTCGGAATCGACGACGGGGGCGTCAGCGTCACTCATCCTCGAACACCTTTCCGCATTTCGCGGGATTTGGAGCATGCCCCAACCGTGATCCTCGCATGCGGATGGAACAGGCCAATGACTGCACGTAACATAGTCGCGCCCTTCGGGGGCGGGCGTCAAGATTGCTTGTCGTTCAATTGTTTATGGCGGAAGACGCGGAAAAGATGAAGACCCTGTGCCGGGATTGCGCGGCCCTATGGGATAGCGCCGAGGACGCACCGCCGGGCCGTTGTCCGGAATGCGGCGGGCGGCGGCTGTTCAGCCATCCCGAACTGGCCAGCCTGTCGATGGCGCATATCGATTGCGACGCGTTCTACGCCAGCGTGGAAAAGCGCGATAATCCGGCCATTGCCGGGCGTCCGGTGATCGTCGGCGGCGGGCGGCGCGGGGTGGTTTCCGCCTGTTGCTACATCGCGCGAATCTCGGGCGTGCGTTCGGCCATGCCGATGTTCCAAGCCCTGAAGCTTTGCCCAAAGGCCGTGGTGATTCGCCCGGACATGGAAAAGTATCAGCGCGTCGGCGGCCAGATTCGCGAGATGATGCGCGATCTAACGCCCCTGGTGGAGCCGCTCAGCATCGACGAGGCCTTCCTTGATTTGGCCGGAACGGCGACCCTGCACCGGGGGGCGCCGGCCCAGACCTTGGTGCGCCTGGTGCGGCGGATCGAAGATGAGGTTGGGGTCACGGCCTCGATCGGCCTCAGCTACAACAAGTTCCTGGCCAAGGTCGCATCAGACCTGGACAAGCCGCGCGGCTTCGCTGCCATCGGCGAGGCCGAGGCCGGGGATTTCCTGCGCGACAAGCCCGTCGGCATGATCTGGGGCGTGGGCCGCAGCCTGCGCCAGAAATTGGAGCGGGACGGTATTTCGGCCATCGGCGATCTGCTGCGGTTCGATGAGCGGGACCTGATGGCCCGCTACGGAGCCATGGGCAGCCGCCTCTATCATTTCTCCCGGGGGGAGGACGAACGTCGGGTTACGCCCGACAGTGCGGCCAAGAGTGTCTCGGCGGAAACGACCTTCGACGTGGATATCGGCGATATGGCAGCCCTGAAGCCGGTCCTGTGGCGCTTGGCGGAAAAGGTTTCGACCCGCTTGAAGCGCAAGGGTGTCTCGGGTGTGACTGTGGTCCTGAAGCTCAAGACTGATCAATTTCGCCAACTGACACGCTCCAAACGCCTGGACCGGTCAACCCAATTGGCCGATGCAATCTATCGCGCGGCCCTGCCGATGCTGGAGAAAGAAGCCGATGGGCGGTTGTTCCGCTTGATCGGCGTCGGGGTGCAGAATGTCGAGGCCGTGGATGCCTCCCAGCCGGAAACTGCCGACCTGTTGGACGGCACCGACGATCGGGCGCGGAAGGTCGAAAAGGTTGAGGCGGCGATGGATCGCCTGCGCGGCAAGTTCGGCGATGGCGCGATCAAGAAGGGCCGGTCCCTCGATTCCTGACCAGGCCCCCCGATTCTACCAGTTCTCGCAGCGAGCCTGGGTTGCGCGGTAGCTGTCCGGCGTGTCCAGGCGGCGGTCGGCGGCGTTCATTTCCGCCTGCATGCGTTGGATGACGGGCGTCAGGCGGTCGCGCAACAGGTTGACGAAATAGCGCGCGCCCGAATTCATGCCTCCGGCCGCGACCGGTGCGGCGGCCTGGGCCTCGGCGGCAAGACGCTGGCGAAGCTCCGGCATATAGGCAGCCAGGGTGTGTTGGAAATTCAGGACGTGCTGGTTTTCGTGTTCGCGAATCACGTCGTACTGGCAACTGCCTGGGCGATAGCGGCGGTCGACGTAGACGTTGATGCGGCCGTAGCCGACGGTCATGTCCACATGGTCCAGGCCGACGCAATATCCGACGGATCGGCGCTCGCCCCGGACCTTGACGCGGAATTCCCATTTCAAGTCGCGGCTCATCAGGCCGACCGGGTGCCATTCCGGTCCGGGACTGGCGGCTCCGCCCGCGCGCTGTTGTTTCGAGGCGAGCTGATTGCTGGA
>DJHY01000292.1 GCA_002433335.1 Rhodospirillaceae bacterium UBA6608 | reverse complement strand
AAGAAATACCTGCCGGAAATCGCCGCGGGCCGGTTGCGGCTTCAGGCCTTCGGCGTGACCGAGCCGACATCGGGCACGGATACCACGCGCATCCGCACCACGGCGCGGCGCGACGGCAACGAATGGGTTATCAACGGGCAGAAGGTATGGACCTCGCGGGCCGAGCATTCCGACCTGATGTTGTTGTTGGCCCGGACCACCCCGCGTGAAGAAGCCGCCAAGCCGCACCAGGGGATGTCGATCTTCCTGGTCGATATGCGCAAGGCCCTGGGCAACGGGATGGAGATCAAACCCATCCGCGCCATGGTCAACCATGCGGCCACGGAAATCTTTTTCGACGAGCTGCGGATTCCCGCCGACGCCCTGATCGGCGAAGAAGGGCGCGGGTTCTACTACATCCTCGACGGGATGAACGCCGAACGCATCCTGGTGTCGTCCGAAGCCATCGGCGATGCCCGCTGGTTCATCCAGAAGGCCCGTGATTACGCAGTCGATCGGCGGGTGTTCGACCGGCCCATCGGCCAGAACCAGGGTATCCAGTTCCCGATCGCGCGTTGCTATGCCGAAACGGAAGCGGCGGCCCTGATGGTTCGTCAAGCTGCCGAGACCTTCGATGCCGGCGGCGACGTGGGCGCGATGGCCAATATGTGCAAGCTGCTGGCCTCTGAAGCGACCTGGCATGCCGCCGACATGTGCCTGCAAACCCACGGCGGGTTCGGTTTTGCCGAGGAATACGACGTCGAGCGCAAGTTCCGCGAAACCCGTCTGTTCCAGGTTGCCCCGATCTCCAGCAACCTGATCCTCAGCTACATCGCCGAGCATGTCCTGGACATGCCCCGGTCGTTCTGACCGCCGGCCTTTTGAGCGAATTTGAAGAAAAGAAAGAAACCTCCCATGGATAACATCGACCCCAATGCCCCTTTGGATATCGATCACCTGCGGACCTGGATCGGCAAGACCCAGGAATTGGCGGACCTGATCGGCGAATTCCCGACCCGCGCCCTGAGCGCGACCATCGACCGCGACGACCCCGCGCCGCAGGTTGGCGACGTGCTGCCGCCGTCGGCCCATTGGCTGCACTTTCTGGAAACGCCGAAGCATTCCGAGCTGGCCTTTGACGGCCATGCCAAGAAGGGCGGTTTCCTGCCGCCGGTACCGCTGCCGCGCCGCATGTGGGCGGGTGGGCGCATTTGGTTCCCGGGGCTGCTGCGGATCGGCGATCAGGCGACGCGCCTGTCCACGGTCAAGGATGTGACCCTGAAGGAAGGCAAGACCGGGCGTTTGATCTTCGTGCTGGTCGAACACCGCATTCAGGTCGAAGGCAAGGACGTGATCGTCGAGGAACACGACATCGTCTATCGCGACATGGCCCCCGCCGACGCCCCGCAGCCGGCGCCGAAGCCGGCCCCCGAAGGCGCGGAATGGACGCGTAAGGTCCTGCCGGACGAAGCCATGCTGTTCCGCTATTCGGCGCTGATCTTCAACGCTCACCGCATCCATTTCGACCGCGAATTTACTCAGCAGGATGAAGGTTATCCGAACCTGATCGTCCATGGGCCGTTGATCGCGACCCTGTTGATGGACCTGGGAGCGCGTGAAATGGCGGCCAAGGGCAAGCGGATGACGCGGTTCGCCTATCGCGCCGTGCGGCCGAGCTTCACCGATGGGCGAGAAATGACCTTCCAGGGTAAGTTGACGGGCGATAATTCCACCGACCTTTGGGCCCTCGATCAGGACGGCTGGCTGGCCATGCAGGCCGACGCCGATTTCGCGGAGGGCTGAGCGATGAGCATTTCTACCGCCGCGTTGGAAGGCGTGCGCGTCATTGATATCGCGACCTTCGTCGCCGGGCCCTACGCCGCCGGTATCCTGGGCGAATTCGGGGCCGACGTGATCAAGGTCGAACAGGCCCCGTCGAAAGCCAAGGACGGGGCCGCCAATGCGGGCGGCGACCCGTGGCGCTGGTACGGCACCAAGACGGCGAAGCCCGATTCCTCCCTGGCCTGGCTGAGCGAGGCGCGGAACAAGAAATCCGTGACCCTGAACCTGCGCGCACCCGAGGGGCAGGACATCCTGAAACGCTTGATCAAGGACGCCGACGTGCTGGTCGAAAATTTTCGCCCCGGCACGCTGGAGCGTTGGGGCCTGGGTTGGGACGTTCTGAGCGAGATCAATCCGGGCCTGATCATGCTGCGGGTTACCGGCTATGGCCAGACTGGGCCCTATAAGGACCGGCCCGGTTTCGCCCGCATCGGCCATGCCGTGGGCGGCCTGACGTATCTTGCCGGGAAGCCCGGGGAAATCCCAGTCACCCCCGGCTCGACCAGCTTGGGCGACTACATGACTGGGATGTACGGCGCGATCGGCATCATGATGGCGCTGCGCCACCGGGACAAAACCGGCGAGGGGCAGATCATCGACGCCGCCCTGTACGAAAGCGTGTTCCGGGTGTTGGACGAAATGGCCCCGGCCTATGCCGCCGTCGGCAAGATCCGCGAACCGGAAGGCACCGGCACCCTGAATGCCGTGCCGCACGGCCATTTCCCCTGCGGCGACGGCAAGTTCATTTCCATTGCCTGCACGACCTCAAAGATGTTCGAACGCCTGACTCAGGCTATGTCCCGCCCGGATTTGTGGGATGCCTATGGCGATCAGGCCGAGCGCCTGAAACACCGGGATACGGTGATCGAGGAAGTGACCAACTGGTGCATGTCGCAGACCCGCGACCAGGTCATGGAGAAGTGCATCGCCGCCGAGGTTCCGTCCGGCCCGATCAATTCCATTGCCGATATTTTCGAAGACCCGCATTTCCATGCGCGCGAGCAACTGGTGCGGATGGTCGCACCCGAAGTGGGCGAAGTGACCGTCCCGGGCGTGGTGCCGAAGCTGTCCAAGACGCCGGGCACCATCCGCTCCCTCGGCGAAGGTCTGGGCGCGTCGAACGCCGACGTCTACGGTGCATTGGGCTTTTCCGACGAAGAACTGGCGGACCTGAAGGAGCGCGGGGTTATCTAGCCCCGCGTTCTAGTTTGGGCGGTCGTTTTCGCCGTCGGGCTTGGGCCGCTCCGCCAATTTGGCTTCGATCAGGTCGATCTTCTCCGCCATGCGGCGGAGCAGGTCGTCCTGTTCGGCCTGATGTTTTTCGGCATCGGCGGCGGTCGCGTCGTGCATGGAATTGACGATGATCGCGATGAACAGGTTCAGCACCGCAAAAGTGACGATCAGGATGAACGGCACGAAGAATACCCAGGCGTAGGGGTGGACCTCCATCACCGGGCGGACGATGCCCATCGACCAGGATTCCAGGGTCATGATCTGGAACAGGGTATAGGCCGAGCGGCCGATCGTGCCGAACCAGTCGGGAAAATCCCCGGCGAACAGCTTGGTCGCCATCACGGCGGCGATGTAGAACACCAGACAGAGCAGGGCCAGGACCGAGCTCATCCCCGGCACCGCTTCCAACAAGGCCTGGATCACGACGCGCATTTTCGGCACCGCAGATACCAGGCGCAGGGCCCGCAGGATGCGCAGGGCGCGCAGCACGGTCAGTCCTTCCGTCGCGGGGGTCAGCGAGATCGCGACGATCAGGAAATCGAACACGTTCCAGGCGCTGGTGAAAAACCGGAACCGGTAGACGA
The DNA here is from genome assembly GCA_002433335.1 of Rhodospirillaceae bacterium UBA6608. Next base: position 2,223 of record DJHY01000292.1, on the reverse strand, counting down.
TCAGCTTGATGATGATCTCGGCGACGAAAACCGCGACCGCCAGATGGTCCAGCAGCACCAATGCGTCCCCGGCGGCATCCATGATCGCTGGGGACGTTTCCAGGCCGATGACGATGGCGTTCAGAATGATTACGGCGATGATGAAGCGGCGCGTCCCCTCGGCTTCGATAAAGGATTGCAGGCGGCCGAGAAGTCCCGCCGGGCGAGGGTCCAGGGTTTCAGTCGAAGCATCTGACATCGAAAAGGCGCCTTGGCGTCTAGAGTACGGGGAAAGGTATGAACGCGCCCCCAAGATAGGGGTGCGCCCATTGGCCATCAAGCGGGCGATTAGATGCTGGGAAAGTCTGGTGGAGCCTTCCCGCTTCACCTTGTAGCTGGGCCGTGCCATATGTAGCGGCACAACAAAACACCATTTCCACCATAAATCAGGAGGATCCCCCCAATGGAACCCAGAATCATCCGCGCCAGCGACCGCGAAACCAAGATCGCCCCGGCCAACAACTTCGTCGGCCAGGTTCTGCATGAAAGCGTGTTCGCCGAAGAAGCGCCGTCGCGCCTGCGTGTCTCGCGCGTGACCTTCACCCCCGGTGGCCGCACCAACTGGCACACCCATGCCGTCGGCCAGATCCTTTACGTTCTGTCCGGTTCCGGCCGTTATCAGCTGGAAGGCCAGCCGGTCGAAGAAATCAGCGCCGGCGACACCGTGATCATTCCGCCGAACGCCCGTCACTGGCATGGCGCCGCGCCCGACAGCATGATGTGCCACCTGGCCCTGTCGGAAGCCGACGACCAGGGTAAAGGCGCCGACTGGCTGGAGCCGGTCAGCGATGCGGACTTCACGCAAGCCCCCAAGAAATAACAGTTACAAAAGGGCCGGCGCTTGCGTCGGCCTTTTCCTTGTTCCCTTTATCGGGTAACACGATAAAGGCCGTGCCTATGGCGCGGCCTTTTTTGTGTTTGCACTGCTTGGGGATAGGAAGGCGTTATGAACGTGGCGAAAGTCCGCGGTCGCAGCCTTGAAAAGGTCAAAACGATCGCGCCGGAGGCGACCCTCCAGCAGGCGGCGGAAAGCCTGGCAGACTATGATATCGGCCTGTTGGTCGTCTGCGATGGTGGCGGCTGCAACGAAAAAGAAGCCGGCGGTGTCATCGCCGGTGTCTTGTCTGAACGGGATATCGTCCGCTTTGTCGGCGACTATGGCGCCGATGCCCTGACGCGACCCGTTTCCTCCGCCATGACCCGCGATGTGCAGACCTGCGGTTCATCCGACGACATTGATGCCGTTCTCTCGGCCATGGCGCAGGGCGGGTTCCGTCATATGCCGGTGGTCAAACAGGGGCGCTTGGCCGGGATGGTCAGCTCGACGGACATCATCAATTACCTGCAACGTCACGCGACCGACCAGGACCGCGCCTTGTTCTGGTCGAAGATCATCTGGGTTTGACGTCTTGGCTCCGGGGGGGGCGAGCTTAACGCTCGACCGTCACCATCGGGGCTTCGCTGACTAGGTTGCCGGTTTTGCGCCAGCGGGCCAATTGTTCCTGGCGCTTCTCGGCAAAGGTGAATTCCTTGGTCGCCCGGTCCAGTTCGCGCATCTTTTCCTTACGTCGCAATTCCATTTCCGCCATGCGCTGCGCGACCACGGCTTCCAGGCGAATGCCGCGGTTTTGCCGAAAGCGCCAATCGTCCAGGTCCGATAGGCGGCGGTCGGCATCGTCGAGGGCGCGCATATCGGTGCGGCCTTCGCGTCGCTTTTCACGCAGAATGGCGTTCAGCCGTTGCGTCCGGCCTTCGTCGATGGCGACCACGCGGGTTTCCCGCTCTTCCTCAGCTTCGGGCTTATCCTTTTTGTCGGCGGTCTGGCTGTCGGCCGGTCCCCGGTTCAGGCGGTTCCAGTAGCTCAGAACCTTGATCCGATAGGGGCGGAAGTTTTCCGGTGTCTGGGAATGATAATGCCCGGCCGCGGTCAGCCAGTTCTTCGTCTCGGCGTACTTCGCCTTCAGGAACTTCGCCGCATAGGCCGCGTTGGTCCGGGGATCGAAGGCGTGGTCCAGGGTTTCGAAGGCGTTCCAGTGGTAATGCAGGTTGATCTGCATGCAGCCGACGTCGATGTTGCGCACGCCCTGGCTGAGCAGGATTTCCACTTTGGCGCGGGCTTCGGCCTCGGTCGCGAAGTAGCGGCCCTTGCCTTCGGCCATCACGGTCCAGGGCCAGGCAAAATTT
>DJHY01000262.1:3574-17188 GCA_002433335.1 Rhodospirillaceae bacterium UBA6608 | reverse complement strand
CACCGGCAGCCACAAGGGCGAACGCCTGGGCGCTTGTACCGATTGCCGCCGGATGTGGGGCAAGTTCCGCGCCGGAGAGATCGACGAAGCCGAAATCGAGGACATTTCCGCCAAATTGGTGCCCACGGCGGGGACCTGCGGCGTGATGGGCACGGCCTCGACCATGGCCCTGATGACCGAGGCCATGGGCATGATGCTGCCCGGCGGCGCGGCAATCCCGGCCTGGGCGGCGGACCGCCTACGCCATGCCGAGGAAACGGGCACCCGGGCCGTGCAACTGGCCAAGGACAAGGTCACCCCGGATCAGATCATTACGCAGGCGTCCGTAAACAACGCCATGAAGACCCTTCTGGCCATCGGCGGATCGACCAACGGCATCGTTCATATGGCCGCCGTGGCGGGACGACTGGGCCTGAATGTCGATCTGGACGCCTTCGATACGATGGGGCGCGAGGTCCCGACCCTGGTCAACCTGAAACCCAATGGCGTGTACTACATGGAAGACTTGTGGAAAGCCGGCGGGCTGACCACCATCCTGCGTGAAATCGAGGACCTGCTCGATCTCGACTGCATGACCGTGTCAGGCCGCACGCTGGGCGAGAATTTGGCCGCCATGCCCGAAGGCTGGGAACAGGACGTAGTCCGCCCGCGCGGCAATCCTCTCTATCCCGAAGGCGGTATGGTCGTTTTGCGCGGCAATCTCTGCCCGAACGGTGCGGTATTGAAACAATCCGCGGCAGACCAGGGTCTTTTGGTCCATGAAGGCCGCGCCGTGGTGTTCGAAAACCTGGAAGACCTGGCCCTGCGGATCGACAGCGCCGACTTGGACGTCAATCCCGACGATATCCTGGTCCTACGCAATATCGGGCCCAAGGGCGCGCCCGGCATGCCCGAGGCCGGATACATTCCGATACCGAAGAAACTGGCCCAACAGGGTGTGAAGGACATGGTCCGCATTTCAGACGGCCGGATGAGCGGCACCGCTTTCGGAACGATCATCCTGCACGTCTCGCCGGAAGCCACCGACGGCGGGCCCCTCGCCCTCGTTCGGACCGGTGATCGCATCCGCCTGGACACGCCGAACCGGTCGTTATCTCTACTAGTAGACGATACCGAAATGAAATCCCGTCAGGCCGCCTGGACGCCGCCGCCGGCCCATAAAGGATCGGACCGCGGGTACCTGAAACTCTACCTGGACGAGGTCACCCAGGCCGAGGATGGCGCCGATTTCGGCTTCCTCAAGGCCACGAAGGGCACGTAACCGGCCAATTACCTGCAATCGCAGTTAAATCGCAACCGCGCGCGAAGTTGCAGCCGATATCTGAAATTAATTATTTATTTTCAGATAGATAAAAAGAACCCTCACCCTGGCATTTGCCCGTCAAAACGGGAAACAGCACCAGAGTGAGGGTTTTTCTTTGCCTGTTTCAGCATGCTGGCGATCATCCGATTCCAGAACCGAAACGGCTATCCGTCCGGAATCTCCCAGCCATGGGATTTCGATGAAGTCCGCGGTTCTTCGCGCGTCATACGCCGGTATTCCGGGAGTTTTGAGGGCGAATTGGCGTTGACCATAAATTATAAAAACATAAAATAACGATGTGATTGCCGGAGGTAACTGGCATCGGACTAAGTGCTTCTGGCTGTCTCATACGGAGCCCGTTGTAATGTGCAATGGGCTCAACATGGCCGTTCATCTTAAGTGAAGTTCGGTCATCGGACGTGTCCGATTGGGCACAACATCTCTCCCGCCGCTCTCGGCGGGAGAGCCGCTTTGAGGGATAGGCTTGTTCGTTATCGTCTCATTTCCGATCGCGGATGCCCGTCGCCTGTTTTCTCAGGACGCAATTTTCAACATCCCAAGCTGGCCTCTTTACTGTGACCAGCATGACAGCGGTCAACCGCTATACACGCGTCGCTTCGGGAAGGTCGAAGAACGGACGAAAGGCGGGATCGATCCATGGCCTGGAGAAGACTTCTACGTAGACGCCAGCCGGGCATTGCGTTTCGAGCCGCCTCTCCATCGCTATATCAAATTTGCGGATGACACCTGGGGGTACCTGGCCTGCCGTTTTCGTCGGTTCTATTTCGATGCTTTGGCCACGTCTCGGGTCGAGGTCGGTTTTCGCCTAATCCCTAAAACCGGGTGGAGCACGACCCGACATACGCTGGATGAGGTTCTCTCCCCCATCCTGGCCGCCCAAGTTTCAATACCTCGCCAAAATGGCGATGCCCGGAATGTCCCGTTGTTATCCGCCGGCCCCGCGCTTGCCAAGCATGTCGAAAGAATGACGTTGCCTCCCGGTCATGCGGCTTCCACGGATGATCCATCGCCCCTGGTCGTTGCTGGCACGCCTTTGATTTTTGTCGAAGGCACCGGTTGGTCTTATGTCGAAGCTCCGGAGCAGGCCACAGAAGTCACGCCTTCCACCGGGCTTACCGCGCGACTAATCGCCGTTCCCCCAGCAAAGTCAGGCGCTCGCTACAACTGTTGGATTGTTAATAGCGGCCGCTTATTTGACGAAGACACGGCCCGGCGCGTGCGCATTCATCTGACTCGTCTGCACCAAACGCGCGAAGTCACCAAAAAGGTCTTGGAGATACTCTCCAAAAGCAAGGGAGGAAAGCACCTGGAACGGGGGGATCAGTGCTCGGAGAACCTTCAAGAATTCTTGAATGATTCCGCAGGCTTGCTCCTCAAGGAACGAAGGTACGGGTTTGATCAGGTCACTCTATTGGACGCGGCATACCAAGCGGACGAACTTCTTTCGGAACGCCACCGAGCGACCTTGCTGAGCCGAATTGAGCATTTTCGCAGATCAATCCGACGCAAGGTCGAACAGGTCACAACGCCTCATACCATCAACATCGTCAACGAACACATTCGAGGAGACAAGGTTGTGGGAAACAAGATGAACATGGGCAACGGCAATACGTTTCACGGAAACGTCGTGCTCGCGAAGAATATCAAGAACAGCTTCAACGCCATGCCGACGGAGAACATGGAACCCGAATTGGTCGAGCTGATTAAGGAACTCAGTGGTTTGGTCGAGGAAGCGATCCCTAAAGTCGACGAAGGGACCGCAACCCAAATGTCTCAAGACTTCGAGACATTGACTAAAGAGGCGGCCACGGAAGCACCGCGTAAACAATGGGTATCGCTGAGCCTCGATAGCATCATCAAAGGAACGGAGAAACTTGTCGACGTGGGCGGCAAAGTCGCCGCCCTCGCCGCAAAAATCGCCGCGATGTGTTAACGACGAACCATCACCCGCCCAAGAACAGACGTCCCACGTCGGGGTTTTCCAGCAATTCGTCGCCGGTACCCGCGATGGCCAGCTCGCCTGAGACCAGGACATAGCCGATATCGGCGAATTCCAGGCCTTTCTTGGCGTTCTGCTCGACCATGATGATGGTCTTGCCCTCGGTTTTCTGCAGGTCTTCGAGGATTTCGAAGACCATATCAATGAACCGGGGTTCCAGGCCGATGGACGGCTCGTCCACCAACAGGACTTCCGGGTTCATGACCAGGGCGCGGGAGATTTCCAGCAACCGCCGCTCCCCACCGGACAGAACCTTGGCCAGATGCTTGCGCCGTTTGGCCAGGCGGTCGTATTTGGCGAAGACCTTTTCCGCCGCTTCCTTTGCCTGCGCGGGCTTGTCCATCAGGAAGCCGCCCATCCACAGATTTTCCTCGACGGTCATGTCGGGGAAGATCGACTTGTCCTGAAGGATATAGGCGATCCCGGCGCGTTTGAGCTTCTGGTTGGCCGTCATATGGGCGACGTCCTGGGCCTTATCGCCCTCGCCCACCAGGATCTGCCCCCCCATCACGGTGTTCAGGCCGTAGATGGCGTGCAGGACGGTCGATTTGCCCGCCCCATTGGGGCCGATCAGGCAAAGCGATTGTCCCTTCCCGACCTGCAGGTTCAGGCCATGGATAATCTCCATCTTGCCGTAACCGCAACGCAGGTCCTTCAAGTTCACGAAGGGTTTGTTTCCGGCCAGGGCCGCAACCGTTTCCAACGGTACGTCGACGGCCATGGCGCGGGCCTGTTTGGTGACTTCCTCGACCGAGATCACCGCATCGACGGAGCCCATGTGGTAGCCCGTGGTCCGGCGCGTGACGGTCGTTTCCTCGATGATCCGCTTGTTGTCGTCCGACATGTCAATGTGCTCCCAGATAGGCGTCGATGACGCGCTGGTCGTTCTGCACCTCTTCGGGCGAGCCATGGGCCAGCAGTTCGCCATGGGCCAGACAGTAGATCGTCTGCGCCATGTTCATGATCACGCGCATATTGTGCTCGATCACGAACAGGGTGATGCCCAGCTCCTCGTTGGCCCGCCGCAGGCGGTCAATCAGCCCGTTGATCAGGGTCGGATTGATGCCCGCCGTCGGCTCGTCCAACAACAGAACCTCGGGCTTGTTCATCAGGGCCATGGCGAATTCCAACAGCTTCTGCTGCCCGAACGACAAATCGCCGGAAATCAGACGCCGTTTTTCGTACAGCCCGACGAAATCCAACAGCCGGTCGACCTCTTCCATGGTCGCCCGGTCGGCTCTGTCCTTGAACATGTCCTTGAAGCCCAACTTGCGGTGCGGGATCGAGATCAACATGTTGTCGATACAGTTCATGTTGGAATAGATGCGGGTCTGCTGGAACGTCCGAAGCAGGCCCAGGCGCGCGATCTGCGGCACCCGGAGCTTGGACACTTCCTGGCCCTTGAACTTGATCGAGCCTTCATCGATCGGGTGATAGCCGACGATGGAATTGAACAGCGTCGTCTTGCCCGACCCGTTCGGCCCGATCAGCCCCGTGATACCGCCCGAAGGAACGGTCAGGGACACGTTGTGATTGGCGACCACGCCCCCGAAGGACTTGGACACGCCGGTCAGTTCGATAACGGGGGTGCCGGTCATTTCGCCGCCTCCTTGTTGTCAACGACGATGCCGAATTTCTCGGGGAACTTCTCCATCAGCCAACCCATGATGCCCTGTTGGAAGAACACCACGTTGACGATGATCAGAACGCCCAGGGCGACCCACTGCCAGCCCAGGAAGTAGGTCCAGGTGACCTCTTTCAGGGTGTGGAACAGAACGGCCCCCAGGACCGGCCCCCACAGGGTCCCCTTCCCGCCCAGCAGCACCATCGCGACCATGAAGATCCCGAAGGTCGCGACCGGAAAGGCCACTTCCAAGGGCTCGATAAAGCCGGTGATGTTGCCGAACACGGCCCCGGAAATACCCAGGAAAAACGCCGATGCCGACCAGGTTACGGTCTTGTAGCGCAGGGTGTGGATGCCCATCGCTTCGGCCTTTTGCTCATCATCGCGGATGGCGTTGATGGCCAGGCCGAACCGCGTGGCATAAAGCCAGCGGCAGAACAGGAAGGTCGCGACCGCGGCCCCGAAGCACATGAAATAGAACATCAGGGATTTGCCGTCGGCGCTTCCGGGGTAGACCGGCATGGCCATACCGCCGCCGGCGCCGATCCATTCCCAGGTTCCCATCAACTCACCGGCCGTCAGGGCGATGCCCAGGGTGCCGATGGCGAAATACGGGCCGCGCAGGCCGAACATGGTCCAGCCGATGGAGGCCGACACCAATGCCGAGCCGAAGCCCGCCGCCAGGATGCCGAGCCCCAAGCCCCAGAAATACTGGGAAATCGTATAGGGGAACTCGCCCGTTCCAGCGGCACTGGCCGCCGTGTACTCGCCCACGTCGGCGAACATGCTGACCTGAACGATGGCCGAGATATACATGCCCGAGCCGAAGAACAGGATGTTGCCGAGAGAGTTGTAGCCCATCTGCCCGCCCATCATGTCCCAGGTCAGGGCGAACAGCACCATGACCCAAAGGACCGCGACCTGAATGGTCAGGCCCGGCACCACGAAGGGTGCGGCAATGCCGAAAATAAGGATCGGCAGATGAAGTTTCGGATTGAATTTGTCCATTGTATTCAGGTTCCTAACTGCCGGTTCGGCTTATTGCACGACTTGCCGTAGACGGCGCATTTCAAGCTGCCGCCAGATCAGGACCGCGACCAGCAGGCCGACCACCGTCGCCTGTTGGTATTCCGCGCCCAGCACGAACCCGCCGTACTGTTCGACCACGCCCAGGCCCAGGCCCGACAGGATCACGCCCGGCAGGTTGCCGAACCCGGCCGCCGTGACGATCACGAACGAACGGATGGAATGGGAAATGCCGTAGAACGGCTGAATAACCCAGATCATGGAAATCAGCGCCCCGGCCGCGCCGCAGATCGCGGCATTCAGCGAAAACGTGAAGGCATAGACCTTGTCGGTATCGATCCCCATCACCCGGGCCGCGCGCGGATCCTGCGCCGTAGCGCGGATCGCCTGCCCCATGCGGGAGTTCTTCATGAATAGGACCACCGCGATCGCCAAAACGCCGCATAGCGCGAAGGCGACCAGCTTGATATCGGCGACCGTGACCGCATTATCGAAATACGAGCGGATGGCGAAATCGCTTTCGGCAGTCTGAACCTCGGGCCCGAACATCAGGTTCAGCGCCTGGGCCAAGACGATGGCGAGCCCGAAGGTCGCCAACAGCGAGGTAAACAGGTCCTTGTCGATCACCCAGCGGATGATCGCGGCATAGATGATCCAGCCGAAAATGAACATCACGACGATCGCGATCGGCAGGCCCCACAGGGGGTGAATCCCCTGTTTGCCCAACCACCAGGCGATATAGCCGCCCATGATCACGAAGTCGCCCTGGGCGAGGTTTTTCACGTTCATCACGCCCCACACCAAAGCCAGCCCGTAGGCCGCCAAGGCGAAGGTCGCGCCGACGAACAAGCCGTCGAGGAGAAGTTGAAGATTGAACACCGGTGCGGCGGTCAAAATTGTCAGGTTGTCCCACATATCTCTGCAGAATCCCTTTTCAAGCAGACGTCGTCGGTTTTCACACGGAGGCTTTCACACGGACGGCGTCTGTGTCGGCGAATGGCCGGAAATACGGAACGGTTGAGCAGCGACCGCCGCCCCCGGCCGGCGCTGGCCGGGGGCGTGTCGAAATCACTGCCCGTGACGTTCCGTCACGGCGGAGTAGTCGTGGATTACTGAGCCTTACGCGGCCAAGTCACGGGGTGCGACGCCCACTTGGACGGCGCGACCACGTTGTAGGAACCGTTCTGGATCTGGCGCAGCACCATCGGCTTGGCAACGTTGTTGCCGCCTTCGCTGAACTTCACCGGACCATAGAAGGTGTCCATCTCGATCGCGGAAATCGCATCGCGAACCTTGGTCGTATCGAAGGAATCGGCCTTTTCGAAGGCTTCCTTCCAGACCAGGACCGCAGCGGTCGCCTGAGCCGACTGATAAGGGACGTTCTTGTAACCGTCGAACGTGGCCTTAAACAGCTTGTCGTAATCGGCGGCGCTGCCGAAATACTTGTCCTTGTAGCTCAGCGTTTCCGACCATTGCGTGGGGCACAGGATGCCTTCGGTCGCTCCACCGAACTTGGACGTGATCTTCGCCGCTTCGCAGTGGGTCATGGCGACCATCGGCGTATCGATCTTCATTTCCTTGATCTGACGCGCACCGGTCGCGGCACCCTTGGAGTGGCCGGACAGCACCAGCAGGTCCGGCTTAAGCGCCTTAACCTTGGTCAGGGTCGAGGAAATATCGTTGAGATCGCGCGGCATCTTGTCGTCGATCACGATCTTCATGTTGTACTTCTTGGCGTCTTCCAGCACGCCGGCGCGCACGTCGAGCGAGAACGGATCGTTCTCGAACGCCATCGCAACCTTCACGTCGGAAGCTTTCTTACCGTTCTTTTCGGCAATCTCAGCCGCCAGGGCGATGGCGCTGGCCAAATACTGTTCGGAGGTCGACAGCACCGCGAACAGGTACTTGTAGCCCTTGTTGAACAGCGACCGCGAGGCGCCTTCGGCTTCGATCATCGGAACCTTGTACTTTTCCATGATCGGCGCGGCGGCCTTGGTCGTGGCAGACGAATACGGCCCCAGGAAGTATTTGACACCATCCTGGTTGACGAGGCGTTCCAGCAGCTGCGCGGTACGCAGGGGCGTGGACTCATCGTCATAATATTGAATTTTCAACTTGTAGGACTTGCCGCCGACCTTGACGCCGCCCATCTCGTTGATTTTCTTCACGCCCAGCTCGTAGCCGTTCTTGGCGTGGATACCGTTGGTCGAATATTTCCCGGTGAAGGAAATAGCCGAGCCGAGGATGATCGTGTCGCCGTCGACCTTGGCTTGCGCCGGCCCAGACAGCATCAACCCCGCGATCACCAGACCCGCGGAAGCGGCGGTGAGCATACCCTTGGTCTTCATGTGTGTCCTCCCAGACATTTCATGCGGACGTTCATCTTGTTGTTTTTCGTCCCTTTTTAAATCACACCGACCTGCTGCGGCTCCTCCCTCCGGCGCGAAGCCGGAAAGCCGCAAGGCCAGCCAGAAAGATATTAGCCATGTCTGAAGAGTGCGCAAGCGGGTTGCCTGGGGAAAGCCTGCAATCCACTGAAATTTAATATATAATTTTCGAAATGATCAGCTTTTTGCGCCGGGGGTCCAGGCTTTTACCTGAACCGGGCGACCGGACTGCGTAACGAACACTTTCGGCTTCACAACCTGCTGAACGCCGGGCGTATTTTCCGCGCGGACAAACGACAAACGCATGGCATCCAAGGTGATTTCAGTGCGCGCCCCCTTGGCGCGGGCTTGCTTATAAGCGCTCGTCCCTTTGGTAATCTGGTTCAGACGTTCCATCGACGCATGTCCGAATCGCCGCCACAGGCTGGCAAGATAGGCATCGATTTCTTGCGGGATGAACAATTCGACGTCGATGTTCGGCCGTCCACGGGAGAATCCGGCGTAGATATTCGGCTCCATCGGTCCCAGTTCGTCCGCCACGAAGACCGCCGGCATCAACTTCCGCCCGTTCTGCAGAACCGCGTAATAACCCTGCGCAAGGAATAACAGCCGCTGCAGTTTCTGCGGCTGCAGATACTCATTCTGCTCCAAAGCCGTATCGGCGAACCAGAACGCGACATCGAAGGCGCTGTTTACATCGGCTTGCATGGCTTTCGCCCTTATTTCCGGGGCCCATACGTCCAGGGGCCATCCGGAGTGCCAGGGGCCATCCGGAGTGATCGTCTCCGCACCGCGCGGACCGGCGGCTATTCAGGCAGAGTATGGCCGCCGATTGCCCAACGAAAGATTAACACGCCCCGGCCTCATCGGATACCCGGGCATAAAAATACCGGCCTTCGGCCGGTCCACTTCAAAACCAAAGGCCAGCAAGGCTTACAACCGCATGCTCAGGGTCATCCCGACCCGCGGCAGCGTTCCGTGAATGACCTGGGCGTTCAATTCGTATCGGGCGATCGCCTTGGTCACGAGGCCACCAAAGTTCTTGGGACGGCCTTCGTCTTCGCCATAGGCGGTCGGCGCGGTCACATCGGCTTGGATGATCTGGGCGAAGGTCTCATTCGGTGCGGTGAACCGGCCGCGGCCCAGGTTCGGATTGCGGCGCCGGTCATCCGAGAGAGTGCGCTGATCCTGGAACCCGTTGTCAGGCGCATTCTGGAACCCGAACTGCGCAGCGTCGAACGACAGCGCGTTGCTGCCGCTCATCTCCTCGATGCGGCCACGACCAGCCACCGCCGACGCACCCGACATGCGGGCGGTCGAAACGCTGGATATGGCCGGTGCGGCGGTCGGGTTGATCTTCGACATTTACCCGCGGGTTCTTTCCGTTCGACGTCACAAATTCAATGCGCCCAAGGCCCGCGATTGATGCGAACCTCAGGCACACTGCGCCCATTAAGGCGCAGCTACACCATTACATCAAACAACCTACTGGAATATTAACCATTGAACAAGGCGGAACGCCCGCCTTTCGCTGCCGATCAAGGGGCTATGCAGCCCCCTACTTTTCGGCCTTGTCACCGAGTGATGACACGAATTCCTCAATGGCGTCCGCGGCGCCGAAATCGAACACGTTCACGTGCCCGGCACCGGTCAGCCATGCACCGGTCTTTGGCTGCTGCGCGGCTTCGAACAAACGCTGCCCGTGGTCGAACGGCACGGTACGGTCCGCCGTGCCGTGAACCACCAACAGCGGCGCGGCGATTTCCTTGATTTTCCCGATGGAGTCATACTGGTCGTGGATCAACCGACGAACAGGCAGCCAGGGATAGATCACCGCCGCCACGTCGACCATGGACGTGAACGGCGCTTCGAGGATCAGGCCGCGCGCCGGCGTTCCCGCCCGCGCCAATTCCCGGGCCGCATGGGTCGCAACGCCGGTTCCCAGGGATTCACCGTAGATGACCATATCTTCGGGACGAACGCCCTGCCCCCTTAACCAGGCAAGGTTAGAGCGGGCATCCTCGTACAGCCCTGTTTCCGAGGGCTTTCCCGGATTCCCCCCATACCCACGATATTCGACCAACAGAAAGCCCCAGCCCTTCTTGGCGAAGATCGCGGCCTTATACGCCCGTCCGGCGACCGTTCCGGCGTTGCCGTGGAAATATACGATCACCGGCTGACCCGAGGTCGGCGGCTGATACCAGGAAAGCAGACGCAATCCGTCTTTCGTTTCGACCTGAATTTCTTGAGCGTCGAACAACCCCGCCGCCGCCGGATCGCCAGCCATCCCCCGCGTCGGATACATAAGCACCCGCTGCCCGACATACATCCCGACGACAACCAAGGCGTAGGCCGCAACCGCGATCACCACTGCGTAGACGAGAACTTGCGGCAACCCGATTACCTTTCCGCCACGTCCGGTTACAGTCCCAGGACGCGCCACATCATTGCGTCGTTTCGGATGGCGTGGGCAGGACCGCAGGAGAGTCCGGCAACGGGCCCGGCGTGTCTACGCCTTGCGGGCGTCCAAACAACACACCCATCGGGCGCGCACCTTCCTTGAAGCCGGTCTCAGGCGCGCCGGGTTGCCCGGCAATGCCACTCGTCCCGCCACGTCCAACCGAGTTCCCCGACGCCCCCCCGACACAGGCGAACTGCGCCCCGACGGGCGTCACCATCGGGCAAAGCGTGTAGGTGTTGCCTGTAAACGTGACGCCTGCCCCGTACCGGGCACAGGTTTCCGAGGCCAACTTGGCGACCTGCGCCTGTGTCGCGCCGTATTTCGAATAACAGACTGTCAGGGCGCTCATCGTCTTCGGCGTTTTGGCGAAATCGGCATGATCACGGTCATAAAGCGCGGGATTATAGAGATAAGGCGCTGGCGCGGTGCACCCCGCCACCATCATCGCGGCAAGACCGGTCGCGACCATGGCCCGCAGGCCTTTCGTCCGAAATTGATCAAGGATTTTGGAAATCGTCGCCATAGTCCCGCTATACCGCCTTTTCCCTGCAGGGCATAGCCCCTACGCAAGGTCGACGATCTCGTAACTAGCTAAAATTTTATGGAATTTTGTCCATAAACTAATGTTTCGGAACGGTTTCACCTTTCGCGTACACTATTACCAAAGGCATAGCGCCTTTGCGGTGGAAAGCAGGACAACTTCTGCCGGTTGGACATTCGAAGTGGGAGCAGATCGATGGCACGCAATGGACGAAGCGCAGCGGTGAAACGCGGTCGCTTTCGGCCGTTCAGGGCGCTGATCATCGTTTTCGTGTTGCTTGGCGGGTTGTTCTCGTTGCTGGCGCACCTTGCCTCCCCCGCACCGGAGCCCGTCGACCCTGTCGCCCAAAGCAACCTGATCGGCCAAATGGCCGACATGGAAAGCAAGAACCGAGAAGCCGAACACATCGGCACCCAGGCGCTGCGCCTGTATTCTTCTCGGCTCAGGAACTCGGTTGAAGAACCCAGCTTCTTCATCGGGCCGATCGAAATCGGCATGACATACGGCAAATTCCTGGAAATCATTCCGACGCCGGAATCCCTGAAGGCCGCGCAAAACGGGGTGATCGGGGTCATGCGGACGGACAAGGGCGTGTTTACGGCGCATTTTTCGTCAGCGCACAAAGACGCCCGAGCATTTCGCCTGAGCTATACCCAGACGTTTCATTACCATAGCGAACGCGAAATCACGGAACACCTCGGCAATTTGTGGGGCAAGCCCTCGACCTCGGAATGCACGAAGCTGAGTTTCGGCAACGGCCAGGACTGCCGCTATCAGTGGTGGCCGGTCAACGGGGTTAAGGTCAACGCGCAGCTCCGCGTCACCAACGAGCGCCTGCACGGGCGGCCTGAAATCGTCCTGCGCGTCGATGCCGCCGACGAACGCCGCGAAGGCTATCGCTGGTCCGCTGCCCGGGTCGCCTCGGACTCCCCTCGCTAAACGTTTTTCCAGTTACCGTTTCACGGGGCGAAACGCGCGGAAACCTGCGCTCGCGCCCTCTTGCTCGCGGTGACGAACCGTGCAAGTTTATGCGCCCCCATTTTGGCGCAAATCAAGAAAGCGAAAAGGAACAAAGTCCGATGCCGGATTCAGCCGAAGCCGCCCACACCAAACAGGTGAAACCCCAGTTCAATTGGGAAGACCCTTTCGATCTTGTCGGTCAGCTGACCGAGGACGAGCGCATGGTCGCCGAAACCGCCCATGCCTACGCCCAGGACAAGTTGATGCCGCGGGTGTTGGAATCGTTCCGCAATGAAACGTTCGACCGTGAAATCTTCAATGAAATGGGTGAACTCGGCTTCCTCGGCCCGACCGTTCCCGAACAATACGGCGGCGCCGGCGTCAACCACGTTTGCTACGGCCTGATCGCGCGCGCGGTCGAACATGTCGATTCCGGTTATCGGTCGTCGCTCAGCGTCCAGTCGTCGCTGGTGATGTATCCGATCTATGCCTATGGCTCGGAAGAACAGCGCATGAAATATCTGCCGCGCCTCGCCACGGGTGAGTTCGTCGGCGCCTTCGGGCTGACCGAACCGGACCATGGCTCCGATCCGGGCGGCATGAAGACCCGCGCGGAAAAAGCCGATGGCGGTTATGTCCTGACCGGCAACAAAATGTGGATTTCCAACGCCCCCATCGCCGACGTCTTCGTCATCTGGGCCAAGCTCGACGGCGTGATCCGGGGCTTCATCCTGGAAAAGGGCATGAAGGGCCTGTCGGCGCCGAAGATCGAAGGTAAATTCTCGCTCCGCGCTTCGCTGACCGGCGAAGTCGTCATGGACAACGTGTTCGTGCCGGAAGAAAACCTGCTGCCCAATGCTTCCGGTCTGGGCGGCCCGTTCGGCTGTCTGAACAAGGCCCGCTTCGGCATCGCCTGGGGTGCCTTGGGCGCCGCCGAATTCTGCTGGCATGCGGCCCGTCAGTACACCCTGGACCGCACGCAGTTCGGCCGTCCGTTGGCGGCGAACCAATTGGTGCAGAAGAAACTGGCCGACATGATGACCGACATCACCATCGGCCTGCAGTCCTGCCTACGGGTCGGCCGGATGCTCGACGACGGCGTCTGCCCGCCGGAGAACATCTCGATGATTAAGCGTAACTCCACCGGCAAGGCGCTGGACATCGCCCGTACCGCCCGCGAAATGCACGGCGGAAACGGCGTGGCCGATGAATTCCACGTCATCCGGCATATGCTTAACCTGGAATCGGTTATCACCTATGAAGGCACGCACGACATCCATGCCCTGATCCTG
>DJHY01000262.1:2815-3274 GCA_002433335.1 Rhodospirillaceae bacterium UBA6608 | reverse complement strand
CATCCATGCCCTGATCCTGGGCCGCGCCCAGACCGGCATTCAGGCCTTCACGGGCTAATCCCGGCGTTTCGGCCAGCCCCGTGCCCACGACCACCAACGCCACCCTCCCCCTGTTCGCGGGAGACGACGACATTTGGTGCCAAGTCGTGAACCGTGCACCGGGGCCGGTCAAACGCGGCGCATTATTCCTCGACCGTGACGGCGTCATGGTCGAGGAAGTGCCTTATCTCCACAAAATCGAAGAAGCCCGCATCGTGCCCGGCACGGTCGCGGCCATCCGCGCCGCCAACGCGCGGGAAATCCCGGTCGTTGTCGTGACCAACCAGGGCGGGATCGGCCTGGGTAAATACGACTGGCCGGATTTCGCCCGCCTGCATGAATGGATGTGGGACCGGTTCGCCGAACAGGATGCCTTCGTCAACGCCCTGATGGCCTGCCCGCACCACCCGCGGGGAACGG
>DJHY01000262.1:0-2514 GCA_002433335.1 Rhodospirillaceae bacterium UBA6608 | reverse complement strand
CGCACCACCCGCGGGGAACGGGCCTGTTGCGGGCCTCGGAACATCCGGACCGTAAGCCCAACGACGGCATGTTGCGCCGGGCATTCGACATTCTGCCCATCGATCCGGCAAAGTCCTTGATCGTCGGCGACAGAGAGGTCGATGTTCAGGCCGGAAAATCCGCCGGTTTGGCGGGTGCGGTGCACTTGCGCTCTCATCACAAGGATTTCGATTCCGCTCGCGAACAAGCCCTTGCCTTGGAAGAACCCGGCTTCCCTGTTTTGATGTGTGATGACGCAGACGACCTGACCGGCCTATTGGCCCCGCTATGGGATCAGTAATCTAAACCGGTTTTAGCTGCCTTCGGTCGGGTGAACCACCCGGTCCCCCCCTGCCTTCCGCGCCATCACCAGGGCCTCTTCTGCGGCCTCCACCAAGGTTCTGGCGTCTTTTCCGTCACCGAATTCGGCGACCCCGCAACTTAGGGTCAAACCGCCGGCGCCTCTTCCGGGAACGACTTCAAGTCCGGCCAATGTTGCGCGGATATCATGCAGCAAATCCTCGGCCTGGGCCCCGGTCGCGCCGGGAAGGACCAATCCGAACCGGCTGCCCGCCAAACGGCCACAGGCATCTGTCCGCCGAATGCGGGCGGTCACGGCGGCAGCAAGATACCGCAGCACCATGTCCCCCGCCGGATATCCATGCAGCGCGTTGAAGGCCGAAAAGTGATCGATCGCGAAGGTGACATAGGTCAGGTGCCGCTGATCGCGGGCCGCGCGGCTGGTTTCATGGTCCAGCTGCATCTTGAGATGCGTGTGGTTGTACAAGCCCGAGACCGGATCCTTGAACGCGACCCCGCGCAACCTGCGGGAACGCCGGGTCAGGTTCCGAACCAACGGCAGCAAGGTCGTGCCGCGCACCGGCTTTTGCAGGAACGCCGCCCCACCGGCCAAAAGGGCTTCGAGCTGGCGGTTTGGCTCATCCTCACCAGATAGGAAGACCACCGGAATACTGGCGTAGCGGTCATCCTGGCCAATGACCTGGGCCAACTCAGCACCGGTGCAATCCGGGAGATAGAGATCGAACAGGAAAAGGTCCGGCACGAAAACGTCCAATTCCTTTTCCAGGTTCGCGACGTCTTCGACGACATGCGCGACCATGCCGGCTTTTTCCAGCACCAAGCGGACATAGGCAGCAGACGCCGGGTCGTCGTCGACGATCAGAATGCGGCTCGGCTCGTCCGTGTGGAATTCGCCCAATTTGTTCAGGACACGCAGCAAATCAACGATATCCACGGGCGCGGGAAGAAATGCGGCCCCGCCGCGGCGCACGGCGTCAAGCCGAGCCGACAATTCGCCGTCTGTTCCAGATGGCCCGAAATAGATCACGGGCGGCTTCTCCGCCTCTTCCACTTCGGCCTCTCCGTCCTCTTCGTTCGACGTGTTCAGATCAGCCAGCACGGCCAAAACAGGTTGTGGCGCGATACCTGGCGCCGGAAGCGCCACCGTCTCGAAGCCATGCCGGTGCAGCGCTTCACGCAAACGATGCGTTTCCTCGCCATTCGAAAGAGCCAGACGAACGCGGTGCTGAACCGCGGTATCGGCATCCCCCAATATCGTGCCGGTTTCGGCCGACTGCGTGTGGCCTGTCGATCCGGCCTTACCGGCCTGGTCCGCTGCGATCGCCTTCAGTTCGGCAAAAATTCTTTGAACCTCATCCGCCGCCTCGCGGCTTGCTGCCTCACCCATAGCAAGGCAGGCGGCCTCCAGCCGACGGGCGCAATCGCTGACGTCCTGTAAGCCGAATGTCCCGGCGGACCCCGCCAGCTTGTGCGCGCTGGCGCCCAGATCACGCAGCGCAATGGCGTCTGTCGGGGCGGTCCCGGCCAGTTTTTCCATGGTCTTGATGGTCGCAGGAAGCTGCGCTGCATAGGACGCCGCCAGCGCCGCCAGGCGTTCGGCCAGAGTATCCTGTTGTCCCATGTCCGTCCTCCCCATTGGCGGACCGGCGATGATTATTCGGCGCCGTAGTGGATGTAATCCGCCCAGGTCCGCTCCAGACGCTGCAGCGCCTGACACACCTCTTCAACTTTAGGGTCGTCGATGTATTCGCTGAAGGACTTGGCGTTGTGCTCTTCCAATGCCTTGACCTGTTTAACGACGGCATGCGCCTTGTCGGTCAGTTTCACGGTGACCGAGCGCTTGTCGTGCTGGGACCGTTCCTGGGTCAGGTATCCCATGTCCGTCAGCTTCTTGATGTTGTAGGACACGTTGGAGCCCTGGTAGTAGCCGCGCTCCACCAGATCGCGGATCGCCATCGCTTCATCGCCGATATTGGCCAACAGCAAAGCCTGCACCCCGTTCAGGTCGCGGACGCCCAGACGGTTCAACTCAGCGCGGATCACGTCGATGAAGCGCCGATGCAAGCGTTCGATCAGGCGCGTCAGTTCGGAATAGGTTCGGCTCACGTCCGCTCTCCTCTGTCCAATAAACAGTTATAGTTTCTCTTTCTTTTCGCAACAACGGCCTGCACAAA
>DJHY01000111.1:5371-5939 GCA_002433335.1 Rhodospirillaceae bacterium UBA6608 | reverse complement strand
CGGTAACTCCCGCCTTGACCGACGACGCCAGGCCGTCCGCAAAATCGGGGTTCGCGACGAATCGCAGGTCCAGGCCCGCCAACGTATCGCGCAGGTCCATGGCCTCGTGACCGGTCACCACGACCACTTCGGCGACTTTGGAGGCCAGCGCCGCGTCGACCGCATAGCGGACCAGCGGTCGCCCCCGGTAGTCGGCGGTCAGCTTGTTGACCGGCCCCATCCGGGTCGACCGACCGGCCGCCAGAATGATCGCGGAAACGTCCGAAACGGGCGTATTTTCAGGCATTTTGTCGTGATTTGGTAACGGCAAGCGGGTTTTCCTGATGGCTGAGTCCTGTTATAGGATTTGTATACAATTATTTATCGGCGTATCGACGCCTTTCATCACAAAAACATCCAGGACATGCCTCTCTTGAGGTTTGAAAGGGCCATGCCAGAAATCTCCCTAACCGTGAACGGCGAGCGGGTCACCAAGTCGGTCGAAGGCCGCACGCTCCTCGTCGAATTCATCCGAGAATCCCTGAAACTGACCGGCACGCACATTGGCTGCGACACCAGCCAATGCGGT